>JBCBRD010000044.1:0-8874 GCA_039819885.1 Pseudomonadota bacterium
AGCGGCAGCGGCTTTCACCTTGCCAGTCGCCGTCATTTTAAAGCGCTTCTTGGCGCCTGATTTGGTCTTCTGCTTGGGCATTTCGCATCTCCAGGTCTAAGGATTGGCCCGACACGACCATATATTTCAGGCGTTCAACCCCAAAAAGCTCATCAACGAGCCGAGGGCCTGATAACCGTCCGAAACTATAAATCGGGGGCGTAAGTGGGTGAAACCAGCGAAAACCAAAGCAGGCCACCCGCAAGTGAACCGCCATGGCATGCCCTGCCAGGCGGCTCAGAAGCGCGGTTTATACAGCCCGCGGGCGCATTTCGCAACAGCATTTGCCAGGTTATTACTCAGGCCAGGAGATGCCATTGAACAGCATGCGTAGTTTGGCCCCGCGCTGTGGATTGACCTGCTCGACCCACATCACGCGACCATCCAAATGCGCTCGGAAATCAGCGACACCGTCTCGGTTTTGATCATGTGGCCCGTTGCGGATACAATTGTGGAGAATGGCTTTGAGGCGGTCATAGTCCTTGCGGGCGACATTCACGTGGTCATTGACGACCGCACCCGTTACGCGCTGCTGCATGGAACGCGGCAAAACACGGGTTTTGGATGCATTCAGTCGATAGCCTGCATCTTCAACAATCTCTTCGACCAGCCGTATGAATGGACCAGAACGACGGGCAAAGGCCGCATCACCTGAAAACGTGAGGTCATCCGCATATCTCGTATAACGCGCTGCAAAGGCATCGACGAGACCGGTCAACCGAACATCCAACTGCCTTGCCGCCAGATTGGCCAGCGCAGGAGATGTTGGTGCACCTTGCGGCAGGTGTCGAGCTGCATGGTCTCGACGCACGTGCACAGCATGAGCACCTCCGGCATCCGGCCGGTTAAACACGCGGTCAGGCGTCGCCGTCGAAACAAGTCCCGTAAGAGCCCGCGCCGTCAGATGCGGATAGCCAAGACTACGGAATATGCCGTGCACGCGTCGCAGCGGTGTCGATACGAAAAAGTTTTGAAGGTCCAGGGATATGACCACGGCCTCGCTGGCGTGCACCTGTGCCGCTGAAAGGCAGGACCGCCCAGCGACGAAACCATGCGCCGCTGGATGTGCAGGCATCTGGCTAAGGATGTCGGATAGAACCCGCCGTTGCATCGTCTTAAGACGAGGCTTGGGCGCCTCGACCAGACGCGGCGCTCCCGACCGTTTCGGCACAAAGTGATACCAATAGTGCTGCAAGTCCGGGATCAACGTCTGTCCCGCAAGACGCTTGTCGTCGGTAAACCAATCAAACTCACCAATCGACAGTCCGAGCCAGGCTGCCAAGTCACCCTGCGTCGTTAGCTCTGGAACCCTGAGCCCCCGAAACTTCGGGGACGGATTGAACGCAGGTGGATAAAACTCTAGCCCACGGTCGGCCCAGTCTTTCGCGATATAGATAGCCTCACGACGATAATGCCGTGAGTTCAGGATCAAGTCAGCTAAGTCGTGTTCTTGGGGTGGATAGGATTGAAGCTGTCGATCAAGAATATCGTCGATCAGTTTGCCGACACCGTCACGCTTTTCTCTCCTCAAAAACAGCGAAGCGGTCTCAATAAGCTTTGGACGATTCCACTTCGAAGCCAGCAGATGGTTCGCAAGTCCAACTGCAAGCCACTCGTAATCAGCTTCATGAGGCATACCAGCGCCATTTAATCTTCAAATATTCTGGGCCGATAGTCAGAAGGCAGACGCCACAACCATCGTGTCCAGCTCGACAAAATGTACGTGACAGCGTACCGCCTGTCGGGCGACGTCCTGCACCAATTGCAAAGAGTATCCCCGGGGTTACCCCGGAGGCTTTCGCCGTTAGGGTCGCAACCTTTTCGACTAAAAGTCTTGCAGCGTCCGCCTTGCGCGAAACATTGGGCGGAGACGAACGCAGGTCAAGGATAGCGGCCGGACGCCGCCAATAAAACTTTAACGTGGTGCCAGAACCATCAGCATCTGGCGGCCTTCAAGACGTGGCTCGGTCTCGACCTTGGCAATGCCTTCAACGTCGGCCTTCACGCGCTGCAAAACGGCCATGCCAAGTTGCTGGTGGGCCATCTCGCGGCCGCGGAAGCGCAGCGTGACTTTGACCTTGTCGCCACCATCAAAGAACCGCTTGATGTGCTTCATTTTGGTTTGGTAATCATGATCGTCGATCGCCGGTCGCATCTTGACCTCTTTGATCTCGATCGTTTTCTGCTTTTTACGGGCTTCGGCAGCCTTCTTCTGCTGCTCGAACTTGAACTTCCCGTAATCCATGATTTTTGCGACCGGCGGCTGGGCGTCGGGCGAGATCTCAACGAGATCCATGCCGGCATTCAAAGCCCGCTCCATCGCGTCATCGCGCTCTACAACTCCGACATTTTCGCCGGTTTCGTCAATCAGTCGAACTTCTCGCACACGAATGTTTTCGTTCATGCGGGGCCCCTGGGCTTCTCGTTCTGGCGGGGCGCGGTGTGGACGGCGGATGGCAATTCTCCATATATTGTTGAGCGGTAAGTCAGTTCAGGCGAGGCTGAATAACGTTCAAAGCCGATGAACGGGCCGCGATTTTATCCTGACAAGATGAAGGATCGGTAAGAGGCCGCTGCAAGTCAAGCGCCGAATTTGCTGATCACCAGCCTTTCAGCATCAAACGTCAGGGGGCTTTGCGCGGTGCGCTTTCAGTAAACGCCGCTTCCAGTCGCGTACCAAGCAGTTGGTCATAAACTCCAAGTGTCTGTTGTTTCATGGCATTTAACGAAAACGACGCCAGGACGTGCGCCCTGGCTCGGTCTCCCATCTCGGTCCGGCCGTCCGTACTGAGGCCCAGAGCCGCTGCAATCGCACCAGCCATCGCTCCAGGCTCCGATGGCGGCACCAACCAACCTGTCGCGACATAATCCGGCACATTCGGATGTGACAGCACAGTTTCGGGCGGCGCACCGATATCAGTCGCCACAACTGGGCAGCGCATGATTTGGGCCTCAGCGGCAGCTCGGCCGAACGCCTCTGGCTCGGTTGAGGCAACAACGGCGATATGCGCGAGCTTAAGGGCGGCGGGCATATCGGTCACGTGCCCGGCAAACACGATTGTATCGTCCAGCCCGGCGTCCGAAATCTGCGTTTTCAATCCCTGCACGTAGTCCGTCCGACCTTGCGCATCGCCAGCTAGCACCAGCCGGCATCCATCCAAAGCACCTCTGTCCTTAAGCAAGCGCGCAGCCTGGATGAGAACGGTCTGTCCCTTCCAAGATGTCAGTCTGGCAGCGTTCAGGATCACGCGCTCATCGGGTTTCAGTCCCCATGCGGCCAGCAGCGCTGAAACGCGTGACGGATCGACTGCGTCAGGATCAAAAACCGATCCTTCGATACCTCGGTAAATCACGCGCAGCTTGCTGTCATCGGTTCCATAGCGCGCCTTGATCAGGTCTCGCGTGTACTTCGAATTGGCGATCACCACATCGCCAGAAGCCATGACCGAGTTATACCAGTTCTTTATCCGGCCCTTCTCGTTGTAAGCTCCGTGATAGGTCGTCACAAAAGGAACACCCGCCCGCTTGGCAGCAATCCGCGCACTCCATGCAGGCGCTCGGGACCTTGCATGAACGAGGTCGACACCTTCAGCCGCACACAGCTTCGCAATGCGCTGGGCATTCATGAGGATCTTCGCTGGATTCTTCGTGGCCGCTTCCATGAAATGGTATTCGCCACCGACCTTTGTCAGCGTTTCGACCAGCCGCCCACCTTCCGACAAGACAATCGCCCGCCCACCGGCACGCACAATCGCCTCAGCGATCTCAACGGTGGATAGCTCAGCCCCGCCTGTTTCCAGTTCGGGGATGATCTGAAGTATGGTCGCACGCCCGGCCGCATCAGGCTGTTCAGCCGACTTGTCGCGCAGAAACGACGGTATGTTCGAAGGATTGTCCACGCATGAGCCATAGTTCGCCAGCCGCCGAACCGCAAACACTTGAAGTGGGTTCGGGCGCAAAAACACGAACGATTGCCTATCGGTCGCAGGCATCAAAGCGTAAAGACAACCTCGGGCTGATCTGGTTGGCAGGACTGAAGTCCGACATGGTGTCGACGAAGGCCACAGCTTTAGCTGAATGGGCACCCCACCAGGGTTTGGGGTTAACGCGGTTCGATTATTCCGGTCATGGCGAGAGCAGTGGCCGATTTGAAGACGCGGTTATCTCCGACTGGGTCGAAGAGGCGATCGCGATTTTGGAGAAGGTCGCCACAGGTCCGCAGATCCTTGTCGGATCATCAACCGGCGGTCAGGTCGGGCTCGTGTTGCTACGCCGCTTGTTGCGCCATGCACCTGAACAGGCCGAACGCATCCGGGGTATGGTGCTCATCGCACCGGCCTGGGATCTGACCGATCAGCTCATGTGGGCCAAGTTCCCCGAAGAAGGTCGGCAGGCGATCATGCGTCAGGGCTACTATGATATGCCATCAGACTATGGTGAGCCGTACCGCATTACGCGCGCCTTCATTGAGGATGGTCGCCAGGACTTGATCAAGCCCGATCCCTTCAATCCAGGTTGCCCGATCCGTGTCCTCCAAGGCGTCTTGGATGACGCCGTCCCCGTCGACCATACCCGCATGCTCCCAGAAGTGTTGCGAGGTGACTGGGTCCACATCACCGAAATCGAAGACGGCGATCATCGGTTGTCGAGGCCTCAAGATATCGAGCTGCTGTTCAAAGAGATCGAGGCGGTGGCGGGTTAAAACAGCCCGGAGCCTCATAGTGGAACGAGTCCCAGGATGGGGACAGGGGTGTTTTGATCTGAAGCGTGGCGGCAATCCAAAACGTTAGTGAAGCACGGAACCAGCCTCAATTTTCGTCACCCCGCTGTAGAGCGGGGCCCAGCCAAGTCCCAGCTTGGGCGGTTCTCACAAAAATCCTGCGTCGTTGAAACACAACTAGGTTCCGGCCTTCGCCGGAATGACGATAGTGCGCGGGGTGAGCGACCTGCTCAATCACGGGCCTTCCAACACCGACTTGCCGAGTGTTGGCAAACTGAAAAGCCCGTATCAACTAATACAGTGTCATCCCGGACGCTTTGTGGCCGGTGAAGCTGCCGCATTGCCGAGACGCCGTGTCCACAAAGTGATCCGGGACCCATCGTTCCACACCCACAGGCCGGGAGGTTGCTACGGCTTCACCGCACCAAAAAAATGACACCGCCGCATATCTGCCAGGCCGGAAACCGAACCATGCCGGTAGGCACCTGTTCGCATCGGCACTGCCCCAAAAACCTAGACGCCAACACCCGCACCACCATGGGTCCCGAACAGCTTTTCGGACACATCGCCAGCACCATGCATCACCATCACAAGCCGAAAACCTTTCGGGACGACAGCTCAGGGCGGGGCAGTGAGCGGTAACCCGCAAAACACGCCGCAGTTTCCGTCACCCCGCTGAAAAGCGGGGCCTAGCTAAATCAAAGCTTGGACAGTTCTCGCGAAAACTCTTTGCCCTTGAAATATGCTTAGGTCCCGCTCTTCAGCGGGATGACGACAGGAGTGTATCGAGATGAAGGGCAGATGAAATCGGAAGGTTGGTAACGCAACGGACAACGTGGCCGCTAAGCCCCTACCCCTTTCGATGATCGCCCCAACACTGCCACAAATGCCGCTATCCGTGCACGCGATCGCTCGGAGAACTTCGGTGATAGAGCAGGCGTCGAGCCGTAGGCTCGGGGAGCAAGGCGACCCGCCTGTCGTCAGGCGCCCCAGCGGATGGCCAGGGCGCACCGCGCCCGGAACGGCCCGGGAGCGAAACAAAGGAGCACTCCGCATGTGGCGGCATAGAAAGCGCGCGATCGACCAAATACACGATGACACGGCAGAGCAGGCCCGCGCAGGCCGCTACGGCGGGGGCGGTGGCAGCGCATTTGCAACCATCATTTCAGCCTTCGCACTCGCCTTCTCGGGATACTCATTCTACGAGAGCGTTCTGCGCGCCCCCGAACTCGCAGTGTTCGCTCCGCCACGCATCGACTACACCGACCCCGATCGCCCTGATAACCCGTTTGAAGTATTCGTAATCCCGTTGACAATGGCCAACGATGGCGCGCGCGCAGCAACAATCCTTTCGGTCGATCTGAAAGTGACGAACAAGCGCTCGTTAGAGAGCAAGCAGTTCTATGCCGCACAGCTCGGAACTTGGCGCACTGAGCCCCGCAAACCCTTTGCGCCGGTGGTGCTTTCCGGCAAGGCATCTTTCTCGGAAACGGTGCAATTCCTGCCGCGCAATGGTGAGACGGTGGCGCGGATCTTGGACTTGGAGCCCGGCACGTACGACTTCGAGGTGACGCTCAACACCGGTGGCGTGACCCAACCTTGGCCACTGACGGCACCACCCATCAAGCCACTGACGTTCACGCGCAAAATCGGCCAGATGGACTATCGTAACTTTACCGGCGCAGGCACGATGGCGATGTGGTCACCTGACTACAAACCGGACCGGAACTAGCATCAGTAAGGCCTGCCAATTTCCGCTACCGGTTCCGATAGCGCTTTTGGCCGCTCGTCGCAGTCAGCGGTTGCGTGCCACCCAAGCCCTCCGCGAGAGCCCGCTTCAAGGCAGCCTGACCCGCCAGCTCAGCGGTGAGCTCCGGCACAATCCAAGCCCGCCAGCTTTTGCCCGTAACGGGCTGACCGCAAACCAGTTTGCCACGATCCATCGCACATGTGGTATCTGCTTTCACAAGCTCAGCTTCCCGCCGGTCATGACGGAGAAAGCGCAGATCAATCGGCTGCAAACGAGCTTCGATGGCACCCAGATCAACGTTTCGGAAAATGCACGCCGGTGACGAGCGGCAGGCAAGTCCACGCTTTCCAAGTGCAATCGATGGACCAAACGCGACCTGCCGCCGGTGGCGAACAGCAGACTTCGACGGTCCCCGGCTCAAAAAGCAGTATTCCTGAACACACAGCATCGGATCGGCTGTCTTGCTCCAACGGCGCACGCCAGTCTTGCCAACGTCCATCACCAACAACACGGTCACGCGCCGTGTCGGTTTCGCCAGTTTCCGTAGCGGACGTTCAGAGCGCAAATCACCTCCGTCGTCTTCAAACGGAAGGAGTTCGCGTCCTTCAGGCCCGCCAAGTCCCTGCTTGCCGTCGAGATCGAAGTCATCCTTTCGAATGGCAGCGCGCTTGGTTTCGTTCGCAGGAACAGCTGGCTCAATCCGGGGGTCTTCGCGAGAGGGCTCAGCGAAGCGCCGCGATGGTGGGGTCTTGGGCAGTGTATCGAGAACCGTATCCGGGTTGTCATCCAACCAGGCATCACGGGCTTCCCGTGCCCGCCGGATCGCATCAAGGACAGCATCCGCCTCGTCCTCGCGGGCCGCAGCCTTGACCGGATCAACCGGGCGGTCATCAGTTTTGTTGCGGAGCACGAACCCCGAAGCGTCAGGGCCTTGAGGGCTAGCACCAACGGCTGGCGCAGCCGCCTTGTTTCGATCACTCCCGCCTCGTTCAGGCGCTTTTTCGGTTACCGCTCTCGTTCCCGCTGCTTTTGGGACTGCTGGCGGCGGCGAAGCAGGTACTGGGTTTGAATTCGTTACCGACTGCGATCCACGGTCCGATGGAGCTTCGGCATTCTCGGGCGATGGCGCGCCCTCGCTCGACGGAGCTGCAACTTTGTCGTCCTTCAATGGATCTGGAACGCGCCCATCAACTTGCCGATCCGAGCCAAGCCGCGCTTCATCGGCCTTCCGCTTGATGTCTTCCATCATGCGTTTGATGTTGTCGAGATCGAATGTGGAGTCTGAGGATTGAGCCTGGGCGGAGCTTGGCGTGAGGGTCGTCAGCGCGGAGTTGCCGACGAGCAGGCTCGACGAGATCAGAGCCAGGCCGAGAAGTCGGTTCAAGTATGGCGATGCCTTGCGCTGTCCCATGGTCCACCCTTTAAACTGTTCTTATTGGCCCACACCTGGAAACCAGACTACGTCTCACTCTCGCCAACAGTGTGACGAAGCTCATTTGAACACAAACTGAATGCCTGACAGTGGCTGTTGAACATCGCAACTGGGCTCAGGCAACGCCCAAATAGCATCAACAACTTCAGCCGGACGTTGGTTGGCGCACCGCTGCAGCGAGAGCCTCTAGCCCTTCGCGATAGGTCGGATACGCAAGCGTAATCCCAAGATCGCTCTCCAGGCGATTGTTCTTCACCCGCTTCAAATCACTGTAAAAACTGCGCCCCATCGGACTAAGTTCCGCCTCCTCAAACGGGACATCCGGAGGGCAAGGCTTACCGAGAAGTTCAGCAGCGTACGCGATGACGTCTTGCGGTGGGGCGGGTTCGTCATCGCTGACATTGTAGAATTCCTGCGTCCCGGCGCCAGACATCCCAGCGAGTACGGCAGTTGCGATATCATCGACATGGATGCGGTTGAAAACCTGTCCTGGCTTAATGATGCGCCGAGCGGTGCCCGCCGTCACTTTATCGATGGCGCTCCGGCCAGGACCATAAATCCCGGCCAAGCGGAAGCATTGAAACCGACAACCCAATTGGTGCGCAGTCGCTCGCCAAGCAAGCTCAACCAAAACGCGACGGGTCGTCCGATCCGAACGCGGGTTCGGTGGCGTTTCTTCGCTCACCCACGCGCCCTTCTGATCACCGTACACGCCGATAGTTGAGAGATACCCAATCCACTTGATGTGGGGCGCAGCAAGGATGTCGGCCTCGTGATAGCGAAGGAAGGCATCGCCCGCCGCATCTGGTCCGGCAGATACAAGGATGTGCGTTGCAACTTTGATTGCCTCACTCAGATCTGCTGTCGTCTCGCTACCGTCGTAGACAACAGCTTGAAAGCCCTGTTCCCGTATGCGGTCAGCCCCCGTCGCAC
>JBCBRD010000044.1:8973-19512 GCA_039819885.1 Pseudomonadota bacterium
TTCGAGACGTACCCGTGATCGACCAATCGGAGTTATCGGAAAGACGCGCAGTCACAGCCCGTGCAGAGTAACCATGACCAAGGCAGAGAAGATGATGTGTCATGGTCGTGTTTCTAGCACGCAGCCTTTGATTTCGCAGCAGCGGTTTGCCACTCCGTGATCACAGACTGATCGGGTTCGTCTGGCAAGTACTGCGTGTAGACCCTGTTGAACTGATCGTGTTGCGCGAGTTGTGAATACGCCCAAACAGCCACTCCCCGCACAGTGGGATTTGGATCATCCAGCAAGGCACCGATTTGGGTCAACAACTGAGCATCGCCGGAATTCCCAGCGGCAATCAGTGCATTTCGTGTCACGCGGTCCCGCCCTGTCCGCTTAACCGGGGTTCCCGCAAATCGCTTACGAAACGCGTGGTCATCGAGCAAGAGAAGCTCCGCAAGTGGCGGGTTGTCTGTCTCAACGCGAGCTTGCAGCTTCGTCTCACGTGCACTTTCTGCAAACTTGTTCCAGGGGCAAACCGCCAGGCAGTCATCACAGCCGAACACGCGATTGCCCATCGGCTTGCGAAACTCAAATGGGATCACGCCGGCGTATTCAATCGTGAGATAAGCAATGCAGCGTCGTGCATCCAGTTGGTAGGGGGCAGGGAACGCATCTGTCGGGCAGATGTCGAGGCAGGATCGACAACTGCCGCAATGGTCAATCTCGGGCGGATCAGGTTCGAACCGAGCCGCCGTCAGAATGGCCCCCAGAAACAGCCAAGACCCATGGTCTCGGGAAACAAGATTGGTGTGTTTGCCCTGCCAACCAAGCCCTGCGGCCTGCGCAAACGGCTTCTCCATCAGCGGTGCGGTGTCCACAAACACCTTCACATCACCGTCGGTGCGGCGCGCGATCAGCTGCGCAATCTCTTTTAGACGACCCTTGAGGACGTCATGATAATCCCGGCCTTTGGCATAGGCTGAAATGATAGCCCGGTCGGACTGCGCAAGGGCATCAAGTGGATCTGTGTCGGGCGCATAGCTCATCCCCAACATGATGACGGTCTGAAGATCACCCATCAATCGTGCCGGATCGCAGCGACGTTCAGCGTGTGTTTCAAGCCAGTCCATCTCGCCGTGATGCCCGGCTTCGAGGAACTGCTGAAACCGCTGCGGCGCATCTCCGAGCGCATCAGGTGCCGCAAAACCGATATCAGAAAATCCAAGCGCTTGAGCTCTGGCCCGAATGTCCGACTTGAGCTGATCTATCGGCGTACCGGCCACCGTCGCCTCCCATCAAGCCGCTGACGTTCAAAAATCCAGATCGGCGTAATGCGGCGCAGGTGCAAATCCTGCGATCCTATCAGCAAGCAGTCCACGAAACGCCTTTCGAGACTTCATGCGTGCATACCACTCTCGCGTAGTCGCGTGGCCGTCCCAGGGAACCTCACCAAGATAGTCGATGAGCGAAAGATGCGCAGCAGCGGTGATATCTGCATATGACATGTCTTCACCCGCCAGCCATTTCCGCCCATGAGCCAGATAGCCAAAATAGCTCATGTGGTACTTGAGGTTCGCTCGAACAGCCCGCAGCACATCCGGACTAGGCGGCTTTGGGGTGCCAGGTTTCAGTCGCGCATACACCTTTTCTTCGAGCAGTTCAGACGTCACTTCACGGTTCAGCTTCCCGTGTGACCAGTCAACCAGACGACGCACCTCGGCGCGCTCTTCACGGTTCCCTGGAAAGAGGGGGACGCTCAGACCGTCAATGGGGTGCCGTTTGAGTTCATCTGCAACATATTCGGAGATGGCGTAGGTGCCACAAAGAAGCGGGCCGTTTACGACCTGCATAATCGGCAGCTCGGCGGCCGGGTTCATCGACAAAAACGCATTGTCGAAGCTCCACGGCAGGACCTCCACGAGCTCAACACCAATCTCAAGCTCCGCCAGAACAAGTCGGATGGAGCGGGAGAGTGGACAAAGACGGTAGTGCCAGAGCGTGTGCATGGTTTCGCATAACGAACCCAGCTTCCCGGGAAAACCGAAAAATGAACAACGAACGCAATCGCCAACAAGCTTGCTGGGTCAAAACACTTGCGTTCATCCAGGCATATCTCACGAACACCCTCACAGGATAGCACTATGCAAAGGTGCGGCAGTTACGTCACGCACAACAAGTCCCTCTTGTCCAACTTGAACGAACGCGTTTGGTTGCGGCGCCGACTGACGTTAGACACGCTCAACGGATCGAAATTGCGGAAGACGTGGCGGAAACATGCGCCGACAAAAGGAAATTGCGAATGCCGATTTGGCAGGTGGTGTTGTTGGGGCTCATCGAAGGCCTGACGGAATTCATCCCAGTCTCTTCAACAGGCCATATCTTGTTGGCTGGCCACTTCATCGGTTTTGATAGCCCTGGTAAGACCTTCGAGGTGTTGATCCAGCTTGGCGCGATCCTCGCGATCCTGACAGTCTACGCCGCCAAACTCACTAAGATGCTTGTGGACTTGCCAAGCGATCCACGCACCAGACGCTTCGTTATGGGGGTGCTTCTCGCGTTTCTACCCGCAGCCGTGATCGGTGCCAGCGCGCATTCGTTCATTAAGGAGGTGCTTTTCGAGAGCCCCATGCTGATCTGCGTCATGCTCATCACTGGTGGCGTGATTTTGCTGATCGTCGACCGCATGGAGCTGGAGCCGCGTTACACGGATGTGATGGATTTTCCTCCATCGCTCGCCTTCAAAATCGGGCTTTGCCAATGTCTGGCAATGGTCCCAGGCGTATCCAGGTCCGGGGCCACGATTGTGGGATCATTGCTGATGGGAACAGACAAGCGGTCCGCTGCTGAGTTCACGTTTTTCCTGGCGATGCCAACGATGGCGGGGGCGTTCGCCTACGATCTCTACAAAAACCAGGCAATACTCGATACGGGCGATCTGACCGGGATTGCGATCGGCTTTATCACCGCCTTTTTCGCGGGCGCTTTCGTGGTCAAATACCTGCTGGATTTCGTCTCAAAGCACGGTTTCGCACTGTTCGGCTGGTGGCGGATTATTGTCGGTGGGGTGGGGCTTGGCGCTCTTTTGGTATTCGGCTGATCCCGCAAGGCGCCCGACGTTCGACATCAGTAATCAAACATCATCGCAAAAGATCAGCCTCGGCCTTCTGACTAAGTTAGGCTGCGTGCGACGACGTCGTGACGGAACCAGACAAAGTTTCGCGAACGGCAGCAGCATCTGTGGCTGAGCGCAACTGCTCAAGATTGGCCGGCTCGCGAACCAGCCTGGAAATCCGAGCCAACGCTTTCAGATGGTCCCCGCTGGCGTGTTCAGGCGCAAGCAACAGAAAGATCAGATCAACCGGTTGTCCGTCATGGGATTCAAAGTCGATCGGCTTTTCCAATCGACCAAACAAACAGACGATGTCGTTGAGTTCACGGGACTTGACGTGCGGGATTGCGATCCCCCGCCCAAGTCCGGTGGAGCCAAGCCTTTCACGCTGTAAAAGCGTATCGAAAATGTCCCGTGCCTCAAGCCCGGTAATGTTGGCTGCGGATTGAGCGAGTTCCTGCAGCGCCTGCTTTTTGCAGTTCGCAGCCATAGGAACAATAACCCCTTCCGGAGCAAGCAAATCTGTCAGGTCCATCAAGTGTCCCATCAACTATGCGTTTAAGGGCGATAGGGGATGTGTGTAGTGATTCCCTATCGCAGTTTACGCGAATTCCAAACCTCTAAACGCTTAAGCTGTCCGTGCCCTGGCCAGCCTTAGCATTCGTGTCGATCCACCCAACATTCCCATCGGGCCTTCTATAGACGACGTTTATATGACCGCTTCCAACATTGCGGAAAACCAAAACCTGATTCTCACTCAAATCCAGGTGCATCACGGCTTCTCCGACGGAAAACGACCGGACCGTACTTTCCACTTCAGCGATGATGATCGGGTTATCTTCGACTGTCTCCGTCTCAGTTTCTTCCCGATCGACTTTAACGACATAGTCACGCGCGCCCTCAATAACAGGGTCAATATGGTTTGAAGGCCGCTGATGATGGTCCTTCAGGCGTCGTTTGTATCTTCTGACGCGCTTTTCCAGCCGTTCAGCAGCTGAGTCCGCACTTGAATAGGCGTCTTGTCCTAAACCATGCGCTTCCAGCATAAGCCCCGTTTTGAGCCGAATTGAGCAATCCGTTCGGAATTGGCTTCGCTCTTTGGATAACCGGACGTGCCCACCAATTTCAGGGCCGATGTACTTCTCCAGGATCTGCTCGATTTTGTCATTGATATACGTACTGAAAGCTTCACCTGTTTCGACATGTTTACCGGTTACTTGCAGCGCCATCCCTTGCTCCTTTCAATCGGTCAAATCAATCTTGGTCGATCGTGACTGAGCCGACCTGTTCTGAGGACCGTCTTGAGCAATATAGTATTCCCGAAGCGGGCGGTAAGGTCCACGTGTTTAGCAGTCTCCACAGACCACCCACAGTCTTAAAAGTCACCGAACGAGATATGGCATCCCGATACTAGCATTTTGATCAGACTGCAGAATCCTTCGATTTAGCGCTCAAATGTTGCGCTGCAACACAAGTTGTACGCGAGTGGTGACACATGTGAATTAAAGCGTCAATTGACCCTACGCCCGCCTCAGTCTTGGTTTTCGCCAAGAATACATGTCCGAATGTCAGAGCAACCGATCATCAAAAACTCAGGCGGTACGCTCCATTTGCTCGCTCATGCGCTTTTCCCTGCGTCGCTGAACAGATGACGGAATCCGCATCGCCTCGCGATACTTCGCCACGGTTCGGCGAGCAATATCAATCCCATCACCTTTGAGCATATCAACGATTTTATCGTCGGAAAGAACGGCAGCAGCGCATTCGGCGTCGATCAGTTGCTTGATCCGATAGCGGACAGATTCGGAAGAATGCGCTTCCCCGTCTTCAGAAGATGAGATGGATGATGTGAAGAAGTACTTGAGCTCAAAAATCCCGCGTGACGTAGCCATGTATTTGTTGGACGTCACACGCGACACCGTTGACTCGTGCATGGAGATCGCTTCAGCAACGGTCTTTAGGTTCATAGGTCTCAGATACTGAACGCCATGCGTCAGAAAACCGTCCTGCTGCCGAATGATTTCCTCTGCCACACGAAGGATTGTGCGAGCACGCTGATCGAGGCTCTTCACCAGCCAGTTGGCATTTTGCAAGCAGTCCGTCAGGTACTCCCTCTCGTCGGTGTCCTTAGTGGTGACGGACACTTTCGTGAAATACGTCCGATTGACGAGAACCCGCGGAAGCGTTTCGCTGTTTAGTTCAACCAACCAGCTTCCATCACGTGCCGCACGCACAAGCACATCGGGCACCACCGGTTGAATGGGGACCGAGCCAAACTGAAGACCAGGCTTGGGATTCAAGCCTTTGATCTCCATAATCATGTCGGTCAATTCTTCAGTGTCGCAACCAACAGCGCGCCGCAGCTTTGGAAGGTCATGCGCGGCCAGCAGATGGAGATTGTCGAGCAGCGCACCGATTTGAGGGTCATAGCGGTTTTGCTCGCGCAGTTGGATCGCCAGGCACTCGCTCAATGATCTTGCGAAAACACCAGGCGGATCCATCATCTGCAGTTTAGCGAGGACTGCTTCGACAGCTTCTTCGCTCGCACCCAGTCGTTCCGCAATGCTTTCAGTATCAGTCTGTAGATATCCAGCATCATCGAGAAGATCGACAAGATACTGACCAATCAGTCGTTCCGGTGGCGTCGTCAGGACAAGCGGAACTTGCGCCGAAATGTGATCCTTCAGAGAAAGATCCGACGCGATGTAAGCTTCCAAATTGGAATCGTCATTGGAAAAGTCAGTCCGCCCGCCACTGACGGAAGACCAGTTACTGCCTGCCAAGTCGCTCGCGAAATCGCCAGCCGAGGTGTCCGGATAGAGGTTTTCGTATTCGGTATCCATCGGCGCGGTCGCATCACCGTCCGATTTTTCCATGTTCAACCATTCGCCATCATCGCTGGCGTTGGTCGCTTCAACATCTGACGTGTTGCTCGTGGCGCTTGTTGGTTCCGCAACTGTTGGCTCGCCCTTGTCTCCATCCCTTGCGGCCGTTGTTGGTTCTCCACTCGCGGCTTCATCTTCGCGCTCGAGCAGGGGATTGCGTTCCAGTTCGGTCTCAACGAATGCGGTGAGTTCAATATTCGAAAGCTGAAGAAGCTTAATCGCTTGCTGCAACTGTGGCGTCATCACCAGTTGCTGGCCGTGCTTCAACTCTAGTTTGGCAGACAGCGCCATACCGTTTCCCGAAAAGACTAATCCGTTACGTCGTCATGCCTTTTATAGTCAGGGGGCGTTAACGAACATGTCTCCGAGGTAGACCCGGCGCACGTCCTCATTGTTTATGATTTCCTGAGGGTTACCTTCTGTCAGAACTTGACCCTCATAGATGACATATGCGCGTTCCACGAGGTCGAGCGTCTCTCGCCAGTTGTGGTCAGTGATCAGGACGCCAATGCCGCGTTCGGTGAGATGTCGACACAACTCTTGAATATCGCTTACGGCCAGAGGGTCGACTCCGGCAAACGGCTCATCAAGCAGCATGAAGGAGGGGTTTGAAGCAAGTGCCCTGGCGATTTCACAGCGCCGCCGCTCCCCACCAGACAAGGCAATCGATGGAAGCTTTCGCCGGTCTTGAATGCGAAACTCTTCGAGCAGCTGATCAAGGCGCTCCTTCCGCTTCTTACGGGAGGGTTCGACAAGCTCCAAGACGGCCATGATATTTTTCTCGACCGACAGCCCCCGAAAAATGGACGCTTCCTGCGGGAGATATCCGATGCCGAGCCGCGCGCGCCGGTACATGGGCAGATGCGTCACATCTTGACCATCAATGGTGATATGCCCCGCATCCGCCGGGACCAATCCGGTGATCATGTAAAACACTGTGGTTTTACCAGCGCCATTCGGCCCGAGAAGACCAACGGATTCGCCACGTCTTACCGCAAGGCTGACACCCTTCACGACTTTCCGGCGCTTGTAGCTTTTGTGAACGCCACTGACCGTCAGCCAACCGTCTGCGCCAACGATAAGAGCATCTTCGCTATGGTGCTGTGACTGTCCCGCTCCGTATCCGACATCGCGTGACGAGGCTGATAAGTCTCCACCGATTGGCACCACATTCATTTCAGTATCAGGTCCTCAGGTCTTGCATTCTGATCGATACATTCGCGCCGTCACAAAACACCGTGTGGTGTTGCAATTGGCTGTAGCCATACCGGCCATAGCTAGCCGGCCAATTGATGGCCTAACACGGGTCAAACCAAAGCGGATTTGGCCTACGGTGCGACGACCAACTTGACCGTTCGCTCTGCTGATGCTGTTGTTATCGGCGACGACCCGGAGCCTCATCCACGTATATAGCTCGATAAAACATCACCGCCGGCACGTTTTTTGCATCGCCATTTTGCATGCATGATATCCCATTAGCAAGGCACCATTCTGGGTCTGGGACCATTTGTCGACAAAGTGCGTGATTTAGAAGAGTACTTTGAGCTGAGGATATTGCTAAAGGCACCCGTCGCCTGAATGCGTAAAATAAAATCAGAACAAGGCGTTAGATAGTCGGTTGGCCGTGTGGAACATCGATTAGTAGCCGCCAAGTGACGACTGTTAACTGAAAACTCTACTGCGGTTTAGTAAGTGCTTTCCAAGCGCTTCCAGCCGCGTCTTTGGCCCCTTTTTTTCGCGATTGTAGGTCCTGAGGATAAAGCATCAGGCTTGGCCGCCCACCTCGCATGCCGAAGCCGGATCGCACTGTTCCACCGTCTGGGGCTTTAACGATTGCTGACGGGGGTTGTTCTGTTGACCATCCCCCCGCCGCACCTGCTGACTGAGTTGTAATCCGGCTGCGTCCGCTCGCCATATCGATGGTCAGTTGCGTGCCTCGAACAACCGTCTTGCCCTGGCTCAACAACACGTCTCCGCCGACGGTGACCATGTTTTTTTGAAGATCAAAAGTTGCCCAGTCGCCAGTGGCCTTCTGCCCTCCGACAGATGACACCACCACGTCGCCATCGGCACGAATGGTTTTGATTTGGGTTTGAGCCTGATCGGATGCGGACTTGTTTTTTGACGGAGATACTGAACCCAGTGGGGCGCCAGGATCACCCAGGGCAGCAGATCCGGTATAGATCGCTTTGAGTGCGGCGGTCTTGAGTGAGAACCCTCCCTGCTTTGCGATCACATTGCCTCGGAAGATCGCGGCATTTTTTGCGTCATCGACATCAAGTCGTGCAGCCTCAATAGAGACCGGTGCGTTTGGATCCGTCTGGAATGAGGCAAGGCCACCAGCACCAGACCCAGCAGACTTCGAGCGTTTTTTCGCGCCTTTGGGCTTCCCTTGCGGTGCGAGGTCCGCACTGATCCGCCCTGGTGTCGAACCAGTGCCGGGAGGTGTCGTCATGCGCGTGATGCCAGCCTTCCGGTCAACAAACAACGACCCGCCACGTAAGATGTTCTTGCCTTGAGAAACAACCACGTCACCGGTCAAGACGGCAACGTCGCTCGCGGTGTCGAATTCAGCCCGCTTTGCAATTGCCCGTTGGTCCGGTCCACCCGATAAGACAACGTTTCCGCTCAGCACGGCCCGGTTCGATTGCGCATCAAATGCGACCTGATCACCCGTCGCGGTTTGTCCGGGACCATTCACGAGCCTCACGTCGCCCGACAGCAATGCCGTCTGGTCTTTGACTTGAAATAGCGCTTGGCGTGCTGTCACGGTTTGCCCAGCTCCCCGGGTAATCGTGACAGCCCCTGGCGCAGTGATGGTCTTGACATTGCCCTGGCCGCCGAACCCAGGCGCTGCGCGTTGGGCGCCCGCGTTGGTTTTCCCATCGTCACCATACGCAATATCCAGTTGGGCAGTCTGCATTTCGGCATCGCCCTGACGGGCAACAACTGAACCAACAAAAGCAGCTTGGCCGGCGCCATCGTCCACATTCAACCTTTCGGACGTTACGGTCACCGGCCCACTTTGCTGCCCCATCATCTGCCCAAGGGCCGTCGCATCACCGGCCTTGGGTTTTGCTTCAGTCGTTGGTTGATTGTCTTGCTGGGGGTTGAGCGTCGCCACGACATCGCCGCGGAAGACAGCCGTCTTTTTCTTTTGCTGAACTTCAAGCGTCTTGGCGTCGATACGGTTTTCGTTCATCTGAACGCGGACCGGCTCAGTGCTCGTGATGGTGCCAGCCTTTGTATCAATTCGCGCTTGTGAGAGATCAGCCGCCATGCCGTTCGTGGCAACCACTGCAATGTTGCCAGCGAGATCAAGAACGGAAGTCTGAGTCGCAAACACCCCGGTGTCAGCTTTCAGTTTGGTCACGACTTTGCTGGCATCTGTCAGGGTGCCAGTGATCCCGGCAAGCTCAATCCGGTTCTTCTTGGAGAAGTCCTGCCGTGCAGTTTTCGCAGCCACATCATAGCTGCCACCATCGTTGGTGAACCCGCTATAGCGCGGGTTGTTCATTGTCAGATCTTTGGTCGTGATCTGCGGGATAGGCAGTGCAGGCAGGCCGCTCGTAAATTCAAAGTTTCTGAACGCTGAGCCCACATAGACAACCACAAGTGCGATAGCCCCGATGGGCATCAAGCGCCGCAGGATACGGACAAACGACGTATTACGCCGCGCCCTAGCAAATGCGCGCTTGCGCGCTTCAGCCGAATCTTGAGTGCCGATCCCACGTGCAGTGCGCCGCTCACGCCGACGGGCGCCGGACCCGCCTGTACGGTCCAGGTCAGGGGGCTGCCCGGCCGTTGGGTGGCCATCTATGGGAGCATCCATAAAGTCGATATCCGAGCGGTTTCGCTATACATGCCTGTCGTCTGCGCCAATTCGGACAACATTGGGACCATTCGTCAAGTTCTACGCGACATGTGCTCGAAACACTTGGGATAACGGATGATCAGCCACCGTACTACGCCCCGTTAGCGCATCTCAGCCCAAAGGGCTCGGCCCCTCCGGCCCGCGAACACGGCAACCTGCGCAATCATGGGCTTCCCACTGTTGACCACTCCCGCGAAACCATGCGCTTACCCGTGCTGACCACCTGCTCAATCACGGGCCTGCCCGTGTTGACCATTAAGTGTCATCCCGGAAAATTTCTGGCCACTGGCCTTGCCGCAGAGTTGAGCCGCCGGGTCCAGAAATTTGTCTGGGACCCACCGTTTCACACCTTGTAGCCCTGAGGTTGCTCCGGCTTACCCACACCAAGAACGACGTCAGTGCATATCTGCTCGTTCACAATTCCCAGTCATACGGATGGCCAGCTGTTCTCTCGGCCAGGCCCCATAAACCTCAACGTGATCACCCGTGGCTCCATGGACCCCGAACAGCTTTTCGGACCCACCACCGGCGCGATGCATCGCGCTTTCAGGCCGAAAACCTTTCGGGATGACAGTTAGAGTAGACCGCATCCCCATGGTGGATGCATGTCTCCGGCATGAGGTAGGCCTTCGGCTCGTGAGCTCAACTAGTGGCTAAAGATATCCATATCGTCGAAGCCGTTGAGATCG
>JBCBRD010000045.1:0-19502 GCA_039819885.1 Pseudomonadota bacterium
AGTCGATGAACGGGAGAAAGAGCTGCCGGTTCAGCCCATCCTTGTAAAGATCCTCCGGTTTCGCATTTGATGTGGCAACCAAGATCGTGCCAGACGCGAAAAGGCGGCGAAAGAGGCGCCCCAGGATCATCGCATCGGCGATATCGGTGACGTGGAGCTCGTCGAAGCATAAGAGCATCGGGCCTGGGGCAATGTTTTCAGCCACATGGGCGATAGGGTCGGTATCCACACTGCGCCGCGCCTCTCCAATGCGGTCGTGCACATTGCTCATGAATTCATGGAAGTGCGCCCGCTGTTTGGGTCCGAAGGAAACGTTCTCATAGAAAAGGTCCATGAGCATCGTTTTGCCCCGCCCTACGCCGCCATGCATGTAAAGCCCGCGCGGTGGCGGTTGGCGCGGTTTGCGTTTGAACATCCCGAGCAGGCCCGATCTCGGTGGCGTGTAGGCACCTAAGTCTAACGCCAACCGATCTAACAGCCGAAGCGTGTTGCGTTGAGCGTCATCCGGCTCAAGTTCGCCCGCCTCCAGCCGCTGCTGATAAGCGGTGAGCACCGACCCGGTGTTATGTGCGGCGTTTGGATGCAGCATGACCGCTCGTTTAGCGCACACCAGCCATGCAGAACAGTACTGGTGGAATATTGCCGCGCCGCTCTCGCCTGTTGTCGGTGCTTTTACCAATTCTGCGTGTGACCATGGCCTTGGCCCGGTTTGCTAACCTCGCACTAAAGTACCGAAAGTGACATTCACACTGTTTTCTCGATCCTGAGAATTCCTGCAATATCTGTCCTTTTCAAATTGAAGTAATTCCCCAGCCATCTTGTTGGCCTATTGTGCGATGCACACATAGGGCTAACTGTGCTCCTTATCGACCGTCCGGTGAGCTGTTAGACAACGTCTGATCAACGGACTGCGATACGGAACTTTGTAATGCGTTTTCGCCACTCAAACGCACCTGTTACCGAAGCGGAGGTTCAATATGAGCAGTGTCCATGTTTCGGGAGGAACCATTCGTAAGTTATGGCCAACGGAAACAAAGAAATTCCGGGATCATCTCTTACGCCTAAGCAAAAAAAGCCGCAGGGCACGATTTGCCCATGGGGTTTCGGACCAATTCATTTCTGATTACGCAGATCGGATGAATGATATGGGTTCAATTGTGTTTGGATACATCGTAGATGGCGAAGTCCGTGCTGTTGCAGAGCTTCGCAAGCTTGGAGATACATGGGGCCTTGAAGCAGAGGCCGCATTTTCTGTCGAAGATGAGTTTCAGGAAGCTGGTATTGGCACCGAGCTCATGGGACGTATTATCCGCTGTGCCCGTAACAGAGGTGTCCACCATCTCTTTATGAGCTGTTTGGCGGAAAACAGAAAAATGCAGACGATCGCCAAGAAACACAATGCGGGACTTCGGTTTGAAGTTGGCGAGGTGATTGGAGATATCGTTCCCGACAGTCCGAACTACTTTTCTATTGTTGCAGAAGCGTTTGAGGACCGGGTTGGATTTATGATGGCTGTTCTTAGTCTTGAACGCCGCCTCGACAAGGCTGCTTAGCGGCTGACGACGCTTACGCACGCGTTTGATCCCGCATCCACTGATCCCGGATCAAACTGGCCAAACACCACAACAAGCGCGCTGTGGATTTATCTGCGGCGCGCTTTTGCGTGCGCGCTCGGCTTGGCAAACGAATTTGACTGTATCAAGTGCTCACTGCGTCGAAGCCAGCATTTGAGTGAGTAGACCCCGACAATGCATGAAAGCCGGTTGGACCCGACGTTGTCCGCAGATCGTTCTTCAAGGCGTCGATATCGTCCAGATTGCAAGTTATGCATTCAATGTTGGCCCATTGCTTTTGGCCGGGATGTGCTTTTGCCTTTTTAAAGGCCGATCGAAAACTCTTACGCCACCTACCCATCGCGCTTTGACTAAGACCTGACGTCGTTGTGATGAATTTCGCGTAGTTGGTGCACCCAATTGTAATTTTGAAACTGGTTTTTCCTGCGCGAACTTTCGTTCGTCTGGTGCAGATGGTGATGCTTTAAATCTGCTTGTGTGTTTCACGATTCAACGTCAACCAGAGCACGACTTTGAACCTTCCAGCCGACTCTGTTTATTCAAACTCCGGCGTATCCCATTCAAAAAACGCGAAATTTGAGGATTTCACGCAACACTGATGATGGGTTCAGATAAAAAAACACCCGCCAATTCATTTTGCCTGTCAACAAATTCCGCAAACTTGCACATGATTTTTTTGGTTCGAAACTGATTCGACCAATCAGAGAGAAAACGACAAAGATAGAGAGAGACAAATGGCTACTGCACAAGCAACGAAAGCTGCGTCGGTGAAAAAACCGGCAACGCGCACCAAAGCCGCTGCAAAGACATCGGCTTCACGTAAATCCACTAAGACAACTGCTTCGGCCAAGGCACGTTCTACTGCTGCTGGTCGCAAGTCGGCGACAAAGACAACGGCTAAGAAGCCAGTTGCCAAAAAGCCTGCCGCTAAGAAGCCAGCTGCAAAGAAACCAGCTGCGAAAAAGCCTGTGGCTAAGAAAACCGTCGCTAAGAAGCCTGCAGCGAAAAAAGTTGCAGCTAAAAAGCCCGCGGCTAAGAAAGCAGCTCCTAAAAAGGCAGTTGCAAAGAAAGTTGCAGCTAAAAAGCCTGCTGCGAAGAAGACAACGGCGAGAAAGCCAGTTGCAAAGAAGGCCGTTGCTAAAAAAGCTCCAGCCAAGAAAGCGGCGCCCAAGAAAGCCGTTAAGAAGCCTGTTGCTAAGAAAGCCGTTGCCAAAAAGGCACCTGCCAAAAAAGCTCCAGCCAAAAAGACTGCAGCGAAACGTTCCAGAAAAGCCGCTTAAGGCTTATCTGATCATCACGTCTTACGACGGGCATCGTAAGGCGCTGATGATCTTGGATTCTCCCTATAAAAGGCCGATGCCGCATTCGTCCGCGCATCGGTCTTCTTTTTGCCTATCGATCCGCTTGGTCTTCGCTTGAAGGCCCGATTCGGGGACGCCAGACTGGGTAGGGCAGCGGGATCATAACCACTATAACTGCCAAAAGTGCCAGGTTCAGAGCGGGGTTGGACCAGAAGGCCGCGCTTTCAGGTGTTTGCGGGGGTTCCCAACTCGTTTCTGTTAGAAGAGCTTTTGCCTGTTCTAGCTCTTGGTGCGGTAGCTCGACGCTGATCCCGCCCAAACCCACCAGCAAATTCGGCTTCATCGCGCCATGTGCGGAGCTATGCAGTGACGGATTTAGTCCGTAACAGCGCAACATGCTGACCAATACGGTCGCTTCCGGCAGACTGTATGAGATAGTCACTGTCCGGAGCGACATGTTCAGGCCCTGACTCGGTCAGACCAACACCAATTAAACGCGGCGTTCAACCATCAGCTTTTTGAGTTCAGCAATCGCTTTGGCGGGATTTAGCCCCTTTGGGCAAGCCTTGGCACAATTGAGGATCGTGTGGCAGCGATACAGCCGGAATGGGTCTTCTAGATCGTCCAGACGCTCGCCGGTGGCCTCATCGCGGCTATCAATAACCCAGCGGTAGGCCTGCAGCAGGATAGCAGGACCCAGATAGCGGTCCTGGTTCCACCAATAACTTGGGCACGAGGTCGAGCAACATGCGCACATGATGCACTCGTAAAGACCATCGAGCTTTTCCCGGTCATCGCGGCTTTGCTTCCACTCTGTTGGCGGTGTCGGCGTGTCGGTCTTTAGCCACGGCTCGATTGAACGGTGCTGCGCATAGAAGTGGTTCATATCCGGGACCAAGTCTTTGATCACCTTCATGTGCGGCAATGGGTAGACCTTTACGGCACCCTTAACGTCATCGAGCCCCTTAAGGCAGGCCAGTGTATTGGTGCCGTCGATGTTCATTGCGCAAGATCCACAGATGCCCTCACGGCAGGATCGGCGGAATGTCAGCGTCTGGTCGATTTCGTTTTTGATCTTCATGAGCGCGTCCAGCACCATTGGCCCGCATTCGTCGCGGTTGATCCAATAGGTATCGACACGCGGGTTTTCGGCGTCGTCAGGGTTCCACCGGTAGATGTCGACCTGTTTCCAGTTGCCGTTCGCCTCTGGCTTGTTCCAGGTCTTACCACCTGAGATCGTTGAGTTCTTGGGCAGAGTGAGCTGAACCATGGCGGCGTGTTGTCCTTCGCTTGACCGGCGCGCTGAGCGCTCTTCGCATGCGCGAGATCAGACATTGCACACGGCGCATTGTCAACGCGACGTTCGGCTGCCAGGCCCTGCAAATATAAGGGTTTGCGACGAATTGCGCGCGCTTCGCTGCTCAGACGGCCAAGTGCTTCTTAAGTTCGCGAACATACTCGGTAAGCTTTTGTGAGGTCTCAACGCCGATCTCGACACTGGCGCGGAGCGTGGCGCGATCAACGATCACTTTGTTCAGGGCTTCCTGGCAATCTGCAAACCCGTAAAATAGGTCTTCAGGCGCAACGACTTCGCCATCCTCGATCGCGGACATCACGTCAAACGCGTTTTGGTTCGCAAGCACAAGCATCGACGCGACGTCGTCCACCAGCTTTTGGTAAAGGCGGGCGTCATCGGCGTTGATGCGCGGTGTATGCGTTCCGAACTTGAGCGCGGCGGTCGAAGATGGTCCGTCGCCGGCAAAAACCCTCGGGATCTTCTGAAACCGTTTGAAAACCTCACTGAGCCCTATGCAGCACGTCTCCAGGTCGCGCAGGGCGGCTCCAACTCGCCGTTTAGGTTTTGCCCGGTCTTCGATTTCATCTTGGGCTGACCAGTGGATCGTGGCAATGGAAGCTACTGCCGCGAGCGCTGCAATCGCTGGGAGGACCACGGCCATTGGGTCGGGTGCCATCCGAGTTTCAGCTGATGCCGACTTTTTTTCATGTCGCTTTGGCGTGGCTGACCCTGGCGCGGATCGTGCGCCTGAAAATGATTTGTTTTTCGCCAAAGTGGCCCCCTGCGATCTGCGTCGCCTTCTGTCCGTCTTGTATTGTAGTCTGGAATCATGGAGCGCGTGAGACTTCGATTGGTTTCGAGGGGTCTTGTTGCACAAAGAACTTGTCAAACTTGACTGCGGGGTCGCCGACCAGACGCAAAAAAGGCCACGTCGATATGACGTGGCCTTTTTAGGCTTGCCCAGCATGCGCTCTGAACGCCTTCAGCGTCCGGGCGAGAGATCTAGTAAACCCGAGCCTTTGGCTCGATGTAGGTCATCTCATTAGTCATCGTGTAGGTGTGGACCGGACGGTCGTCCAGACTGATCGACTTGGATTCATAGTCGGCCCAGGCAAGTGTGTGCTTCATCCATTCGCCGTCGTCTCTATCAGGGTAATCCTCGCGCGCATGGGCGCCACGGCTTTCTGTTCGATTTGCAGCACTTGTGACAGTCACAGCGGCTTGTGAAATCAAGTTGTCAAACTCAAGGGTTTCTACAAGATCGGTATTCCAGATCATTGACCGGTCAGACACCTTGACGTCATCGCTGTCGACCCAGACCTGAGCGATTTTCTTCACACCCTCATCTAGGACAGGACCATCTCTGAAGACCGCACAGTTGGTCTGCATGATCTTTTGCATCCGCAAACGGTAGTCTGCTGTTGGTGTGTCGCCGTCAGCAAACCGATAACGGTCCAAACGTGAGATTGCTTTGTCTGTTGCAGCGGGCGGCAACTCAGGCTGTGAGCCTTTTTCCACCACGTCCCCACACCGTAAGCCGGCGGCGCGACCGAATACGACAAGGTCGATCAGCGAATTGGAGCCGAGGCGGTTTGCGCCATGAACGGATACGCACGCTGCCTCACCGATGGCCATCAGGCCCGGGACAATGTGGTCGGGGTTGCCATTGACGAGTGAGACGACCTCACCGTGATAGTTCGTTGGAATACCGCCCATGTTGTAGTGGACTGTCGGGATTACCGGAATTGGGTCTCGCCGCAGATCGACACCAGCGAACACCTTGGCGTTCTCTGTGATGCCTGGCAGGCGCTCGGCTAGAATTTTCGGGTCCAAGTGATCCAGATGCAGGAAGATGTGGTCGCCATCTTTGCCGACGCCGCGGCCCTCGATGATTTCCATGGTCATCGAACGCGAAACGACGTCGCGCGAGGCGAGGTCTTTTGCACTTGGTGCGTAGCGCTCCATGAAGCGCTCGCCTTCTGCGTTGGTAAGATACCCACCCTCGCCACGTGCACCTTCAGTGATCAAAACACCGGCGCCGTAGATGCCGGTGGGGTGGAACTGGACAAACTCCATATCCTGAAGCGGGAGACCGGCGCGTAGCACCATCGCGTTACCGTCGCCTGTGCATGTGTGTGCCGATGTACAGGAGAAATAAGCGCGGCCGTATCCGCCAGTGGCCAGGATTGTCTTTTTGGCGCGGAAGCGGTGGATCGTCCCGTCTTCCAAGTTCAGTGCGATCATGCCTCGGCATGCGCCTTCTTCGTCCATGATCAGGTCGAGTGCGAAATACTCGATGAAGAACTCTGCTGAGTGGCGCAGCGATTGGCCATAGAGCGTATGCAGCATGGCATGACCCGTACGGTCGGCTGCGGCACACGTCCGTTGTGCGGGTGGGCCTTCGCCAAATTCCGTGGTCATTCCGCCGAATGGGCGCTGATAGATCTTGCCGTCTTCGGTGCGTGAAAACGGTACGCCGTAGTGCTCCAACTCATAGACGGCATCTGGTGCGTTCCGGCAGAGGTATTCGATCGAGTCCTGGTCGCCCAGCCAATCAGATCCCTTTACGGTGTCGTACATGTGCCAGCGCCAGCTATCGGGACCCATGTTCCCCAGCGCTGCAGCAACGCCGCCTTGGGCTGCAACCGTGTGTGACCGCGTTGGAAAAACCTTCGTGATGCAAGCAGTCTTCAACCCAGCTTCGGCACAACCAAGTGTTGCGCGTAGGCCTGCACCACCGGCACCAACAACCACAACATCGTAGGTGTGATCGATAATGTCGTAAGACGTTCCGGCACCATTCGATGAGGTTCCGGCACCATTTGCCTTACCGTTTACACTTGCCATCCGTTCAGGCTCCAAAGCTCAATTTAAGAATCGCCCATATGCTGCCACCGCCAACCACGAAGGCGAAGAACGTATTCAGCATTAGTAAAACAACGCGACTGCCTTCGCCGTGGATGTAATCTTCGATGATGACCTGCATGCCGAGGCGCATGTGGTATACGCCAGATAAGATCAGCAGCAGAAGCAACAGCGCAACCACCGGCTGACTTAGTGTCGCGGCCACCGTCGCATGGTCTGCGCCGACGAGGCTGACGATCAACCCGACCAAGAAGATCACCAGGAACAGGTTTGCTACGGCGGTGAGGCGCTGCAGCCAAAAATGCTCTGCGCCTTCCTTTGCCGAACCGAGTTTTCGCGCGTTCTTGAGCGGCGTGCGCATCGCGTTTGAATTCGCCATATGCTTAGAGCTCCGAGTTCGGCTTGAATTAAAGTACAGTTACGAACAGCCATATGAGGGCTGTGAGCACCAATGAGCCGATGATCGTTGTCCACGACAGGAGGTCGACCGTCTTCAAGTCGAACCCGGCGCCGGTGTCCCAGATGAAATGCCTGACCCCGCCAAGCATGTGATGCATAAGCGCCCATGTGTATCCGAACAGGATGAGCAACCCGAGCGGCGAGCCGAACCAGCCGCTGACGTAGGCGAAGTAATCCGGTCCGACTGCAGCGGCCACCAACCACCATGCCAGCAGAATAGTGCCGAAGTACAAGGCGGAGCCCGTGATCCTATGCAGGATCGACATCACCATATTAACGGGAGGGGAATAGACCTGCAGGTGCGGCGAAAGTGGGCGTTCTATCCCAGTGGTGCCGGTGGCGGATTTGGCGTTTGCCATCCAAAGTCTCCTGGCGGGTATTTGTGGGAGGCGTATGTCGGTTTGGTCTATCTTGTGTATGGGTTTGCCGCAATGCACCCAAAAGCGTATGCGTCGGTGTGCGCGCCGCTTCCAAACCATTTGTGGGTGTTCGTTTGCTAAGGCTCTGGCCGGGCGAGTGCTGCCGCGGTTGGCTAGTCGTCGTCAGTAAATCGAACCGACGATGGCCCGCCCTAGCCCGACGCCGCTCTCAAAAGCGTGTTCTGCGAGGCGGCCCAAACACCAATCACCTGCGATACCAACGTTGTGGTCACTTGAGAAGATGAAGGACTCACCAAGCGAGTGTTCGACGATCCCATGCTTCCAAAGGTGGGCCGTCATTTGTGCCGGGCGGGTCGGTGGTAAGCTCAGAATGTTTGAGACTTCGTCCCAGATGTCATCAGCAATCATCTGCGGATCGGCATCCTCGGTTTCCCGGCTCCACTCCATGGATGCATGTACGACGACGGTTTCGCCTCGCGATGATCGTCCTGGCTTGGTGTTGTTTCGAGCGATCCAACGGATGACGTCGGACATGTCGGAGAAGACATCTTGCGGCGGGAAAACCGGCTCATCCAGTCGCACCATCAGGGCCCAACACGGTGAGATCCGAACTTTGCCGAGATCATCTGCAAGGCTGGCGGCCGGCCCTAACAGCAGACGCGCCTGGGGCGCTGGAACAGCAACAGCGACAGCCTTAAACGGCCCTTCATTGGTTTGGTCGTCAAACCAGATCCGCCAACCCTTCTCCACACGCTCGATTGTGTGAACGGTACGACCTGTTTGTATGCGGACGCCTTCTGCAAGGGGTCGCACGATTGAGGACATTCCAGGCGTGCCGACATACCAACCTGTAGCGTGTTTCGCGAGCGTCTCATCATCCAGGTCAGTTGCACCTACCATCGTCCGAGGCTCCCACTTCGCGGCATAGCCCGTTGTGGTCAACTCATTGACGTAGTTTTTGAAGACAGATGATCTCGCGGTTAGGTATTGCGCGCCGTGGTCAATACTCACCATTCCGGCGCGGTTGGTCGCCATCCTGCCACCAATAATGCGTTCTTTTTCGAACACTTCGACGTAGCTGCCGGCACGGCGCAGTTCGCGGGCACACGCAAGCCCCGCCAACCCTGCTCCGATGACTGCTGTGCGCCACGTCAATTTGACCTGTCCCCCTACGCGCATCACCAAGACACGCAATACGGACCGAGTCCGAGACAACTTCATACCCGTACGCCCACGGGTTGAAAGACATCGGCACAACGGCTCGTTTCATTGTTCGTTTCTGACGACATGGCCCAAGCATTGGGACCCAAAAGTCATGGAAGCATTGCAGAGTTGCTCCAAGGCAAGAGATCAAAACCATACGGTCCGTCCCGCCGTTGACTCTGCTGAACACATGCCAGGGTTCTACCAGTCGCCGTGCGAGATGACGGTCGCCAAACCCGCACGTGTGGAGGAACATAGCCGTTAATGTTTATGAAATGCTAAAAGGTTGAGTTAAAAAAACCTTCGCATTTGTGAAACAGTTTGTTTCTGAGGCGCACGACTATACTTTGTTCAACGCAGTATTGTCAGCCATAAATCGATATCGAGAATGACGCCGTCTTGATATTTGCCATCAGAGTCTTTGTGCGGAAAATCACCGCACGGCAAGTCTTTGGTCGCAACTAAGCGTGTCCGGAGGGCGGCAATGTCTTCACGACCTTCGATCTCGCACTTGTCCAAAACCTCAGACCACGCATAAACGGTGTCACCCGCAAACAGGGGTGCAACGTGTGTCCCGCCGTTGATGGCTGCTACGTGGAATGCATTGCCAAGGCCGTTGAACGATAGCGCCCGGGCCAACGAAATCACCATGCCGCCATAGATCAAGCGGCGTCCAAAGCGCCCTTGTCCTTCAGTATGCTGGTTGAAGTGCACTTTGGCCGTGTTTTGGAATAGGCGCGTTGCCAACTGGTGTTCGGCTTCTTCAACCGTCATGCCATCGACATGATCAATCTTTTCTCCGACCTCGTAGTCGTCCCACCGGTGCGGGGACCCGGCCAAGTCATTATCGTAGTCTGACGGTGTGATTTTCGGCAGTGCCAAGCCGAGTTTGCTCGGGTCAACGACCTTCGAAAGCTCAGGTACGACCGGTTCTGGAGCCTTTGAACCCGGGTCCTTTTTGCGGACCATCACCCAGCGCACATACTCCAGCACAACCGCATTGTTCTTATCGTAGCCCTTAGAGCGCACATAAACCGTTCCAGTTTTACCGTTGGAATTCTCTTTGACGCCAATGACTTCCGATTCAGTTCGCAGTGTCACACCGGGATACAGCGGGCCATGGAAAAGGCATTCGGCGTAACCAAGGTTCGCTACGGCATTCAGCGAGACGTCCGGAACTGTCTTTCCAAAGACGATATGGAACACCAAGAGATCATCCAACGGCGCTGATGGATATCCGATGGATTTGGCAAACGCTGTTGATGATTGAACGGCAAAGCGCGTGCCGTACAGCGCCGTATAAAGGGCGACTTCGCCCTCGGTGATGGTCCGCGGCGTTGCGTGCTTGATGATCGCCCCAACTTTGAAGTCTTCGAAGTAATTGCCGGGATTCGTCTTCGCTTTGCTCATTGATCAGGCGCTCGTGTGTTGAGTTTTGATAACGTCGGTCTGCGATCCGTTGAGGACCTTCGCGACCGTTTAGCTTTTAGACGCGGCTAGCGCTTCGATACTGTCCGCGATGGTTACGGTTCGCTTGGCCATTACCATATGGAGCCGTTCAACCATCTTGCCTTCGACGGTAATGACGCCCTTGTTCGCGTTTTCCGGTTCATCAAACGCGGAGATAATCTTGCGCGACCATTCGACTTCTTCATCGGTCGGGGAAAAGATCTCGTTGGTTGGCGCAACCTGCGAGGGGTGGATCAGGGTTTTGCCATCCATGCCCAAGGTTCGGCCGTGCTCACATTCGGACCGCAGGCCAACATCGTCTTTGAAATTGTTGTAGACGCCGTCCAAGACGTCGAGCCCAAACGCACGGGCGGCGGCAATGGTGAGTGCCAACCACGGTACAACCGAGAACCGATCGCCGGTCATACGGGCCCGGGATTCTTTCAAAAGATCGTTCGTTCCAAGGACCAGACAGACCAATCCACTTTCAGGATCAGAACCTGTCGCGGCAATGTCACGTGCGTTAAGGATGGACAGAGGCGTTTCGACCATCGCCCAAAGCTTTGTCGTCTCCGAAACGCCCTTCGACTTGATGATTTTTGCGGTGCTCATGATGTCGCCTGGGTGAGACACCTTTGGAACCAGGATCGCATCGGGTCTCGCGTCACACGCTGCGAGCAAATCTTCTGCGCCCCATGGTGTGTCCAGTGCATTCACCCGGATGACGACTTCTCGTTCCCCGTAGCCTCCGCCACTTACGGCCGCACAGACCTTTTCACGCGCTTCGATCTTTGCGTCTGGCGCAACGGCATCCTCGAGGTCGAGGATGAGCGAATCGGCCTCAAGGGTCTTTGCTTTCTCGAGCGCACGCTCATTTGAGCCTGGCATGTACAGCACGCTGCGGCGCGGGCGAATGGACATCGACACCTCCGACGGGTCTTTGATTGGTGAATTTAGGAACAGTGTCTCGCGTAGACGTCTGATGTTTTTGGAAGTCTGGGGAGGAAATTGTGCGGCGCGACAATAGTCAACGTATGCGAAAACGCAAATCCATCGCTGTGCGACGATCGGCAGTCAGTATGTGGCACGTATTTCTGCGGTTTGGTGCTAAGTCCTTCATCACAGTGCTTGGCTGCGGCCTGCTATTCGTGCAGAACACCGGACCTTGAGACGACGCCCCAAGATCGCCTGCCCAGAACGATCTCGACATAAAGGCATAACGACCATGGCCCGGATTCTCGCCATCAACTCATTTGTTGCGCACGGCCATGTTGGGCTTTCGGCAATGGTCCCGGTGCTTCAGGGGCTCGGCCATGATGTGATGGCGGTCCCAACGGTCGTCCTGTCCAATCACTATGGATATGATGCCTGCGGTGGCTTTCAAGTGAGCGCGAAGCAACTTGAAACAATGCTTTCTGGCCTGATGACAAACGGCTGGCTCGACGAAATAGATGCTGTCGTCTCAGGCTACATGGCTGAAACCGATCAAGTTGAACTGCTGGCGGGCGGGATCGAGAAGCTTGCCGATAGCGGACGTGAGTTTCTCTTTATCTGCGATCCCGTGCTGGGCGATGACCCTAATGGTCTTTACGTCCCTGAGGATATCGCGAAGGGCATTCGTGATGACCTTTTGCCAATGGCAGACATTGTGACACCCAACAGGTTCGAACTTGCCTGGCTCTCTGGGACAGATGTGACCGATGCAGAAACAGCGGATACTGCTGCTGAAATCCTGGATGTTGACCTTGTTGTCGCGACATCCATTCCAGCAATTGACGGTCGACTTGCCAGTTTGATCAGCGGTGCTGATGTGGCCATGCAATCGGTGACTGCAAAACATGACGGCGTGCCGCATGGTGCCGGCGACCTGTTCGCAGCGCTGTTTGTCGGGCATGTTCTGAATGACTGCGATGATACTGAAGCTCTGGCTCGTGCGGCGGCGGGGGTCGATGTCGTTATTGGTGAGAGCCTTGGCGGCGAGGAACTCAAGCTTGTTCCCAACCTGTTGCGCGCCACCAAGGCTGAACCATTGGGTCTTGAAGACCTCAGCTCCGATTGAACCATTCAGCCCCCGCCAGTCGTTGTTTCAGGGTGCGCTCAGGAGTTGAAAAGCTTGTCTGAGGTGGCAGACCAGGACGTTTTTATTGGCCAAGACGTTGTTATTGGCGTGGATGGATGTCCTGGTGGATGGGTCGGTACTCTTGTCCCTATTCTACAGTCAGGGGCTGACTACACTGCGCAGTTTGCCGAGGCTCACGTTAGACTTTTCAAGACATTCGCAGAAATTCTAATTAGCGAACCGCATCTCCTCTGTGTTGCCGTCGACATTCCGATCGGACTGCCAGATCGTGTGGGCACAGGCGGGCGGAGCTGCGATGTCCAAGCCCGCAAAGTCCTCGGGGCGCGCCAATCGGCAATTTTTTCGATGCCATCACGGGACGCGGTGATGTGCTCTGACTACCGAGAAGCCTGTGACGTGGCACTCGCAACTTCAGACCCACCACGCAAAATTTCAAAGCAGGCGTTTCATCTTTTCCCGAAAATTCGGGAAGTCGATACCCTGTTGTCGCCGGAGCTGCAGCGACGGGTTGTCGAGTGCCATCCAGAAGTCGCGTTTTGGGCGTTGAACGGCGAAACGGCGCTGGATACCCCGAAGAAGGTGAAGTCACGACCCAATCCGGACGGTATTGCGTTTCGCCGTCAGCTTCTTGAAAGCGTTGGATATTCCACCGCGCTTCTTGAGGGTCAACCGTTCCCGAGATCCAAGGTTGGGGCTGACGACATCCTCGATGCGTGCGTGAACGCATGGAGTGCACTCCGCATTGTTCAGGGTGAGGCGAAACGGTTTCCAGAGCACCCAGAAACAGACCGGCTTGGCTTGCGCATGGAGATCTGGGGCTGAAAACCGCACCCAAGACCGTTGAAAGTATTCAACGAAAGTCTATTTCTATATTGTGCGTTGCAACGACGTATCCTCATCCGGCGATACTCGGCGCCATTTCTCACCTTTGGTTTCCCATCTCACAAGGTTCTTCAATGTCATCGAACACGCAGACCGCTGGACGCTACGATGGTGCGCTTCAGTTCATGAAGCACGAGGCGGCTGGCGGGGTGATCCTGCTGCTGGCTGCCATTTCGGCGCTGGTTTTGGCGAACTCACCACTCAGCGGCACCTATCAGGCCTTCCTGAACACCCCGGTTACGGTTCGGATTGGCGATCTCAACATCGATAAGCCGCTTCTGTTGTGGATCAACGACGGACTGATGGCGATTTTCTTCTTCCTTGTGGGATTGGAGATCAAACGGGAGCTTCTTGTCGGCGAACTCTCGTCAACACGAACCGCAACCCTGCCTGCCATTGCTGCCTTTGGCGGGATCCTCGTGCCAGCGCTGATCTATGTCGCCATCAACGCAGGCGACCCGGTTGCGTTGAATGGCTGGGCTATCCCTGCTGCGACAGATATTGCGTTTGCGGTCGGGTTATTGGCTGTTCTGGGCTCTCGTATTCCGCCAGCTCTGAAAGCCTTTCTATTGGCGGTCGCCATTATCGATGACCTCGCGGCGATCATTATTATCGCTGTGTTCTATACCGCTGAACTCTCATTGACTGCCCTTGCGATCGGCGTTGTTGGAACGGCGGTGCTGGTGACCATGAACTTGCGAGGCGTCACGCGCATTGCGCCCTACGTCATCGTTGGAACGATCATCTGGGTCTGTGTTTTGAAGTCCGGCGTGCATGCTACGCTTGCTGGTGTTGTCACAGCGCTGCTTGTGCCCATGAAGTCTAACCCAGGCGATCCTTACGAGTCACCGCTGCTGCATCTTGAGCATGCACTCATGCCGTGGGTGAAATGGTTGGTTTTGCCGTTGTTTGCGTTCGGGAACGCCGGGGTCTCTTTCGTTGGTATCACACCTGTCAGCCTGCTTGGAGCGATACCGCTGGGCATCACGCTTGGCCTGTTGATCGGTAAACCAGTCGGGATTTTCGGGTTTACGTGGTTGGCGGTCAAGCTTGGTCTTGGAGATCGGCCGCAGGGGACCAATTGGATGCAGATCCTAGGCGTCGGCTTCGTTGCCGGGATCGGCTTCACGATGAGTTTGTTCATCGGCATGCTCGCGTTCCCTGATCCTCAATACGCTGCCGATATTCGGATCGGTGTGTTGTGTGGCTCGATATTGTCGGCCATCTGCGGGTACTTCATTCTCTTGAAGGCAAGCCCCCTCATCAAAAGGTCGTCGGGCTCCCAACCCGCTGAGTAATCAGTAGGGCGGGTCTACCGAATGCCTCAGCCCATGGACGGTCATTTGCACAACCTGCAAATGGCCGTCCTTTGCAAGGGCTGGGCTAAAAACAGCGCGCATACGCTCCACCTGTTGTGGTTTGAGTGAGCACTGACGTCGATATTTGGAGCAAGGTGACATGGCAGGCATTCTCGAACTCGCTGCGGCAAACCTTCTGTCCCCGATGGTGTTGTTTTTTGCGCTTGGTCTGGCGGCCGCGTTAGCACGAAGCGACTTGTCGATCCCCGAAGCCGTCGCGAAGGGGATGTCGATCTACTTGATGATGGCGATCGGTTTTAAGGGTGGTGCGGGTGTGGCTGCGCACGGGTTGGATGCCACGCTTGGTTTGGCGTTGCTTGCTGGTGTGATCTTGAGCGCAATTATTCCGCTTGTCGCTTTCCAGATCTTGATCAGAGCCAGCGACCTGCCCCGGGTCGATGCAGCGGCAGTTGTTGCACACTACGGTTCGATTTCGATCGTTACGTTTTTGGCTGCAAACGAAGCTTTGAAGATTTCCGGTATCGAGGCTGAAAGCTATATGGTTGCCGTCGCTGCGGCCATGGAAACGCCGGCGATCTTTGTTGGGTTGATCCTTGCTCAGTCTGGAGTTGCCAGCACTAGTCATGGTGAAAATGGAAAAGCGCCGGTGGGCAACTTGGATACAACTGCACTGCGCGAGGTCGTGCTGAATGGTTCGATCGTTGTGCTTGTTGGGTCGTTTGTTATCGGGTGGGTTTCTGGCCCTGCGGGATTGAGCTCGATCGAGCCGTTTATCGTCAGTCCCTTCAAAGGCGTGTTGTGTCTGTTCTTACTGGACATGGGACTGATTGCCGGACGGGGCCTTCGGGATGGAAGTAAGCAGCTTTCACCGTCTGTCGTCGCGTTTGGTCTTTATATGCCGTTGATTGGCGCTGCGTTCGGCTTGGTTGCTGGACTGTTGGTCGGGCTGTCTACCGGGGGTGTCGCGTTGATGATCACCTTGTCGGCTAGTGCATCCTATATCGCCGTTCCTGCGGCCATGCGACTGGCGTTGCCGGAAGCCCGGCCCGCGATTTATCTTCCGCTGTCTCTCGGCGTGACTTTCCCGTTCAACCTTGTGATCGGGATCCCGCTATACATCGCACTGGCTCAGGCGGTCAGCGGATAACTGCAACGATAAACAAGAACGCGGCACATAATGTTCAAAGCATCAGAAGGGTGCATCGGCGATGGAAACGTTCAAGAAAAAGCGTATCGAGATTGTGATCGAAGCTCTTGTGCTCAAGAGGTTACTTGAGGTCTTCGAGAAGCATCAAGTCGGTGGCTACACCGTCTATTCCGCCCAAGCGGGGAGCGGCAAGAGCGGGGCGTGGCAAGCCGACGGTGTTATCAGTGGAACCAGTGAACTGCGCGTCGTGTTCTGCATTGTCGATGCGTCTCGTGTCGATCAAGTCCTGGAACCCGTGTTTAAGCTTGTTTCACGGCATATCGGCATTGTGACTGTGTCGGATGTCGACGTCATTCGCGGTGATCAATTCGTTTAATGCGTCTGGAGGTGTCAGCCTCAAAACTCGACATGGATCAGCGTTTCATTTAACTCGATCTTGCAAAACTACTACCAGCAGCTTGCACTGGCCGGACGGCACCCGGACGTCATGGTGACTTCGTGTTGTGACAGCCGCGTGTCGCCGGAGATGATCTTCTCGGCTATGCCGAGAGAATTGTTCATTGTTCGGAATGTTGCCAACCTCATTCCGCCTTACGAAACCGAAGGAAAACATCACGGCGTGAGTGCTGCGTTGGAGTTTGCTTCGCTCAATCTCAAGGATGTCCTTATCTTGAATATTGCTCGCCCTCGGCAAGACAAACCGCACACACTTTTGCGGAACATGATCTAGCTTTGGGGCGCGCTACTTTTTTCGTCAGCGGCTGCGCGCGCGATGGCTGGCAGGATGCGGGCATTCAGGCTGTCGGCTGTAATCGGTCCGACGTGCTTATAGACAATGCGCCCCTCGCCATCGACGACGAAGGTTTCCGGCATCCCATAAACGCCCCATTCGATGGCGTTGCGACCGCGTGGGTCAACGCCAACCGATGTGAACGGATTTCCGTAGCGGCCAAGGAATCGCCGGGCCGCGGAGGGTTGGTCCTTGTAGTTCACGCCGTAGAGGTCAATGTCGGCCTGACCTTTGAGAGCAACAAGGTGCGGGTGTTCTTCGACGCAGGGTCTGCACCAAGACGCCCAGAAGTTGACCACAGATACGCGACCCTGAGCCAAGCTGGATGACGTGAAACCGCCAACCTCAGCGTTTGGGCTGTCGTTTGTCACGCCTTCAAGTGCGGAAAACTCGGTCTTCGGTGCCGGCTTTCCGATGAGCGCCGATGGCAACCTCGATGGATCACCCGTTGTTAGTGACAGCCCGAACATCGTGGCGAGCGCGAGAAACACGATCAGCGGGGCAACCACAAAACCGATGTTGCTCTTCTTCGGCGTGTTTGCCGGTCCATCGGCTGCATTTTGGTTTTTGGCGTCCGACATGAATGGGTTCCGATGTTTTGTGCGTTTTTCGGTTGTTCTGCCCGAATTCGAACTGCGGACTAGCTCATGCTCGTCGCGTTCGGCTACCCCTGCGAATGCCACGCGCCTCAAGGTCGTCGAGTTGACGCTTTTGCGCTCGTCCGTCGAGGTAGAGCCACGCAATCAAAGCACTCAAAACGAAACCGACGACTCCGTATGATGCAATGATGAATGCCGCGTGTGGTCCCAGGCTTTCGAACATCTAGGCGCTCTCCGGTGCCATGTTTTCGGTGTCCCGTATTTGCGCCCGCTCCACGTGTTTCACACGCAGAGCTTTGACCCGTCGACGCAGGATCTCATTGCGCATGCCTTTTAGGTGCATAGCAAAGAACAGTAATGAGAACCCGATTGCGCTGATGAGGAGCGGGATCAATTGAGACGAGTGGATTTTGGGTCCATCGCTTCGCAGCACACTGGATGGCTGATGCAGTGTATTCCAGGCGGGGATTGAAATACCCAAGCTTGGGATGTTGAGGCCCTCGACCGAAATCTTGATAAACGGAAGGATCACAACGCCGACAAGCCCTAGCACTGCCGTTAGCTTCCCGGCCAATGCGTCATCGTCGATCGAGGCGCGTAGTGACATCAAACCGAGATACAGGAAAAACAAGATCAAGACCGACGTCAATCGCGCGTCCCACACCCAGTAGGTTCCCCACATGGGTTTACCCCACAGCGAGCCGGTCAAAAGCGCCAGCAAGGTGAACGCAGCGCCAATGGGAGCGGCGGCTTTGGCAGATACATCAGCAAGAGGATGGCGAAAGACCAGAAGTCCGAAGCTTGACACCGCGATTAACGCATATCCCATCATGCCCAACCAAGCCGATGGCACGTGGATGTACATGATCAGGATGGTGTTGCCCTGCTGATAATCACCAGGAGCCGTCCAGCCACGAAACAGCCCATAGGCGAGTGTTCCAATCGCCAGAGCGGCTAGCCACGGCAGTATAGCGCCGGACAGGGACATGAACCGGGTGGGGTTTGCGAGCTTTTGAGTGATCGATTGCGTTGCCATGTTTCAGATCTAGGAAATTCAACCACAATGCGCAATTCGCGCAGCGTCGCGGGGGCTGGGACTTTTGTCGGTTGAGTTCTCGATTAGCAGAGGATTTGGTTAATTTGGAGGTGATCTTTGCTGTTTTAAGGCAGTGGTCGGAGAATAGGGGGTAACACGGACCACCGTTGTCATTCCGAAAGGTTTTCGTATCTGCATGGTTCGGTGTCCGACCTCGCAGATATGCGGTGACGTCGTTCTTGATGCGGTGGGGCCGTAGCAACCTCCCGTACTGCAGGTGTGGTGCGATGGGTCCCGGATCACTTTGTGGACACGGCGTCTCTGCAGTGCAGCACCTCCACAGGCCACAAAGCGTCCGGGATGACATTATCGTAGTCAACAGGCCCAAGGGCCTGATTGAGCAGGTAGTCAACAGGCGCATTTTGCTTGCCGACAGGCGGCAAGCCTTTGCCGGGCGGCCTGATTGAGTACGCCCAGGAGCAGCATCCTCCAATTGTCGTTCCGGCATCGTGCCGGAGGCGCGTCAATCAACGGGGCCGGAACCTAGGCATCTTGCAACACCACGGAACGAGTCCGATTTGATACTGATGCGGCGGCTTGGCTGGGCCACGCTCTTCAGCGGGGTGACAGAGATTGAGGTGCGTTCCGTGTTTAACCTCTCCCCGGCATTGTGGTGGCTCGTCTTCGGGATGACATTGCGTGTTCCAATTTGGCGTTTTTGGCAGTTGACCTCGGTTTGACCCAGGAAACATGGGGTTTTGAGGTTTTTTCGGGCCGGTTACGTGGGGAACTGAGGATTGGGGCCCGGCTAGGTAGGTTTGTTTCAACACAGAGACAAACCAACACCGAGCCCCGAGGAACTCTCCTATGACACGCATCGCTACCATCGCAATCGCAACGATCGCCCTGACAGCCACTGCAACGTCAGCTTTCGCAGTTCCTGGTTACGTCAAGCGCGCCTGCATCGGTGATTACTTCTCCTACTGCTCACAGCACGCTCCAGGCACTCCAGGTGTGAAGCAGTGCTTCCGCAAGAACGGTTCGAGCCTCTCACACACGTGCGTTAAGGCGCTCGTCAAAGCTGGCCTGACCAACTCCAAAGCTGCCCGCCAGATCGCTGG
>JBCBRD010000046.1:0-19217 GCA_039819885.1 Pseudomonadota bacterium
GGATTTAGAAAACTTCAAGTTCGAAACCAAGGCCAAAATCCACTCCATCAACGCCGACCAGTTCGCCGATGTGCCGACCACAAAGGCATCTGATCGCATCACGCTTTTGGAGGAAGATAAGGTCAGCGCCTACTTCACGGGCGGTCACTTCTTCAATCGCTTCCAGAAATCGAGTGACCTGTCATGAGCCATGACGACTTTGCATTCGAACCGATCAAAGGCCTTCCGGAAGAACTTCCGGAAGGCGAAGAGATGCTTTGGCAGGGCGCACCTGATTGGTGGTCACTAGCAAAGCGGGCCTTCTTCGTGCGCGTAACGATTGTCTATTTCGCAGCTTTGAGCATCTGGCGCATTTCAGATGCCATGAACGCTGGCGCTGGCTTTACATCCGGTCTTCTGGACGCCGCTGCCCTCTTGCCGGTTGCTGCAAGCGCGCTGATTGTCCTCGGGCTATTGGCTTATGCCTACGCAAACTCAACGGTCTACACTCTAACAAATCGGCGCGTTGTGATCCGTTACGGCGTAGCTTTGCCGATGACGATCAACTTGCCTTTCAACAAAATCAATAGCGCCGCTGTTCGTGTTCACCGCGATGGCACCGGCGACATCCCAATGGCGCTTGGCACCGATGACCGCATCGCATTCCTGGCACTATGGCCCAACTCACGACCCTGGCACATGTCAAAGCCGGAGCCGACACTGCGTGCTATTCAACAGCCCGCTGCTGTTGCAAAAGTTCTGAGCGAAGCTCTGAGCGCGGACGCGACCGGCGAGACAATTGCAACAGCATCAATCGCTTTAGGCGTACCACAGACAGCGAAACCGAGATCAAAAACACGCTCTGATCCAGTCTATGAAGATCTGCCAAACATGGTCCCAGCCGAGTGAAACTCTAGAGACAAAGCATCTCGACCCAACCACGCCATGGCCGACCTAACTGACCGATGGAAACAAATGACATGAACAGCGCGCCAAACAACTCCAACCGTCAAAGAAACGGCGAGTACATTGACCCCGAAACGGGCTACCGGATCGGCAAAGACCAGTCAAAGGCACCGCCGTTCCCGAAAGGTGCGTTGTACGCTGGCGCGGGCGTTATCGCCTTCTCTCTGCTCCTTACATCGTTCGCGGTTTTGATGGGTTACCGGATGACTTGGACGCCACCAGCAGAAGCCATTGCCATCAGAGCCATACACTTCGACATCCAAAACGCGCCTGAAGACATCATCAACAATGCAACCGGCGACATCGTCATCATTGATGCAACGACCAAACAACGGCTTGCGCAAATGCCTGCCGCCACCAATCGATTTGTCAAAAGCTTGGCAAGTGGCCTTGATTTTCAACGAAAAAGGCAAGGCTTGACGACGACAGCAGCCTACGAAGTTGTCCGATGGGATGATGGCCGTTTGTCGCTGCGTGACCCTATAACAGGTAAGCAGATTGAGCTTGCTGCGTTCGGTCGTCACCAAGTGATGATCTTTGCCAAACTGCTGGAAGAACCGCAGATCAAACCCCAGGCCCAACTGCAGTTCCAGGTTGGACACCAGACAATAGAGAGTGCTGCACGATGATGACAGCAAGAATACCGGATTGGATGATGGGACGGACGCGTTTCGACGTCCCATGCACGGTAAAAATCAACAACACATTCGAGAGCCTTGAGGCCCACGTCGAACTCGAAGACGACGTCCAAATGGCACCAGGCGATGAAGTGATCGTCCACGGCGAACCCATCCGCGTCGCCTACGGTGAGCACGTTGAAATCAACCGCACCGCAACCGTGGTTCGCGCCGGTTGGCTTGAGCGCAAGTGGACCCGCATGACCGGTGATCTTGAGTTCATGGAACTTTGCGAGTTTTCCTTCTCCGAGGAGGCAAGTCTATGACAATCGGCATCCCAGGCGCACCCGCCCGTCCCAACACAGCAGCTCCGCCAACATCGGTGCCGAACGCATCAACCCAATCAGCCGTTGATGACTCAACCGTTCTGGCACCCCGCTTCTACACAACAGACTTTGAAAAGCTCGACCAAACCGACGTCTCATCGGTTCGCGGCGAGTGGGACGCCTTGCTGGCAGAGATGAAGGCAGACCCCAACAAATCACACTTCAAGCGGACCGAAGCATGGGACGACTTCGACCTAAATGATCTCGAACCAGGTCTCCGCAAAGAGTTTGTCGACTTCCTGGTGTCTTCACTGACGTCGGAATTTTCAGGCTGCGTTCTTTATGCCGAAATGAAGAAACGCGGCAAGAACCCGGATATGTGCGAGCTCTTCAAGTATATGAGCCGAGACGAAGCCCGCCATGCTGGTTTCATCAACGACACCCTGAAAGACTTCGGTATCGGCGTCGACCTCGGCTTCCTCACCAAGTCGAAAAAATACACATTCTTCCAGCCCAAGTTCATTTTCTACGCGACATACCTGTCAGAGAAAATCGGCTACGCCCGCTACATCACGATCTTCCGCCATCTCGAACGCAATCCCGAACTACGCTTTCATCCGATCTTCAAGTGGTTTGAGAAGTGGTGCAACGACGAGTTCCGCCACGGCGAAGCGTTCGCACTTCTGATGCGCGCGAACCCAGATCTCCTGAAGGGGATGAACAAATACTGGGTGCGGTTCTTCCTGGTCGCCGTCTACGCGACCATGTACGTGCGCGATCACGCTCGGCCGCACTTCCACGAAGCGATGAAGATGGACCCGACGGAGTATGACTACCAGGTCTTCCGCATCACGAATGAGATCTCCAAGCAGGCCTTCCCGATGACATTAGATATCGACAGCCCCGCTTTCCGCAAACACCTCGAAACCATGCGCAAGACATTCGACGCGATGGACGCTGCCAAGAAACGTGGCGGCATCGTCGGCAAACTCCAAACATACGGGCAAATGGCGCGCGCAACCTTCACATTTGCACGTCTCTACTTCGTACCCACGAAGCAGAACACACTGCCTGAAACCAGCCGCCTGGTTCCAGCGTGGTGATCAACAAACACGATTAAAAGACGACCGAGCTCTTGGCTTCAAAGGCAACACACAGACAATGACAACACTGCTGATTGCATGTTTGTTCGCACTGTTTATCTGGTGGTTCTCCACCGGAGCCGTGTTGCTGCTCGATCGTTTACCCAAACGGACCTACACACTGAGCATGGCGATCACGAGTGTGCTCGCAGGCGCAGCGCTGACAGTCATTGTTGTGGCCAGCGACGTGGAAACAACAACGGCAGCCTATGTCGGCTTCCTGTCAGCGCTGGTCGTCTGGGCATGGCATGAACTGAGCTTTCTAACCGGCGTGATCACCGGGCCAAGAAAGACAGAATGCCCACCAGATGCCACCGGCTGGGCCCGCTTCAAGCTTGCATCCGCCACGGTGATGCATCACGAAATCGCAATAGCGGTCACGGGCGTCGGCATCGTGATTGCAACCTGGGATGCGCCCAATCAGGTCGCCACGATGACCTATTTGATCCTCTGGGTGATGCGACTGTCCGCCAAGTTCAACATCTATTTCGGTGTGCCGAACTTCACGGACGACTTACTTCCCGATCACTTGACCTATCTCAAGAGCTATTTCCCCCAAAAGCCCATTAATGTGCTGTTCCCGGTGTCCATCACCGTCGGAACGATCGCATGCGTGGAACTTTTTGCAACGCCACTCGGAGCAACGGCCTTCCAAAGCACTGCAGCCGGTTTGACCGGCGGCATCATGGCACTCGCGCTGCTCGAACACTGGCTGCTGATCCTGCCTCTACCGGACTCAGCACTTTGGAAGTGGGCAATGCCAGAGGCGGAAGCATCAAAGGCGGCCCCGACCAGATCAGCCTCAGAAAGCGAAGACAAAATGAAAAACGATCACGAAGCGCCTGCCGTTACGGCCGCAGCCTCGACAAAACCAAGTCTTCGCCTCGTAACGGATTTACCCAACGACAAGAATTCGGACGAAAAACCAGCCGACCAAAAAGAGACGGCTCAACCACAAGAACAACAATCGCGACAGGGCGATGCGGAGGCAACCATGGATTACTCAGGCATTTTCAAAGAGGCAATTTCTGATCTCCACCGCGAAGGTCGCTATCGAGTATTCGCCGACTTGAAGCGTCGCTGCGGTGCCTATCCAAATGCAGACCATTTCGCGAATGGCACGAACCGCCTGCCAACACCGCGTGAAGTTCGCATCTGGTGTTCAAACGATTATCTTGGCATGTCACAGCATCCAAAAGTGTTGGCTGCAATGCACGAAGCCCTCGACACGGTCGGTGCAGGCTCCGGCGGCACGCGAAACATTTCCGGCACGACACACTACCACGTCGAACTCGAACACGAGCTAGCTGACCTGCACGGCAAGGAAAGCGCACTGCTTTTCACCTCCGCATTCGTCGCCAACGACGCAACGCTCGACACAGTCCAGCAACTCATTCCCGGACTGGTCATCTTCTCCGACGAGAAAAACCACGCCTCGATGATCGCTGGAATCCGCCACGGGCGCGGGAAGAAACACATCTGGCGCCACAACGACGTCAAGGACCTCGAGCGGCAACTGGCGCAGTATCCAAAGGACACGCCAAAGCTGATCGCCTTCGAGAGCGTCTACTCGATGGACGGGCACATCGCTCCGATGCACGAGATCTGCGACCTGGCCGAAAAGTACGGCGCGATGACCTACCTTGACGAGGTCCACGCCGTCGGGCTTTACGGCGCACACGGCGGCGGCATCTCAGAACGCGACAACGCCGCCCACCGCATCGACATCATCAACGGGACGCTCGCAAAAGGCTTCGGCGTCATGGGCGGCTACATCGCTGCCAGCCCCGCCATCTGCGACGCTATCCGCTCCTATGCCTCCGGCTTCATCTTCACAACGTCATTGGCACCAGCCATAGCAGCCGGCGCGCTCGCATCTATCCGCCACCTCAAGTCCAGCCAAGCAGAGCGCGAACTGCATCAAGAGCGCGCGGCTGTCTGCAAGGCCCGCCTGATCGATGCTGGACTACCCGTCATGGACAATCCAAGCCATATCGTCCCCGTCATGGTCGGCGATCCCGTTCACTGTAAAGCTGTGACCGATGCATTGCTTCAGCACCATGGCATCTACGTCCAGCCGATCAACTACCCAACCGTGCCACGCGGCACCGAACGCATCCGCCTCACACCATCGCCTGTCCACTCGGACGAACACATGGACCACTTGGTCGGTGCCCTCACATCACTTTGGGAACGCTGCCCCGTCGCCAACGACACCTACGTCCGCCTCGCTGCCGAGTAGCGGGGGGTAAACGGGCTGCGAAGGTGCTAGGTGAAGTGTTTACAGGAAACAGCCGAAACAGCGAACTCCGCCACCCGTCGTCTCCAAGCATGCTCAATGGCGGAACTCAAATCCACACAAAAACGACCACAGCGTCCACGCGCTGAACTACGTTGACAAATATTCGGCGGCGAAATACCACCAACCACATTATTTAATCATACTCGTATTGGTGACGGTGCAATTGTCGTTTAACTCCGAAGCTGCACACAGCCCGGTATCTCCATACGCCTTCCAGGGGGCGTTACGAGTCAACATATTGGAATGGAGTGCGGCTTGCACTGCGTTTCTCCTCTTGGTCGCGCCCCGAGGGAGTTTCATCTATCTCGGTATTTTTTGTATCTGCCTTGCACTCTTTGCCACTAACCGCTGCACTTTCACCGTGGCAAACATTCAGCGGTTACCGAATACAATCCGGAGCGCATTAAATCGGCAAGAAGCATTTGTGGCCTGGGCAATACTTGCGCTTCTGGCATTCGCAGCCCTTTCAAGCTTTTGGGCGCTCCACCCTGGCAGGACTCTCTCCAAGCTAACCCAGATAACTGTCGTTTACCTGATGTTCCTAGGCACAGTTGTTTGGGTCAATCGGCTGACGGCTATAGAAGTTTGGCAGATGGCACGTGGTGTCGTGCATGGCTCGCTGCTCGGTATGGCCTATTTAGCGTTTGAGCTGGCCTCCGGCAGACTTATCACGACAGAGCTACTTAACCTGACAGGCTTGTTTTCTAACCAACAGACTTTCACTTATGCCTCCGACGGCTCCATACTCAATATCCCAGCCGTATCGCTGAATCGCAACGTCACAGTGCTGAGCATGCTGTTTTGGCCAGTCCTTCTTGGTTTGATGTGTTGGCTCAAACCATGGCCAAGAACTAGGAACGGTGCCATCCTTGTAGCGTTTGCGATCATTCTGCCGATCCTCGTGTACTCAGAAAGCGAAACCGCGAAGATTGCATTCATCGCTGGTTCAATTTGCCTTTTCTTGGCCTCAGCCAACTTTGCATTCGCGTATTGGAGTACTGCCCTTGCCTGGATCTCAGTCACATTGTTCATAATTCCCCTGACACTGGTCGTGGTCCCACCAGATGCCGACTACATTCAACATCTTCCAGCGTCAGCTCAGGATCGGACCGAGATCTGGAATTACACGATTAACGAAACGTTGAAGTCGCCCATTATTGGTGTCGGCGCGGTCATGACCCGTTACATCCACAACTCACAAATCAAGACGGAACCACCACCAAGACGCTTCCAGCCTCGGCTTTCTCACCATACCCACAACATCTATCTTCAAACATGGTTCGAGCTTGGTCTCGTCGGCGCACTGTTGTTATTTTTCGTTGGCACCTCGGTGCTGTTCAGCTCAAAAAAACTGAACGGCTACTCAGCCAAAATCGTCCTCGCACAGTTTGCAAGTGCCGCCGTGGTAGGATTGACGAGCTATGGCATGTGGCAAGTTTGGCTTATCACCGCCGTATTCACGTCCGCAGTGTTCTCATCCCTTGCGATCAAAAATACGAACAGCATCAGTACTCGACGAGGCAGAAGTGGACGTTAGCAATGCGTACACATCGCGACAACCGCTTCGCGCCTGCACGACATCACCAATCGTTGGTGAACCATCGCACCAGCTTTTTGGCCTCAAATCGCTGCGCCTAGTTCCTCAAGTGCTGCAATCAGCCGCTGGCCAGTGTGCTCAGGCATGTAGGTCGAACAAACACGATCCAAACCTCTACGCCCTTGACTAAGAGCCAACTCAGGTTGCTCGGCCATCGTGGCAATGGCTGTCGCCAGTGCCTCTGGGTCCTCGCGCGGCACAATCGTGCCCGTTACACCATCAATCACGACTTCAGCGGATCCGTTTGTGTCAGTGGCAACGACGGGTACTGAATTTGCCATTGCTTCCAGCAGAACTATTCCGAAAGCTTCTTTTCGCGACGGGAGACAGAAGACATCAACTTTCTTAAGAAAACCATTGATGTCGTCAACCCATCCCGCGAACTCTATCTGGTCAGACAGGCCCCGGCGTTCGGTCTCATATTGAAGTTCGCCAAGTTCCGGCCCTGCAACCCGAAACCTTGCGTTGACTCCCCGGTTCTTTAGGACGCTCGCGGCATCCAACATCAACAACATGCCCTTTACGTCGTCTCGACCGAGCCTGCCAATAACGCCAACAGTCAAGGGTCCGCCATTAACTCTCCGGTCCATCGCAGCTGGCGTTTCGACCAAGCCGTTGGGTGCAACCGCAATCTGCCTCAACATGCCCGACCATCCGCGGCGCAATTCGTCTGCATAGCGTTCGCTTAGGGCAATCCATTTTCTAAAAAAGCGATAGGGGTTCACAACCTCTCGATGCAGAACTTGCGTGTGTATTGAACGAGGGAACAACATATTACCAGCGAACCAAGTTCGACCGCTGTTGTGTATCACGGCTGCAGGCGAGCGGCGGGCAGCTTCCAGGCATATTCTTCTTGTGGGTGCGGATAACAATGGCAAAAGGCCACTGTGAAAGTTCGGATCAACCTTGGTCGGGATACCCAATCTGCTGGCTTCATGACCACATCCTTCCGAAGACGTGAGCAATTGCACATCAACCCCACACCGCATTAACCCCACCGCCTGCGATATGACGGCATTTCTGATGCCGCCACCACGACGGCCCACGGGCTCATTAGCGGAGTAAAGAAGTACGATAAATGGGCGACCAACGCGCGCAATCTGCGCTTCCCGCACTGCGGTTTTGACACCGGCCGTAGCCGGCACACGCAATAACCCGTGCAACATAAACAAAACGCCTCACACCAATATACTCAACACTTCCCAATGTAGCATGAAATTCAGACAACGGTCGAAAGTCAATAGAAAACAACACCCGGTACGCAATTGAGAATGCGGCTGCTGCGTAGCGGCACCGGAGAGTAGATGGATGATAAAATTGGAGGAGCTGAAGACCACCACCTGGCTCAGACCAAACAGCCTCCGGCCAAACCCAGGGCAGCTCAGATCGTCATTGTTGGATGCGTGACGGCCAGGGCCAGCCGATCAACGACCCAACCGTGCCACGCGGCACCGAACGCATCCGCCTCACACCATCGCCTGTCCACTCGGACGAACACATGGACCAAGTGGTCGGTGCCCTCACATCACTTTGGGAACGCTGCCCCGTCGCCAACGACACCTACGTCCGCCTCGCTGCCGAGTAGAGGTTACTCGGATAGCGAATGCAATGGCTTAGTGATCCACTACCCAAAGCACATGTGTAGGCGAACAGGAGGAGGGGCAGCCGCGCCCCAACTGCAATGCCACTATCCGTATTGGCTGCGGAACTTCGACCAAAAACAACGCCTCTGATCGGAATAAATACAAACATCAGTTTATGTTTTGTCCCGCGATCTCAAGTCGATCGGCAAGCCACTGTCGAAACTCATCTCCGAATTCTGCTCGTGTCGCTAGTGCGATGTTATAGCAGCGCACAGCCTCACTATAGTGGCCAAGTTGATCATGCAAATTACCCAATTCTACGAAGTAGAAGCCCGAGTCATCCTCCGGTGGACCTGCTGCATGCAGCATATTCAGCGCATTTTCAAAGTCGTTCCTTTGTTCTGCGACTAACGCGGCGTAAACTAGGATTTCACGCTTCTGGTTAGGGAAAACTGACACAGATTTCCCAAGTAGCTCCAGCGCTGCCACCCGCATACCAAGACCGTTCAACACAGTAGCCAGCAATATTGCAGACCCTACGCCGACTGACCCAAGCATCATTGGATAGCATCCTTCTCAAACGGCCTGATACCTGCCCACTGCCACAGTCTTCACTCCAATACTGATCAGTCCTCGATAACGGATCGTCTTAGTAGCATACGTGGTAACGAACATCACGAAAACCCGACACTGCTCGTGGAGCACCATCACAATACTGACCTGCATCAGCGCGACCGCTGGGAACCTTTCCCAATCCACTCGACCAGCGCCGCCAGCCCATTGCGAGGCTACACCTGCGTTCCCATGTCCCGGTTAATGTTTTCCAAATCCTGGCATGAGGACTGTGATGAAATCGATCTTGGTCGCCACTGATCTGTCAAACAGATCCGATCGTGCCGTGCAAAAAGCATTCGCATTCGCTGAAAAACATGACGCGAAACTCACGGTTCTGAATGTCGTGGACAGTGATCTTCCAACCGACATCGCTCAGACAATGCAAGCGTCTGCAGAAACTCAGATCAAGGCGCACTGCACGTCCCTATCCAAACGATCTTGCCATGCGATGGTCAAAGTGGATGACCCGATATCCGGCATCCATTCGGTCGCAGACGATGTCAACGCCGACGTCGTAGTCCTGGGCGTCCATCGCCCCCGCCCCTTCTTCGATCTCTTCAGCGGCAGCACATTGGAGCGGTTGGTTCGCGCAAGTGAGCGACCCGTTTTATTGGTTCGCGATCCAGCGAGTGGCCAATACGAAAACCCGGTCTGCGGTATCGACTTTTCAGCGTCATGCGTCGAGGCAGCAAAGAGCTGCGCGATGTTGGTGCCTGAAGCTCGCATCTCAACGTTCTTTGCAGTCCATATTCCCTTCAAGGGTTTCCTGACACCGGGCGGAACGCACGCCCAATTCCAGCCCTATATCGACGATGCGAAGCACCGACTCGACACCTGGCTATCGACGGCAGACCTGCCGGAACAATGCATGCCACCCGAAGTGCTCGTAGGCGAAGTGCAAGACGCCTTGAACCGTATGTTGAAGAAAGTGAACGGGGATCTCATCGTCGTCGGTGCACACGCCAGGGTCTCACCGTCTCCAACTTACTTAGGAACCTTTGCGCAGGATTTGGTTCGCAATCCACCGTGTGACATCCTGGTGGTGCGAAATTGACTTCGGTCAATGAGATCAACCACGTTCGCCAAGCAAGAAGTGGGCGGACCAGCGCATCAATAGTCAGTGGGTCGGAACACTTCGAACATGCAACAAAGCACAACACCAACGAATACCGAGTGGCAGGCACTGCTCGAACGCACGCCACGGGCCAACACGTCAATAATCTATGCCGTGCGAACGACCGGCATCTACTGCCGCAGCGATTGCCCCGCCCGCAAACCTCTGCGTAAGAACGTGATTGTGTTTCCGGACACGGCAGCCGCACGCGATGCTGGTTTCAGAGCATGTAAACGCTGCAAGCCCGACAGCATCTGACCCAACAACTATCCAAATACGATCAGCCATAAAAAAAGCCGCCCGGATTGCTCCAGGCGGCTTGGCATTGTGTGCATCGTCAGGTTCGAACGCCCGACTTGATCGACAATCAGATCAGTTCGCCTGAACTGGCCTCGCCGTCGTCAACGCAGCCTTCGGACCAATCGCTTTGTCACCGGCAACCTTGGGAGATGCCCCGCGCAAGTTTGCTTCACTCGGTGGAATTCCCTTTGGCTTATAAGGTGCATCCATCGACGGCACAGGATTGATCTGCGCCTCGACCGGTGTGGAAAGCCCACCGTCTTTGCCAACAGCACTTGGCGCCAGCGAATGAAGGTAGTCTTTCACCATGTTCGCCCCGTAGAGCGGCTTGTAGACGCCGTTGTGACACGTCGCACAGTTGGCCTTCGGCGCATCACCCAGCGTACCCAGACGCTTCTCCGGGTAGACCGGCTTGAGCGGCTCAAGATACTCCTGGTTCAGATTACGAACCATCCGAATGCCATGCCAAGCCGTGCCACGTGTTGGCGGTGCCTGCTTCCAATCCGCGAAGTTCCGCGAGTTGTGGCAGTAGGTGCAGTTCACACCAAGCGAAGTCGACATGTGCATCATCAACGCCCAAGTCCACTCCGTTTGCTTGATCGACGAACGGTTCCCATGCGGCAGCGCCTCTGTGCCACTCACGCGGATCGGCTTGTCTTGCAGGAGGAACGGCGTGAACGGGTCACGTGGCAGATCCGAATAAGCCGTTGCCTCAACGCCAGCTACGTTCTGTTCACCGCGATTGTCCATCCGCAGAATGTGTGGCCGCTCCGTTGGAACAGTGAACCAGATGTTTTGAGGGACAGGTTTACCGCGGTGACACGTGTAGCAGGTCACCCCAACATTCTGCACATGGCTCGTCCACTTCTCGTTGATGCTCTGGGTCATCTGGAACATGCGACGGGCAACGACTTTCTGGTAGTTGTCCTCCGCCATGTTTTCGAGGTTGTGACAGTACGCACAGCCCTCTTCTGGTGACACCCATTCAGTGATGGCAGCCATGATGCGGTTGAACCGCGCATCATCCAGGTCGCCAAGCACTTGGACGTTTTGATAGATCTCTGAGGCTTTCTCACCCACAAGATCTTCTTCACCAATTGGCTCCTGAGCTTCTGGAACCACGTTGGCTTTGATCAGATTTGCTTGCGTGGCCTTGTTGGTGACCTGCTGCATGGCAGTCCCGCGAAAGCCGCGCTGTACTTGTTCAGTGTCAGTTACGGCAAACCAAAGTAGGCCCGCTCCTAGCACCAGGAAGAAGGCAAGCAGAGGCCTGCCAAATCCATATCCGAAGTCCTTCATTGTGCTGCTCCCGTAGCTAGAGCCGCTGCCGGATCTGCACCTGCAGGCCAAACAGCTGGGTACATCGGAGCAAAGTCATGCTTGACGGCCCACAAGTACCAATTGTCGACGACGGTCCCCGTAAGGAGGATTCCGATGCCACCGGTCAACGTTGTCAGAACTGCAAACCACCAGGCCCAACGGTGAATGGACTCCATGGTCGCGTTGAAACCCATGGTCCACCGCCAAAACAATCCGGCACGTTCTGATGCCGTTCCGCGATCCGTGATCTGCTCGATCTCACGGTCACCTCCGACCCGGCTTACTGCCAGAATGGTGGCACCATGCATGGCGAACAAAACAGCCGATCCGTAAAGGAACACGATCGAGAGTGCATGGAACGGATTGTAGAAGAGGTTGCCGTATCGGATGGAAAACGCCGCTGTCCAATCAAGGTGCGAGAAGATCCCGAAAGGAACAGCTTCACCCCAGCTTCCCATCAACAATGGACGGAAAAAGCCCAACACCAGGTACAACCAAATTGCCGAAGCAAACGCCCAGGCGACATGCGTTCCCATGCCAAGTTGAATGGCGCGGCGGTACGTCCTGGCCCACCACAGCAGGATGGATGCAGTTATGCAGAACCCGGCAATCATATACCAGCCACCATCATTCAACGGCGGAATCTTCAAGCCGTAAGACGGTGGTGGTGGATCAAGCGATAACCAGAACAGTTGCCGCACGAATTGCGCGAGATCCCAGTTGACGCTCGCCAGCATGTTCCAGCCAATAATCTGGAAACCAGCAAGCCCTAGAACCAGCGAAAACGTACCAAGGTAACCCAGATAGATTGGCCCAATTTGCGCATTCCCGATGTAGCCCATCAGGTTCGAAAAACCAGGCGTTCCCATCCGGGGCAGGTCTTGAGCGGGCAAGGGCACACCGGCTTCGACCGGTCCGCGCACTTGCACGCGCGTATAGATGTTTTGATATTCAGACATGGTCTTTGCTCACCTTTTGCCCTTAACCCCAGATTGGAAGATCGAGCCACCAGTTCCACCATTCCGGCCACCCCTTCGTCCAATAGGGTCCGGAAATCACGATACAGACCGCACTCCAGAAAGCCGCACTCACAGCAAGGAACAGACCCAGCCGGTGAATACCCAAGGTGCCAATGGAATAACCGATGTTGTCGCGGAAGAAGGTGTCTTCATGCTCTGGTTTACGAACGGTTTCACCTTTCTGCGGGTTCGTCGCTGAAAGAATAAGCGACCCATGAAGCGCAAGAGCAAGAACGTTCGTAAAGAAGAAAGTCACCGCAATCATATGCGCGGGATTGTAGTGAAAATGCAGATATTGATACCCAACGTTGGAAACCCAATCGAGGTGCGAGAAAATTCCATAGGGGAAGCCATGACCCCATGCGCCCATCAGAACAGGGCGAATAACCACAAGCGTGATATAGGCGAGAACTGCAAAACTAAATGCAATCGGCACGTGATATCCCATGCCAAGTTTGCGCGCTATTTCAACCTGACGGAAAGTCCATGACACGAATGCGCCGATCGCACAAATCGTGATCAATTGCCAGAGACCACCTTCTTTAATCGGCGCAACACCCAATCCATATTTGAGGTCAGGCGGTTCGATATTAATGGTCCAGGGATTCCATGTCGGCCCGAGCGCCGCTCCCCAAACGATGAGAGCTGTGCCAAAAACCGAGAAGAAGATCGTCGTGACTCCGAAGAAGCCAACATAGAACGGCCCCACCCAGAAATCGAAGAGATCGCCTCCGACCAAAGTCCCACCGCGCACGCGGTATTTTCGTTCAAAATTGAGCAATGCCATTTCAGCGCTCTCCTCCGTTGTTCCGATCCGTTCACCAGCACAACCCACCTCCGAACACGAAAACCCGCAAAATGCGCGCACCCGTGTTGGGAGGTGTGAGGCTCAACGCGGACGGTTGAGCCTCACAGCCAGTGCGTTAACCGGCTGAACTCAGCTTCTACCGCCAGGCAAAGCCGTATTGTGAACGGAGCCAGCTGTTTTGGGAGCAGTGCTCTCAATCGAGCTGGTCTTCGTGTAGGCCGACTGCTCGAGCCAGTTGTAACGGTCCGTGCTGAGCAGAATGAAGTGGATCATGAACGCCAGGAACACGAGCCAGGCATAAAGCCCGACCATGGCCAGACGCACATCGAACACTTGCCAGATTCGATACATCTCGTTTTCTCCAAGATGGCGTTATTGAAGTGGATATGAATTCCAGAAACAATTGCCTCTGGTTTTCACTGCTTATGGAAGTGGAATCCAAGGACGCCAGATCCACGTGAGCAGGTGTGCAACAACGGCAATACCAATGAATACCGTTGCAACACTAACGAACCCGCTATGGAGCTCTTTAGCCTGCTCATCGGTGAGACCTGTCATGTTCACCTTTTCATCAGCCATTTGATAAATCTCCGGCTGGTGGGCTCCCTCATGCGGACACGATTGAGACCCGTTACCGCGCAAACCCCGCGCGGCAGGGGATACCGTCATGGACCACCCATGACGTATTTCCGTCGAAGCAGTTCAATTCGCATCAAACCACTGCAACGAAAGCTTTTATACGTCAGCTCATAAACACGAATGGTAGGACGCTATCTGCCAGTGCTCGAGCTTCTGCAAAAATCGATCTTTGTCCGTCACCAACTTCCGCAAGGGGCTGCCAACCTTTTGGCAAAACGCGAGCGATAATGGCGGCGGCAAGAAAGAAAATGAAAGTCGCAGCAAGAAACGCAAAATACTCGCGACGCTCTGATTGGCGTGCGCGCAAACGCGACCCACTCTTTGGTGTGTAGACTTCAACGGCCATGGATTTGCCCTCCGGCTGATTGGCGTTGGACCTTGAAACAGCACACCGATTGCCAATTGATCGGCGCGAAAACTCTATTGGAAAGGGATTGAATGCGTGTCATGCCACCCGCCCTTCATCGAGAGGCATCGGTTTGCCCGAAACGTGAGCAACACTGACCCGGCCCAGACTTTCTGATCGGGCCCGCATTTCGGCGGCATCACGCAAGTTTTTGGCTGCTGAGATGCGTGTGAGAACAGGGTAGGACGCCACTAACTCATCAAGTGCGACCTGCGCATCTTCATCCCACGCTAGCGGACGCAGGAGACGTGTCGGCGTCGCAGGCACTTCATCAAGCTTCGTGCCTAGTGGGATGATGTGGAACAGCGCATCGAACAAGCCATTGCAGATTTCCTGCAAGAGATACGTCGCGCCGGCATAGCCCATGAATGGTGTGCCGGTGTGCCGCCGAATTGCAGCCCCCGGGAACGACGCGGGGATGTAATGCGAACGCCCACCAGCCTCCGTCATGTACATCCGCTCATTGTATGAGCCAAACAGGATCAGCGGCGGCTTTTCATGCACAGCTTCACGGACAGCATCGTTGTCAGGCTTCACACCCGCTGACCGTTGGAACGCGAACGTGCAAGGGAAGCCCAGATCGCCTTCAAGGTAATTGCGGATCCCGCGCGTATACGTCTCGTTGGCAACGATGGCGAAACTCGCCGTACCGAAGAAGTCCTGTGTCACCGACCGCCACAAATCCCAGACAGGTTTAATGGTGGTGTGCTTCTCGTTCTCGATGAACGGCTGCGGATCAAGGCCGGTCAATTCACCAAGCGAGATCAAAAATGCAGTTGTACTTTCCAGCCCGATCGGCGCTTGGAGATAGGGCTTGTCCAAGCTCTCACAAAGCATGCGCCCGAACTCGCGGTACATGCAGATATTGACATCCCCATCCACCAGCCGGGGAACATCCTTCAGGTGGCTCCCAAGCGGGAAGACCATATTGACGTCGCAGCCGATGCCTTCAACGAGCCGACGGATCTCAGCCAGGTCGGATGGCATGTTAAACTGGCCATACATCGGACCAATAATATTGACCCGTGGCAGTGCACCTTCAGGACGTTTTGTCGGCTTTGGCATCTTGCCTTTGCGCGCACCATAGCTCGTCCACAACCAATTCAATGCGCGGTCCGCACTTTGCCACTGGTCTTCATCAATGGTGCGCGGCAGAAACCGTACGATGTTCATGCCCTCAGGCGTCACACCGCCGCCGATCATCTCGGCAATCGACCCCGTCACAACAACGGCTGGCACCTTCGGATCAAGCGAGGCATGCGCCTGCTTCATCGCCCCTTCCGTGCCGTGCTGACCGAGTTCTTCTTCACCCAGACCTGTCACGACAATCGGCAGTTCGTGCGGCGGCAAACCATCGGTGTAATGCAGTACCGACGTCACCGGCAGGTTTTCACACCCCACCGGCCCATCAATGATCACCTGCAGTCCCTTAATCGCCGTGAAGGCATAAACAGAGCCCCAATACCCACCGGCACGGTCAAGATCCTGGATCAGCATCCTGCACCTCCACCGATCTTGGCGCGTACAGAAACGTCGGCAGGATCACGTTCCCAAATGCCACTCGTTTCAGCCGTGCCGACACCGTCGAAGAATGCCGTCATGCGATCGAAACGGCCTTGTGATCCGAGCGCAGCGTTGATGACCTGTCCGAGCGATCCAGCTCCAGCAATGCCCATCAGCGGTCGGGCCGAAATCAGGTTGGTAAAGTAAAGCCCCGGAATCGATAGCTCTTTGGCCTTCTGCACAACTGGTGTTGTACCGATCGCAAGATCCGGCTTGAAGGAATTCAAAGCAGCGATATCTTGCTCCAATGACGCCCGGAACTGCACAGCAACGCCATGCGCTTCCAGCCAGTCGCGATCCGCTTCAGACCATTTCGTCTTCGGACACGCAGTACCGACGTACTGGACATCCGCGCCGCTTTCGACAAGCAAACGCGCAACGAGAAGCTCAGAGCCTTCATATCCTGAAAGCGTGATACGACCCTTGATCGGATTGGCAGCAATACCCGCTTTGATCGCTGGTAAGACCTTCGCCTTGGCCGCATCGATCACGTCGTATCCAACATTGTAGGCTTTGCCTATGGCCGACAACCAGTCCGAGGTTCCGTCCAGCCCCACTGGAGCAGATCCAACAATCGTTCGCCCCGCCGCCTCAAACTCGCGGAATGTTGCGGTATAGAATGGGTGGATTGCCGCCACGACCCCGCAGTCCAGCGCACTATAGAGTTCGCGCCACTCCCGTGTCGGAACAACTGGACCAGCCGACAAGCCAAGCGCGCCAAGCAGCATGCCAATGCCAACTGGATCTGCTGGAAACATCTCGCCAATCAGCGCCACAGCCGGCGCGTCGCTTCGCGGTGCATCAGGTGCTTGAACCGGCCCTTGCGCAACTTCTTCACGCGCATATTTCAACATTGCGCCAGCAAGGACATCCTTGGCTTCCGCGTGCGTTGGCACACCAAAACCTGGAACGTCAATGCCAACCACGCGCACGCCGTTGATCTCTTTCGGCAGCATCTGCAATGGAACGCCTGAAGCAGTCGGCACGCAAAGATTGGTAACAATAATGGTGTCGTAACGTTCTGGATCAGCGAGCTTTTGAACAGCCTCACGAATGTCTTCGTAGAGCTTACCCGTAACCAGCGTCTCGGAGTCGAACGGCACATAACCAACCGTCCGCCGTGCTCCGTAAAAGTGCGATGTAAAGGTCAACCCATAGACGCAACACGCAGACCCACACAAAACAGATGCAGTTCTGCGCATGCGAAGCCCAACGCGTAACGACCCAAACGCCGGACACATACTCTGAGGTTTATCGTGCGGCCCCTGCGGATAGTCCTTGGCGTATTGCGCTAAGATCTCGCTTTTTCCAGCGGCTTCGGCGGCAGCCCGCAATTTCGAAGCACCAGCATGGCATCCAACACCATCACCGCTGCCGACTTGAGACGGCTGACCAACCGCAACAGCAGAGTCAGCATCCGCTCCAGACGCCACGTCCGCTGGAGCAGTGGCATTATCCACGGGCGCAGAACCGGCACCATCGTAGACAACTTCGCCTTGAGAGCCCGCGCCAGATGTGCGGGTGCTAATGTCGTCCATCATACCCTCACACGTTATCGTAAATGACTTCGAGCGACGCTTTGTGCTCAAGAGGCTTGCCGCACATGTCCGCTGCCGTTGCAGGCAGAAGCTGGAAGTCGGCACCGGTTTCCGTTGCATCAAACAATCCGATCAAATCGTCTTGCGACAACGGATTTGGATGTTGCGGCGGGGCATCGGCCACGTTCTGTGCAAGCGCCTCAAACAATGGGGCCCACTCGCTTCCGGGTTTACCGACAATCTGATAATTCGCGCTCTTGCGGCGGATATCTTCATTCGCCGGAATTGCGGACAACACCGGGATATTGACCCGCTCAGCAAAGGCATGCGCTTCACCGGTGCCGTCATCCTTGTTGATGACCATGCCTGCGACACCAACGTTGCCGCCAAGCTTCCGGAAGTATTCAACCGCCGAACAGACGTTGTTGGCTACATAGAGAGACTGCAAATCGTTCGAGGCAACGACAATCACCTTCTGGCACATGTCCCGCGCAATCGGCAGGCCGAACCCGCCACACACAACGTCACCCAGAAAGTCCAATAGAACGTAGTCAAAATCCCAGTCGTGGAACCCGAGTTTTTCCAGAAGCTCGAAGCCGTGAATGATGCCACGTCCACCGCACCCGCGGCCAACTTCCGGTCCGCCAAGCTCCATCGCGAACACACCATCGCGCTTGAAACAAACATCACCGATCTCAACGTCTTCGCCAGCATTCTTTTTCTTCGTGGACGTTTCAATGATCGTGGGGCAGCTCCGCCCGCCAAACAGAAGGGACGTTGTATCGCTCTTGGGATCACAACCGATTAACAGGACGCGCTTGCCCTGTTGCGCCATCATGTAAGAGAGGTTTGCCAGCGTGAAACTCTTGCCAATCCCACCCTTGCCATAGATTGCGATAATCTGCGTTTTCTGTTCCGCAGAGGCTTCGATCCCAAAGTCATCATCGCTTGAAATGTCCTGCATCGACCCATCGCCCGACACCCCATTTTCGGATGTGCCCGCAACGACATCTTCTCGAAGGAACGGGTTGGCCTCTCCATCAAGTGCTGTAGCTTCGGAGCGCGAGCCATTTGCATGGCCGTCATTCATGGTCATTGAGTATTCCTCCAATCGAGCACCATTTTCAGGCAGGACGGATCATTGAACGCGAGGCGGTAAGCATCGTCGGCTTGCGCCGCAGATGACCTGTGCGTGATCAAACCATCGAGCGACAGCCGCTCATCCGAAATGGCTTTGAGTACATGTTCGAGATCTGGTTGCTTCCACTCAGCGGCAGCACGAATGCGCGCTTCGCGCATAAATGCCGGCGGGAAATCAAAAGCGATGCGGTCTGAGTAGAACCCGGCAAGGACAATTTCGCCCCCCCGCGCCAACCGGCCGAT
>JBCBRD010000047.1:0-19073 GCA_039819885.1 Pseudomonadota bacterium
GTACCGACGAGATTGTCTCGCGCTACAACGGCCGTGATCGGTCCACTATAATCCGTCACTCCAATCGTATGATCGACGGCATCCGGCACAAAGTGGAAAGTGTGTACGAAGTACGCGTGCAAACCATCAGTCCCTAACGGGATGCCATCAAACACTGGATGCCGGATCTCTGTCGCACCACCGTCAGACGCCGGCCTAAGCGTGTTCCAACCCATATGCGGGATCTTCAGAGATGGATCGTTGGGCGCAATCGCACGAACTTCACCGCCGATCCAATCCAAACCAGCATGTGTGCCAAACTCCAACCCACGCGTGGCCATGAGTTGCATCCCCACACAAATTCCGAGGAACGGCCGCTCTTCCTGGACAACTGCAACATCCAAAGCATCCATCATTCCAGGGATGCCTGTCAGTCCTGCATAGCAGTCACCAAAAGCGCCAACACCGGGCAGCATGACCCGGTCAGCAACACGAACGTCTTTCGGATCTGCTGAAACAACCACCCGCGCATCGACATCGTGCTCACGCGCAGCACGCTCAATGGCTTTGCCGGCGGAATGCAAGTTCCCCGAGCCATAGTCGACGACAACAACCTTTGAGGTCATGCATCCGCCTGGGATGTGCGGGAAAACCAGCCTACCCGTGAGACAGGACGCGAGGCAGAAGCCCGTTCCGGCGATGCCGCATGGAAGCCACCGGACAAGGAAGCCTCGCCACCTACGCGAAGAACCTCTTGGCGTGGCAGCCAATCCTCAAAAAACCGGCGCTCGCACTCCGTAGAGTTGCGGCCTGTGACAGTGCCAGCCGATGTCCAACCCTTGCGCTCCAATGTCCAACGTTTCAGCGAGTCCGCCTCAAAGCCGATCAGAATGTTGATCGCGACCTGGACAAGCGCGACCCACGCGTCAGATGCGCCCAACGCTGACATCAAAAGACCCAACCCGATCATGCCCGCTAGATAAACGCCGAACGCCAACCACATGCGATTGACCAGCATCCAAATCGGCGTCAGCAACGCAGCCATGAAGTTGAAGCCATCCTTCACAAAGACCAACGTCTCAGCGCGGTCCAAACGGTCTCCACCAGAGTGAGGTGGCTCATGAACAGTGTAAGCAACCATGCGATCGGCATCCCTAAGGTGCAGGAAGGTTAAGATCATCCAGACAGCGTCCCTTTTGTCGACGGCACACGGCCACCTTGGCGTGGGTCCCGTGAAACCGCCAGACGCAAGGCTCGCGCCAATGCTTTGAAGCATGTTTCCGCAATATGGTGGTTATTGGCCCCATAGAGTGTCTCGATGTGGACAGTGATACCTGCATTCTGCGCAAATGCCTGGAACCACTCGCGAAACAGCTCGGTATCCATATCCCCGACTTTTTGCGCAGAAAAGCTGGTGTTCCAAATGAGGAACGGCCGTCCCGACACATCAATGGCACATCGCGTCAGACATTCGTCCATGGGCAAGTGAACGTCCGCATACCGCGTAATGCCGGCACGCTCACCGAGCGCCTCGGCCAACGCCTGCCCAAGCGCGATACCGCTATCTTCCGTTGTATGGTGAAAGTCGATGTGCAGATCGCCCTTGGCAACCAACTTGATGTCAATCAGTGAGTGCCGCGCGAGTTGCTCCAGCATATGGTCAAGAAACCCAATGCCTGTTGCGATATCGTAGGCACCGGTCCCATCAAGGTCGATATCCACCTGAATGGACGTTTCCTTCGTTTCTCTCGCGATAGTCGCTGTTCTATTCGCAGTATTTGCCGACGTATCTGCCACGTTGTCCGCCCAACTTCCGCTTTCAAAGATTCCACAATATACGACAAATCACACACGCGACGCCAGAAGAACGCTGAACCAACCACTGAAAAGCTGTCGAACAAGGCGCGATTCGCCCGCAAGCGTTGCATGCCGCCCGCCATCGCCCTATGTCCTGGGCGCACCACGGAATACCCCTCACGTGGGCCGTTCTCCTTCACCGACATCGGAAAACACAGGACATATGGATCAGCACGAACCAAAGAGCTGGCATGCAACCACCATTCTAACGGTCCGCAAAGACGGGAAAGTCGTCATTGCAGGAGACGGTCAGGTCAGCCTGGGACAAACAGTTATCAAAGCCAACGCACGCAAGGTGCGACGACTGGGCAAAGGCGATGTGATCGGCGGGTTTGCCGGTGCCACAGCCGACGCTTTCACATTGTTCGAACGCCTCGAGGCCAAGCTTGAGCAATATCCCGGCCAGCTCATGCGGGCAGCCGTCGAATTGGCCAAAGACTGGCGCACCGATCGTTACTTGCGCCGTCTCGAAGCCATGATGATCGTCGCTGACAAAGACACCACCCTGGTCCTGACGGGTACTGGCGATGTCCTCGAACCAGAGGCCCACGTTATGGGGATCGGCTCAGGTGGAAACTATGCACTGTCAGCCGCCCGCGCACTCCTCGACCAGCCGTTGTCGGCGGAAGACATCGCCAAACGCGCCATGAAAATCGCGGGCGAAATTTGCGTCTATACAAATGACAACCTCGTCATCGAAACCATCGATGTAGCGACCTGATCCGCGTCAAGCGACCATGAACAAGAGCTTCGATCTCGCAATGCGGTAAAACGAACTATCGGCAGCTACCAACTCACAAGAGCCAGAAATGACCCTGCAATGGATCTTCCTCCTCACAGCAGGCGGCCTCGAAATTATCGCGACCACACTGTTTCGTTACACGGAAGGCTTGACCAGGCTCACCCCAACACTTGGCTTCTTCGCAGTTGGCATTCTGAGCTTCTACCTTCTCAACCGCTCAATCAACGGCGACGGCGCAATCCCTCTTGGAACCGCTTATGCTGTTTGGACTGGAATTGGCGCAGCCGGCACCGCATTTATAGGGCTGATGTTTTACGGCGAACCATCGACCACCATGAGAATGGTCTTCCTCACACTTCTCATCGGCAGCATCATTGGTTTGAAGTTCGTCTCAGGAAATTAGCCGTTCGCAAACGCCAACTGAAGTCTTGGCAAATCGCAAACCAACTCAAAAAGACACCCAATGACATCTTTCTCACCCCGTGAAATCGTTTCAGAACTCGATCGCCATATCGTCGGTCAGAACGACGCAAAACGTGCCGTTGCGATTGCACTTAGAAACCGATGGCGCAGACAACAACTCGAAGGTGATCTGCGCGACGAGGTCCTGCCCAAAAACATTTTGATGATCGGCCCAACCGGCGTTGGCAAAACAGAGATCTCCCGCCGCTTGGCAAAACTCGCAGGCGCACCGTTCACAAAAATCGAAGCCACGAAGTTTACCGAAGTTGGCTATGTCGGTCGCGACGTTGAAAGCATCATCCGCGATCTCGTCGAAGTCGGCATCGGCCTCATCCGCGATGTGAAGCGCAAAGAGGTGCGCTCCAAAGCGGAGCTCAACGCCGAAAACCGTGTCCTAGACGCGCTCGTCGGCCCAACCGCACAAGCTTCCACGCGCGACAATTTCCGCGCACGCTTGCGCGCCGGTGAACTCGACGAAAAGGAAATCGAAATCGATGTCCAAGACACGGGCGGCGGCATGCCGATGTTCGACATCCCTGGCAGCCCAGGCGCATCCATGGGCGCAATCAATATCTCAGACATGTTGGGCAAAGCACTCGGCGGACGAACCAAAAAGAAACGCGTCACTGTTTCCGATAGCCACACACTTCTCATCACCGAGGAAAGCGACAAACTCATCGACCTCGACCAGATTACGAGCGAAGCCATCGAAGCTGTCGAAAACAACGGCATCGTCTTCCTCGATGAAATCGACAAGATCTGCTCGCGTTCGGATGGTGGACGCGGCGGCGCCGACGTTTCACGCGAGGGCGTACAGCGCGACCTCCTCCCGCTCATTGAAGGCACCACAGTTGCAACCAAACATGGGCCGGTCAAAACCGACCACATCCTCTTCATTGCATCAGGCGCATTCCACGTCTCAAAGCCCTCCGACCTCCTGCCCGAGCTTCAAGGACGGCTTCCCATTCGCGTCGAATTGCAGGCCCTGACACGCAATGACTTCGTTCGCATCCTCACCGAAACCGAAGCCAGTCTGATCAAGCAATACATTGCGCTGATGGGGACGGAGGGCCTGACATTGGAATTCACAGACGATGCGATTGGAGCGCTGGCCGACACTGCCGTTGAGGTAAACTCGACAGTAGAAAACATTGGCGCACGACGTCTGCAAACCGTTATGGAACGCGTTCTGGATGAGATCTCATTCGACGCCTCTGATCGCGACGGTCAAACAACGACGATCGACGCTGCATACGTAAACGACCGTGTCGGCGAGCTTGCCAAAAACGCTGACCTCTCAAAGTTCATCTTGTGACCTAAACCTTGGAGAATTTCGTCAGCAATTGATCCGATAATACCGAGCTGCAAGTTTCGACTTGTGACGTCTTGAATGCAGCGCAACACACCATATGTCTCGTCCATCGGCTCTCTTCTCGCGGTACGAGCCGGCGCACAGGTGGGATTCTTCTCAAGCCAACGCTTGGGCAGCGACCACAAATTTTCGATCAGTGCCCGCACGCGAAAAACGATGGAGCAAGACATGATCGACCTCAACAGCGTCACTGACAAACTGGGCGAGTTCACCCAGGCGGACGGCATCAGCCAGATGCTTGGTCAAGACGGACTTGACCCAACGCAACTTCAAGACATGGTCGCACAGTTGGGTATTGACCCGGCTGATCTGGCGGGAATGGCGCCAGAGGATATCCTCAACACACTCAGCGAACACGGCGTCGACCTCTCTCAACTCGGTGAAACCGACCTTCAGGGCATCGTAGAACAGCTCAGCGGCGGCCAACTGGGCGACATCGCAACACTGGCTCAAGATGCGGTCAGCAACGGTGGTGTTGGCGAACTGATCCAGAGCGCGTTTAGCCGCTTTCTGGGCAAATAGTGCCCAACTGAAATACCAACCAGAACGCAGATAAACCGCACACGCTGCCAAGCTGTGCGGTTTTTGCTATTGTCGTCCAATCATGCCAGATGGCGTCCCAGAATTTTGAAACCTACAAACCAGAGTATATCCAAATGGTCGTTGTCCGCGACACTCTCGAACGCATAAACGACCACGCGCATAAGCTGCAGCAATCCAAACCTATGCGCACATCGCTGGCGGGTTTGGACAAACCAGCACTTGGCGATGCCCTCAAAACACTGAGCGTTCCCGACCGGCAGATCCGCATGCGCACCGGCCAGCTATGGACCTGGATCTACGCGCGAGGCGCGCAGTCTTTCGATGAAATGACAGATGTCTCTAAGGAACTTCGCTCCAAACTCAACGAACACCACACACTCGACCGGCTGGAAATCATCAGCGAACAGGTCTCGAAAGACGGCACACGCAAGTGGCTGCTCCGACTGCCCATACGCGGACATGAACTCAAAGCCCCCGAGATCGAAACGGTCTACATCCCGGAAAGAGATCGCGGAACGTTGTGCGTCTCCTCACAAGTCGGCTGCACGCTCACATGCACCTTCTGCCACACTGGCACGCAAAAGCTCGTCCGCAACCTCACGACAGATGAAATCGTCGGCCAGATCATGCTGGCCCGGGATCGCGTTGGAGACTGGCCCGGGGCACCCGAACCAGACGATATCGAAAAGCTGCCCGACGCCGAGCGCAAGATCACGAACATCGTCCTCATGGGAATGGGTGAACCACTCTACAATTTTGATAACGTGGCAGCCGCAATGGGTGTCGCAGCCGACGACGGTGGCCTGAACTTTTCCAAACGCCGCATCACCCTATCGACGTCCGGCATCGTGCCCGAGATCCCTCGCTGGGGCGCAGAAACCGACACCATGTTAGCGATCTCGCTGCATGCTGTTCGCGATGACTTGCGCGACGAACTCGTGCCGATCAACAAGCGCTACCCCATCGCCGAACTCCTGGACGCCTGCCGCAACTACCCAGGCCTTTGCAATGCGCGGCGGATCACATTCGAATACGTCATGCTCAAAGGCGTCAACGACACGTTGGCAGAAGCACGAGAACTGGTGCACCTTCTCGATGGCATCCCGGCCAAAATTAATTTGATCCCGTTCAACCCATGGCCAGGGTCGTCATACGAGTGCTCCACATGGGGCCAGATCGAGCGCTTCGCCGACGTCGTCAATCGCGCGGGCTATGCAAGCCCCGTCCGAACACCACGCGGTCGCGACATCTTCGCCGCCTGCGGCCAGCTCAAATCCGCTAGCGAAAAACTCCGCGCCTCTGAGCGAACATAAATCGCCGTTCGATATCATTAAAGGTCGCTTGCGCTACTGCTCTAAAAGACCTCGTCGCTTCAACACCGTGTTGATGTATTCCACGTGCGTGCCCGTCTTCTTGAAGCAGTTCGTTATGTTGCTGATCCGGCTGCTGATACTGATCTCAGGAAAACCAATCTTCGTCATTTCGTTGCGCATGGCCGCAGCCACCTTGTCCAGCCCGGCCTTGTCGTACCGCTGTTCATCCCGCAATCGCATGATCGCGATGCAATCACTGATGCTCTCATTCATGAGATGTTCCGGACCGTTGCGTGGCGGATGGGGGCGGTCCACATCACCCGTCTGATGATGGGCACATTCATGCCGGTCGACGAAGCCCTGAAACACCGGTGGCGCTGTGGCAAAATTTGATCTCAAAACAACCGGCTTACCAGCGCCATCCCGCCGCGCCATGCCAGCCGCAATCTTCCGCCGCCCGCCTTCACGATCCACGAACGTAACGACCTCGCCTTTGTTATTGGTGCAGTCCGGTGGCGCAACAACGTCATACGTCTTCGGCGCCTCAGGCGCATCCACATCCTGCGCCACGGCGACACCCGTTCCAACCAAGCCCATCGCAAGACCAAACGCCACCAAACCTGTCGCCGGTCTCAAAGCTCTCAACAGCATGGTCATCGCACTCCAAATGGCCTCAGCTAATGCTGCACCCTCCCGACCATAAAGCCTCAACACAGTTTCGAATAGGACAATGAAACGCTCTTGCCATTAGCTCAGTTGAACGAGAAAGGCACTGATAGACACATCTGCTTCAAAGCCACACAACCGCGGTTATCTAAACCACCCCCGGAGGTTCCCAGAAGCTGCCATTGCGTTGCAGCACGGCCCTGCCGTGAAGGGCCAAGAACGGTATTCGAACTCTGGATATTATGAGGCCTAAGCTAAAAACCTTAGGACCACTATAGATCGTTATCATCCGGCTCGTAGTCCAAGATATCGCCTGGCTTGCAGTCGAGCACGCGGCAGATTTTGGTCAATGTCTCAAAGCGGACGCCCTTCACGTTTCCGGACTTCAAAAGTGAGAGGTTGGCCTCTGTCACACCAATCCGGCTAGCGAGTTCTTTGGAGCGCATTTTGCGACGTGCAAGCATGACGTCGAGACGAACGATGATCGGCATCTTTCAAATGATCTGGCGGTGGTCTTCGCGGACCTCGGCAGCCATGGCAACGATGTGTGAGATTGCGATGAGTGCCGCCGCGGCAAACACGCTGACGACATGACTGCTTGAAAGCGAAACTATAATTGCCCGCTCGCCCGGGCCGTTGGCCATCGTAACGGCATAGCTAAACGGGGCCTGCAGGATCACGCTCAGAACCGTCCCAACTCCGAACACCCAGCCCGCCGATCGCAGATTCCTTGCAGCCTTGGGGTTGAGTGGTTCCCCTTCGGAAAATCCATCGAACGCGCGCGCAAGCTGGAGCAGCGCAACAACGAGGACACCGAGTTGAACGGCGATAGTCAGGCCAACAATCATGAGCTGAAACGCGTCGTTCAATGTGGTGGTGGGGCCAAAGCGCGCCTGAGCTAAGCTTTCAAACGGAGCTTTATCGAACGCAAACCAGATTGCAGCCGCCACCGGCACAGCGACCACCGTCAACATAAGTCCTCGCGATACGACCGCCATCCGCTTTGCAGATCGCTGGCATCTTTCGATAACCGAACAGTTCATGGCCCGACCTCATTACAGCCTTAGTTGGACATAAATTATCGTTTTACGATAAAAAATCAAGGAAATCTTTCATGAAACAGGTCCCGCTGTTTGCGGTCGTCGCAGCGTTGCTCTCTGGATGTGGCTCGTTGACACCCTCTGGACTGCTGAGCGTCGCTTCGTTCAGCCCGCTTGACGTCGAAACCTCCACGTTGCGGGCGGCGGTCGCGATGCCCAGCGACTGGGAACTGAAGACCGGAGACCTGCTCCTCCGCCTGACCTTCATTCCGTCAGATGGTAGCAAACCAATTTCAGAGACCTTTTCCCTTGTTGTCTCTTCGCGCACAACGCCAAGTCAGCCTGAAGTCTCTAAAGACGAATCGTTCTTCATCGCAAGGCTGACGCCAGCCGACGCCGATCGCTTCCAATCAACACAATTGAGCATTCGAAAACGCCGTGCAGCGGTCAGCGGTAAAGGCTCATTTGTCGTGACCGTCAACGGTGGGTGCTATTTCACTCGACACATGCCGATGAAACTACCGCTCAGAACGTTTGTGTCCTCGAACAATGAGCCGTTTTCCGAAGTTACCCGTCATGCCGACCTGTTTGCCGACTTGGGATTCGAAGCGGCCGAGCAGCTTCGGGCCAAACTTCACGCCTGCCCGGTCCGCCTCTTCGACAGGTGATCGGTCAGGATTTGTCGTCCCAAAATTGCCCGAGTAAACGCGCGACATCCCACTAACTTAGCCGACGGATGCGGTTACAAACGTCTGGTCCGCGACGAACACCACACGCCCGGTTCTAAGAGCCAGAGCACTAGGACAAACCATGCTCTCGCACACATTCGAAGGTTCTGACGAAGACGCTCCCACAGTTCTATACCTACACGGCCTCGGCGTGAACGGCCAGGAGGGGACTCATCAGGGACGCGCTACTCGCCGCCAATGGCGTTGAGCTTGAAGTCAGAGATGAGGCGCGATGGTTTGGCAAGCAAGGTCTGGATATCGGCTGCGGCGGCCGCCACGAACAATCGATGTCTTCCAAAGACCGTTCTGAGCTTCTTCTTTGTCAAGGATCGTGCCTGATCTCGAAATGACATGAAGCTCACCACCGAAAACGACACGGGCACGTTCGTAGGTGAAGCACGCTGCGTCGTCATAGATCGGTGCAATGCAGTATTCGCCATGAAAATTGATGTAACCCCACTTCTCGCCGGACCGCGCGGGGATCAGTCCTCTGGAATACGGCCCGCGCAGCTCATCGAATTCAGGGGGTACGAGCCATCGTCCCAACCCGTCGATGAAACCGGACTTATTCTTGACGGTAACAACTGTGGAGAACATCGTATCTTGATCCGGTCGCAACTTGGGCCATTCTCCATTGAAGACACGCAATCGGCCCATCCCTGAGCTGCAAAACGGCTTCTGGCTGCCAATGTGCCGGACACTATCCAGTATCGGCTCCAACAGCGAGAGACCCGTGCCATCAACGAGCCCCCACTTTCCGAGTTTTTGCGACCAGTAAGTACCATTGTGGACATCGAAAGCCACCAACGGGTTCTCGGACAGCGGCATTGTATACCTCCGGTCCTGACCCAGCACACCAAAGGCGTCACCGCGGATTACTAAAGCGCGGCCATGCCCGTCGAAGTCACCAACATATTGGAACTGCGGCTCAAGAACTGTTTGTCCGTCGGCAGCCTTCAGCCCCCAAAGGACCTTAAGTGTCTTCCCCGGATCCTTTCGCTCGAAGAACCATGTAGGCCCATCCGACCCGGTGATGTCACTGCACGCACGAAGCTCATGAACGAGCTGTCCGGAGCGATCGACTACACCGACCCGCTTTGGGCCATCTTCGGGTTGAACCGCCACGCATACTTTTCCGTTCTTGAAATCGGGGTGCCCTGGCGAAGGCAGGTCGTATTCCAACGGAACGACAAATTCCCCGACCTCGTTTATGTAGCCGACCCTTGGCCCGTCGGGATCGCTCGATGAAGAGCACACGCGAGCTAGCCCTTCTGACAAAGGACGAACGTCACCAAATTTCGGTTCGATGGCGATGCTTCCGTCTGCAAGCATGACCCCATAACGTCTCGGAGACTGATGGATGGTATCGGAAACCTTGTTCCGAACTATGATCTTTTCTGAGCTGAACCAAGAAATTGGTTCAACAGAAAATTCTTGGATGACTTTGCCAACTCTATTGCGAACTTTCACTGGCTGCGTCTTTCTCGACACCTTGTCCACTGGGTCGTTCCAGATTCCGCCCATGTCAGAGAGTATGCCCAACGGGGAAAACGCGTGATTTCTTTCAAAAAGGCACTCTGGAGTATCTTGTTGTCTGTCAATCGTCCAGAAGTACTCTTCCGAGGTTGGCAATATCCATTGGTACCTGGGTTCAAATATCCACTCACCTTTCCGATCGATAACTCCTCGCAATCCAGAGGGAGAGACAAAAACCGTCGCCATTCCAAACCGGAAACGCGACACGCTTCGGTACTGAGGCGGGATTATGAACTTGCCAGTGGTATCTATGAAGCCATACCGGCCATCGACCGCAACGGCGGCCAATCCGTCCTGAAATTCGTCCGCCCAGTCAAACTGGGCCTCAATTCGGGTTGATCCATCGGGTCCCTTGTAGCCACACAATCCGTTTTGGAAATGCCGCGATGGACGGAGACCAGGGGATGTTTGAGCAAAAGCCACAGGCCACGGAGGACTTTCGCATATGAGGACTGTCTTTCCCATGCTGATAGCCTCCTGCGCGACTTGCCAAAAAACTAAATCTCTTTACTCGACTTGCAACATCGGCACCAGTTGGCTGGAACTCCGACTGTATCAAATTAGGTGGTTACCGATGCCGTAAGCTAGCCAATGCTAAATGCGCGCTATGGGTCTTGGTTGTGTCAAAACTCGGTTCTGTAAGACATCGCAGCTAGATGGTTGGTTTCGTGGCTAGTAGATGACAATCGGGCGGCGTAAACGCGCGTTGAGCTACGCGAAGTTGCTGACGGCGTTTTGTACCACTGCATAACTAGAAAGCCCGCCGAAAACGCCCTGATTTTGGCGATCAGTGGTCCAATTCTGAGGATGTTCATGACGCGGGTGAGATTGTAGGCCAGCACCGCAAGTGCCATTTCGGTTTTCACGTTGTGCAATCGTTTCATCAGGAAGTGCGTTGCGCCCATCCGTGCCTTAAGAGTTCCAAAAGGATGCTCGACCGTCTCGCGCCGCGTCCGCATTGCTTGTGGGTTCTCATCCAGTCGTCGTTGCACATCTTCAAGAACATGCTCGTGTTCCCATCGCGTGACGGAACGCCCGGAGCTTGTTGTACAGCGTTTCCTGAGATTGCAGGTTGCGCATTCCTTTGTCGCGTAACGCCGCTGGTTCAAGCCACCAGTCTCGCGTTTGTGCGAGACGAACATCAGCAACTTCGCGTAGCTCAACGCGCGTTTACGCCGCCCGATTGTCATCTACTAGCCACGAAACCAACCATCTAGCTGCGATGTCTTACAGAACCGAGTTTTGACACAACCAAGACCCAGAGCTGACGAACGCCCCCTGCGCGTGAGAGCTCAACGATCAGCGATGACTGAAAACGCTGCGGCGGGCCCGCGCGATTTCCAGCAAGTTTATTCGCGCCGCTAAGACCGCCAACTGACCTTATCTGCGGATGACGGTTGGCCGAGTTTCCTCAGCCTCATCGTGGGCAGATCCGCGTTGGCATGATTGTTGCCGCTCACCGGCGGCTTGCATCGCCGGTATCCACTCAACGTCAAGCCGTTGTTACATTCACGTGCCAGTAGTTCTGTGCTGCAACAAGGGGCTCGTATCATGTTTGATTTGACAGGTAAGAATGCTTTGGTTGTCGGCGTTGCGAACGACCAATCAATCGCCTGGGGTTGTGCAAGAGCGCTAGCGGCGCAGGGCGCGGAGCTGGCAATCACTTACCTAAATGATAAAGCTGAGCCCCACGTCCGTCCGCTAGCCGAACGGCTAAGCGCATCGATCGTAGCACCACTCGATGTTCGCGATGATGCGCAGCTTTCGGCAGTCTTTGAGCAGGTCAAGGAGCATTGGGGCGGTCTTGATGTGTTGCTGCATTCCATCGCCTTTTGTCCCAGGGAAGATCTTCACGGTCGGGTGATTGACTGTTCGCGAGATGGCTTTTCGCTCGCCATGGATATATCGGTCCACTCGTTCTTGCGGATGATCAAACACGCTGAGCCGCTCATGCAAAGTGGCGGCACCTGTATGACCGTTTCGTTTTATGGCTCAGAGAAAGTCGTCGATCATTACAATGTAATGGGTCCGGTTAAAGCCGCGTTGGAGTCCGTCACCCGATATGCGGCAGCCGAACTGGGCGAGAAGGGCATTTCGGTTCATGCACTTTCACCTGGTCCCCTAAAAACTCGTGCCGCAAGTGGAATTGACCATTTCGATGAACTGCTCGCGCGTGCCGCGGAACGCACTCCAACCCATCAATTGACAAGCATTGAGGACGTAGGCGCCTACGCTGCGTTCCTCGCCAGTCGCGACGCCGCGAACGTTACAGGTGGCGTTCACATGATTGACGGCGGCTTCAGCGTCGTTGGCTGAACTCTCTCAAATCCGCCCATGAGCAAAGCACTGGAACGACGATGTTTGCAAAACGACCCGAGCCAACCGCAGCTGCCGCTCCCATTGCTGACCAACTGTCGTTGCTGCAGACGGCTTTGCAACGCCACCTCGCGCGGATGCAGGAAGTCAACGCAGCGACGCACGATCAGCTGCGTGCTGAAATGCGGGCAGTGACCGAGCAGTTGCAGGCGCGCACACCGACGGATCTAATGACCGCCTGGACGGAATACGTTACGGACGCGGCCGAACGCTCGACACTGACCCTTGATGCCCTGCGTCAACGCGGTGACGTTTTTCTCGACCACGAGGCCGCCGGTAATCCTCCGGTTCTCATTTATGACTATGAGGTCGTTGTTGATGGCAAAGATCTCGCACGACCGAGTAATTACATGCTGTTGCGGATCAAGCCGGACAGTTTCGATATAGAGGTCAAGGACTGGAAGCGTCCCTATGTGATCATTGACCCGCGCGCTGGACACGGGCCGGGAATTGGTGGGTTCAAGCCAGACAGCCAGGTTGGCGTTGCGCTTAGCGACGGGCATCCGGTCTATTTCGTGGCCTTTCGCCCAGTGCCAGAGCCAGGGCAGACGCTGGCCGACGTGACCCACAGCGAGGCCGCGTTTCTGCGATATGTGCGCGACCATCACCGCGATGCGCCCAATCCAATTGTCGTCGGCAATTGTCAGGGCGGCTGGGCGACAGCGATCCTGGCGGCGACCAATCCTGATTTAACCGGTCCGATCGTGCTGAATGGCGCGCCAATGTCATACTGGTCCGGGCGGTTGGGTCAGGACCCGATGCGCTATACCGGTGGCAATGTCGGTGGTGTTCTTCCTGTGCTGGCTTTGGCGGATTTGAATGGCGGCCGGTTTGATGGCGCCAATCTTGTTTTGAACTTTGAGACGCTCAATCCTGGGCGCACTTGGTTCCGCAAGTATTACGATCTCTATGCCAATGTCGATACCGGTGTCGGGCGTTTCCTGGAGTTTGAAAGGTGGTGGGGTGGCTTCTTCTTGATGAATGAAGCCGAGATGCGCTGGATTGTCGAAAACCTGTTTATTGGCAATCGGCTGGGCAAGAACGAAGCGCGCCTCGAGACAGGGCGCCCGATCGATCTGAAGCATATCAAGGCACCGATCATCGTTTTTGCTTCGCATGGCGACAATATCACGCCGCCCCAACAAGCGCTGAATTGGATCGTAGACACTTATACCGACGAGACCGAGATCGAGGTCCTTGGACAACGCGTTCTTTACATGGTGCACGAAGAAGTGGGCCACCTCGGTATTTTTGTCTCTTCAGCGGTTGCCAAACGCGAACATTCGCAAATGGCGTCGACGCTGAAGACAATCGAAGCCCTACCGCCAGGGCTTTATGAGATGATCATTGAGGATGTCCAGGGTGACGGTCACGGCAAGCGCTTCACTGTGCGTTTCGATCGTCGAAAAATGGCTGACATCCTGAGCATCGGAGATGGCCGCCATGAAGAGCCAGCATTTGCCGCGGTCGCGCGTCTCTCCGAACAGCTTGCCGAAAGTTACGAGACGTTTCTTCGCCCAGTCATGCAACAAATGTCGACGCCCGACATAGCGTCAATGGCCAAAACACTGCACCCAATGAGAGCGCAACGCTCAATCTTCGCCAGCACCAACCCGGCGATGTCCGGAATTGCAAAACGCGCTGATGACGTGCGCAACGACCGACATCCTGTTTCGCAAGACAATCCTTTCCTTCTGACGGAACGTCTCTGGGCCGATGCGATCGAAGCGCAAATGAATTTTGCCACGAGCGCGCGTGGAATGCTGGCGGAGATGACATTCCTGTGGATGTACGCTGGTCCCTGGGGGCAGTGGTATGGCCGCAAAAACATCGGCAAGCGGATCCGCAAATCAGCGGATGAATTGCGTGCGCTGCCGCCCGTCGCCGAAGCGCTGGCGCGTCTTGAGCAAGGCGGCTTTGCGGAAGCGGTCGTGCGGATGTTGATCCTGTTAGCCAACGCTCGTGGCAACGTGCGCAAGGATCGCCTGGACCGTTCGGCGCAGCTTATGCACGAACAAGAGCCCTTTGCGTCCATGGCTGCCGGTGAGCGTGCCCACCTCATCCATGCGCAAGACTTGTGTGTGCGTTTTGAGCCCGATGCCGCACTTGCCGCTTTGCCCAAGCTGCTGCGGACTGCGGAGGAACGTAGACGCGCCTTTGACCTCGTGAAGTACGTGGTGGGCGACGAGAGCGAGATGGAGCCGGCATCCAAGGCACTGTTCACAGGCATGCGGGACCAGCTTAATGCAGCGCCGCGAACAATCGGGGCAGCAGCGGAATGACCATCCTCACGAACGTCACCTGGGCCGAGCTCGAGATCGATGCGTCAGCATCGCTCGACCGACTTTGCCGCGCTGATGATCTGGTGGTGTTCGCACACGCGTCGGGCAATCGCAATCCGCTGCACGAAGCCGATGCGGACGGGGACGGTGACGGTGAACCCGAGGCCATCGCGCCCGCCATGTGGGTCGCCTCGCTGGTTTCCGCTGTGTTGGGCAATGTGCTGCCCGGGCCGGGCACGCGGTATCACAGCCAGGACCTGACGTTTCTGGCGCCCGTGCATCCCGGCCAGACCGTGCGCACAACTGTCACCCTGCGTGAAAAAGGTGACGGGAGGCGAGCAGTCTTTGCTGTTGAGTTGGAGCGTGACGATGAGACCCCCGTTGCGCGCGGAACGGCGACAGTGATCGCTCCCGAGCACAAACTCAGCTTCGACGCCGCTGACATGCCGGGCCTGCTCGTGCAGGACCACCACCACTTCGATAGGCTGCTTGCCATGGCGCAGCCACTGCCGCCCATCCCGACTGCTGTTGTCGCACCAGAAGAGCCTGCTGCGCTCGGCGGGGCGCTGCTCGCCGCAGAGCACACGTTGATCACCCCGGTGCTGATCGGATGCGAGACCAAGATCCGCGCGGCGGCGCAGGAAATCGAGGCGCAGCTGGACACACTGCAAGTCATCAACGAGGCAGATCACAGCGCTGCCGCCGCGCGCGCCGTCCAGCTCTTCCACGACGGGAATGTTAGAGCCTTGATGAAGGGGCACCTCCACACGGATGTCCTTCTGCGCCATGTGGTCAAACGTGAAGGCGGGCTACGCACCTCGCGCCGGTTAAGCCACGTGTTCGTGATGGACGTGCCGGGTCTTGATCACCTGCTCTTTGTCTCTGATGCCGCGATCAACATCTCGCCGGATCTGGCAACCAAGGCGGACATTACCCAAAACGCCATCGACGTGGCTTTGGCACTTGGTGTGGATGAACCCAAGGTCGGCGTTTTGTGCGCTGTGGAGACCGTCAATCCGGCCATGCCGTCGACGCTTGATGCCGCAGCACTCGCCAAGATGTCTGAGCGCGGGCAGATCAAAGGGGGGATCGTCGATGGTCCCCTCGCCATGGACAATGCCATCGACTTGGCCGCGGCACAGACCAAGGGTATTCGCTCCTTGGTGGCGGGGCGAGCCGACATCCTAATCGTGCCCAATCTGGAAGCCGGCAACATGTTGGCCAAGGAACTCACGTTTGTCGCCCACGCTCAGGCTGGAGGCCTTGTCATGGGCGCGCAATGCCCTGTCATCCTTACCAGCCGCTCTGATGATGAGCGAGCACGGCTGGCATCGTGCGCCGTTGCGGCACTCTACGATGCGCATCACCGGGTGGCAGACTGATGAGCGGCGCGATCCTTACTCTGAACGCCGGATCGTCTTCCATTAAGTTTGCGCTTTATGCGCCGCAGGTTGAACCGTTGGAACTGGCCCGCGGGCAGGTGGAAAGTATCGGTCCCGCCGCTCGCCTGATCTTCCAAACGGCAGGAAAGGGAAAAACGCAGCGCGAACTTGGGGCGACCGATCACGCGCTTGGCCTCAAGGCAATCCTAGCGGAGACCCAGCCAGCGCTCGGGGGGCAAACGATCATCGGCGTTGGTCACCGGATTGCACATGGCGGGATCGACTTTGTCGCGCCTCTCAAGATTTCTGGAGCGGTGCTCGACAAGTTGCGCATGCTCGAACCGCTCGCACCGCTGCACCAGCCACATAATATCCGCGCGATCGAAGCTGCGATGGCGGTCTTTCCAGACGCTCCGCAGGTTGCGGCTTTCGACACCGCTTTTCACCGTGGCCACCCCTGGGTGAACGACACCTTTGCTCTACCGAGCAAATACTATGATAAAGGCGTGCGCCGGTATGGTTTTCATGGCTTGTCGTACGACTTCATCACAGGCGCATTGCGGAACTGTGCTCCCGCTGTCGCAGACGGGCGGGTGGTGATTGCACACCTTGGCAACGGGGCCTCGATGTGCGCGGTGCGTGAGGGCCAGAGCGTCGCCTCCACCATGGGCTTTTCCGCGCTCGACGGCTTGCCCATGGGCACACGCTGTGGCCAGATCGACCCGGGCGTGGTGCTATATCTTTTGGATCAGGAGGGCATGACACCGGCTCAGGTGACGCAGCTCTTGTACCGCGAGAGTGGGCTTAAAGGTTTGTCAGGCTGGACAAACGACATGCGCGCGCTGGAGGCGTCCAGCAATCCCGATGCGCAGAAGGCGCTTGATTACTTCGTATTCCGCATCCGACGTGAATTGGGCGCAATGTGCGCTGTTCTGGGCGGAATCGATGCGCTCGTTTTCTGCGGCGGGATTGGAGAAAACTCAGCAACCATCCGCGCACGGGTTTGCAGTGGCATGGAATGGATCGGCATTGAGATTGATAACGCCGGCAACAACGAGAACGCGTTGCAGATCTCCTCAGGTCCGACACAGGTCCTGGTCATTCCAACCGACGAGGAGCGCGTAATCGCCCGCGCTGTTATGGGCCATATGAATCCCCCACTCTCACCGTAGATCGCAGCTGCTACCCGACCGCCTGTCGCCATCCATTCGTCCGCAACTGGCCCATCTCGTCATCGCGGCCTAGATACACGGCAGATAGATCCCATGTGTGGACGGCACCCTGTCGGCAAGAACTTTCTGCGTTGCCATGAAGTGTTGGTCGGTAGCGCCCATGTGTCCGGCCTGTTTGCTCGGCGCGAACACCGATGGCCTTCATGCTATCCGCAAGGTCAGCTCCCTATCATAAGCACGCGCTCAAGGCGCCCTGGGATCAATGGGTTTTGCTGATCTTCGGTGGTCGACCGCTTGCTGCATGACTTATAAGTTGTCCTTTCCGCCCTCGTGAGGCGCTTCCGGATCGGACGCGCCCGTTCTTATGCCGCTTGCACCGTCGCCGTCGGTTCACGGTATTCTCCGCCGAGCGTCATCAATACCCAAGCAATGCGCGCCATCTTATTGGCCATAGCCACAGCGGCGATCTTTGTTGTGCGTCGCTGCAATAGTTTGACCAACCATGGGCGGCGCGTGCCGTGACGCTGAGCGTATCGGATAACTGCAAGCCTCCCAACAACCAAAATCCACCTCAGATAATGGTCGCCACGCTTCGATATTTTTCCAAGTCGCTCTTTTCCGCCACTCGATGATTGTCTCGGAACCAAGCCGATAAAGGCTGCGAGGCTCCTCCCATTCTTAAAGCTGGAAGCATCGCCAACAGAGGCTACAATTGCGCTTGCAGTCAGCGGACCTATGCCAGGGATCGTGGCCAACCGCTTGCTCGTATCGCTCGATCGGTGCCACGCCATCACTTGACGGTCGAGGTTTAGGATCTGGTCCTGAAGCAAGCGATACTGCTCAACGAGCGGCAGCATGGCCTGGCGTGTTGTTTCCGTAATTCGTTCATCCTCACCAGCGACGAGCATGTCGATCAATCGATAGAGCCCCGCCCTGCCGATGCTTTCAGTAATGCCGAATTCTGCAAGATGCGCTCGGATGGTGTTACCCATCCTCGTGCGATGCTTGATCAACAAAGTTCGGGTACGATGCAATACGAGCACGACGCTTTGTTGCTCAACTGTCTTGATCTCGGCAAACCGCATGTTCGGGCGAGTGACCGCTTCGCAAATTGCCTCAGCATCTGCCTCATCATTCTTCTGGGTTTTGACGTAGGGCTTCACATAAGCAGGCGGCATAAGCCGGACCTGATGCCCCATGGCCTTCAACGTACGTGCCCAGTGGTGCGCCGTAGCGCAAGCCTCGATCCCGATCAGGCATGGGTCGAGTCGTGCAAAGAAATCCTTGACCTTTGCATGGCGCAGTTTGCGGCTGAAAATTAGCTCCCCGTTCGCGTTGACGCCGTAGGCATGAAAAACATTCTTTGCGATATCCAGACCGACTGTGATTGCTTGCATCTGACTTACTCCATCTGTTGGCCCAAAACCTTACCGGGTTCAGGCCGGGTGATAGTGTCTTGGCCCCCTAAAACTGTGCCAGATTTGGTTATCAGTTTAGGAGGTTTTCAAGGGCAAGGAAGCGTCACTCGGACGAGGAATGTCTGAAGCTTTTGCGTGAGATTGAGGTGCACTTGGCGGAGGGTGCGGATGTGCCAGCGGCCTGTCGCACAGCTGGAATCTCGAC
>JBCBRD010000048.1:0-18315 GCA_039819885.1 Pseudomonadota bacterium
CCATCGAGAACGAGCAGTTCGCAATCAAGTGTCCCAGCGGGTGGAAGGATCGAAGTGATCGCTTGTCGGATGTAACGTTCTTCGTTCAGGGCAGGCATGACAATCGATACAAACTGATCGTCAGCAACGCTTTGGGTGGAACTAAGCTGCAAGACCGGGGAACTCCAAGCGTGTCGCGAGCAACGACGGATCCAAGTGATGTCTACTTTGCAGAATGTGGATAGCATGGGCGAGCTTGGCCCATGATGCTCAATTCGGAATAGAACTTGTAATACCGCAGTGCAATACGACGCGGTTGCTTTGGCTCAAAAGTGGTACGCCCAATGAGGTATGGTGAACGCCCGACCGATGGTCGAACAGATGAAAGTAGTCTGGAACGACCGTTATCGGGACCAACGGACAGTTTGGTGGAGATGCCGTGAACACCCCCTCAGCCTGAACGGCTGTCCATCTAGCGGTGCCGAAGCTTTACCAGTGACCTCGATTGAGGCGCAGCGCTTTAGGGCATGCCGATGATGTGGTTTACCTGAAACTTATCTGTCGAGTGCCGACAACGAGTGATTTCGATACAAACCAAACCAGCTCGTATCCAGACCAATGTTACGGCAAGATGACCTGCAGCAGTCCTCTCGGAGCAGACCCATTTCGGTTTCCACTGATACGATATCGCCCCACCGGCAGCTTGAACCCACGTACAAGTCTTCAGCTGTGTTGAAAGGCACCGAAGAGGCTGAAGCGGAGACGCCGATCAAGATCGCCTTTTTCGGGCATGACGCCTGTGAAAGCACGGTCATCAAGCGGGCGCACGCGTTCGAAAAAAACGGAGCAGGCGTCCTCGCCGTAATGTTCCGTCGCGAGCGAAAAGCAGGCCAGCGCCGCGTACCCTGTCCTCTGATCGACCTCGGCGAAACGGTCGACCGCAACTACGCGAGCCGCCTCCCGAAACTGCTGGGCGCAGCTGCGACGGTGTTCCGCAATAGGCAACAGATAAAGCCCAACGACATCTTTTACGCGCGCAATATCGATATGCTTCTTGTCGCGTGGCTAGCCAAGCTTGTGTCGCGATCGAAGGCAGCGCTTGTCTATGAAGTGTTGGATGTCCAAAGGGTGTTCTTAAAGCAGGGCATGGCAGGTAGGCTATTCCGAAGCGCCGAACGGTTCCTACTCAACCGCTCCAAGTGTCTGGTCGTTAGCTCACCACGTTTTCTGACTGAGTACTTCGAACCCGTACAAAACTATTCAGGGCCGGCGTTTCTGCTGGAGAACAAGATCTGCCCCCATCAGTTGCCCAACGGCTTTGATTTTACGACGCCAGAACGAAGACCAGGCCCGCCATGGAAAATCGGTTGGTTTGGCACACTCCGGTGCCAGCGCTCTCTCACGATGCTCAGCGAAATCGCAGACCGGTTGGGACCCAAGGTGGAGATCGAGTTACGTGGTCGCCCATCTCGCGAGGATCTGACCGAAGCTGAGATCGAAGCCCAGTGTGCGACACGTCCGAACATGACGTACTTCGGCCCCTTCCTGAGCCCACACGACCTGCCTGAGATTTACGGACGTGTGCATTTCAGTTGGGGGTTCGACTACCTTGATGCGGGCTCAAATTCCGACTGGCTGCTGCCAAACCGCGTATATGAGGGCGGAGCATTCGGCACAGTTTGTTTGTCGAATGCGAAGACGATGACAGGGCAATATATCACCACCAAAGAGTTAGGTGAGGCTTTTGATGAGCCGGTCGTTGATCATGTTGTGGCCTTCCTTGAAGGCTTGGATACATCAGCCTACGACGCGATGACCAAATGCGTGGCCGACAAAAATCAAACCGCATTCGTGGACCATCAAGACACAGCCGCCTTGTTGCGCAAATTTGAGAAGTTGGCCGATGCCGTCAATTAGGGTTCTGATGCAAAACCGCAATCGCTCCGTCGTAAATCCACAATCGTACCGTATCGCTGAAGCAAAGTACGAACGGTTCGTTCCAGACACGAGACTGCCAGCACTTCTATTCGTGTTTGTCTTGGCGCTAACGTCACCGGTTACGACAACACCTTCGGTTGCCGATGAAAATGTAGTGACAGGCGCATCATTTTTCGATGGGTTTGAGCGGCTTGGCCGCCATCGATGGAACATCTCGGATGGTTGGTCGAACGGCGACCACCAATCGTGTCGTTGGCGGAAACGAAACATCGCAATCAAAGATGGTATCTTGATCTTCACGCTGGGTTTGGAACCCGATGTGGTGAGCCTCACAAAGCGTCCCGAGGGTGAAGCAGACACGGTCGAAAAAACACAGCACGACCGCGACTACAGTTGCGCTGAGATCCAGACCAAACAAGAGTTCGGCTACGGCACATACGAGACGCGCATGACATCGGCCCCTGTGCCTGGGACGGTCTCAGCCATGTTCACTTACATTGGACCAGGCCTGAACCCAGACAAACCGCACGATGAAATTGACTTCGAGGTTCTTGGAAAAGACACCACCAAGGTGCAGTTGAATTTCTTCCGCCATGGCAAGGCGGAGAACGACAAATTGGTTCCGTTCGGTTACGACAACGCGACAACCATGTCGCGGATGGCATTCGAGTGGTTCCCCAACGCGCTGCGGTGGTACCTCGATGGAAAGCTGGTGCACGAAGTCAAACCGACGGCCGAAAAACCGATACCGTCTGAGCCATCACGGATCATGCTCAGTTTGTGGAGTGGTCAGGGTCGCAATATGGAAGACTGGCTGAGCCGGTTCGATCCATCGACGCTCCCACAGCAGGCAACGTACGACTACGTGGCATTTACGAAAATGGGCGAGCCATGCCAGTTTCCAGAGTCGGTGGTTTGCCGAACCAATCCCGCACCGAAAAAGCCAGATACCGACAAGAAATAGTCACCCCAGACAGACCTAAAGCGCTTTCGCTTTGGACGGGATCAGCAGGCGTGCTTTAAGCTTCTGTTTTGGACCATGATCTCATCGCAAAACCGCGTACACTTTTGCGGAGCATCTTCTCATCAGCGATAGTTCGTTTGCGCGTATTCCTTGTAGTCACGCCCTACCACATTGGCGATCAGTCCTGCGCCACGGCAGGCGGTGTAAAAGCTGGCTACGGTTCGGCTGGGTCGGCGCCAACCCGATACGACAGCCGATGCCAGGATACGGCCGCTTCCAGCACCGAGACGCGCACAACCTTTTCCGAGGTTCACCATCCGACCTTTGAGGCTTGCTGGTGAATGTGCCCCAAGGCGCGCCTCTATGGATCCTGTTCGATACCATCGTCGCCACAGCCATAGGGCCGTCATGCGTTGTGGCGGTACAAGATCATGCACGATGGCGTTCTCGGCCCAAGCAATGCGATGACCCGCATCGAGTATCGCTTTGAAAAACATCGTGTCTTCGCCACCGACATCGTTCAATGAGCTATCGAAGGTTAGTCCAAGCGCCTTGATGACATTCAGGTCTAGGAGTGCGTTGCAGGTATAGCCTTCCGCCGCGTAGCCACCGACAACCTGTGTACGCGTCGCGTAGGCAGCCAGCGGCAAACGTTTCCCGGGCGTGCAAGAAAACATCGGATAGGCGGGACCGATCGCAACCGCGGCTTCCGTCTCCGTCATGCGCTGAGAGAGCGCCTCGATCCAGTCTGGCTCCGGCATTTCATCGTCATCGATGAAAGCCAAAGTCTGAGCGCCAATATTGTGCGCTGTCTCAAGCACGGCGTTGCGTGCAAACGAGAGGCCCTTGCGCGGCTCATGCTGGTAGTCGATCTTGAACCGTGAACCAGCAGCGATGTCATCGACAAAGGATTTGGCGCTGCCTTCAGGGCAGTTGTCGATCACCAGAACAAAGACATCTCTCTCCGCCAGTTTGACCAGACGCTGATGCGAAATGGCATCCAGAACACGCGCAAGCCCTTCTGGACGTTTGTAAGTGCAAATACCGATCGCTAAGGCGCTCATTCAGTCCTACCAAATGCGTGTAATCAGGTGCCGACGGTACTGGCAGTCGCTAGAAATGCACTTGTCGCACAGCCAAGCAACCAAGCCAAAGCCCGACAGACTTAGAGGCCTGGACAGCGGCAACCCGGTAACCTGCAATTGCTAAGGGGATAGCGGCAGAAATCGCAAACCACGAGCCTCGCCTGCCTTTAGCGTGAACATGCCGCATTCATGCCTGCAAAACACCGCGTAAAGTCGACCGAGTTCACGACGAGCCCTGTTAACCAGTCAGACTTGTCCAGGCTCTATGGTCAACCATAGACATCGTTAGTTGACGTCAAGACTGATGGGATCTGCGATGGATAAGACCGGACTAACCCGGTCTTCTGGCGCGGTGCGCAACCTGACGTGGAGTAAAGACGGAAATGAGTGAACTTAGTGCCAGCGAGCAAACCAATGGCGAGCCGGCCGATGTCTCGTTTCTGATCTGCACCTACAACATCGCGCCCTTTGTCGAAGAAGCCATCCAGTCAGCGTTGGTGCAGCGAGAAGTGACGGTTGAGCTGATCGTCGTGGACGACGCATCCAGCGACGCAACACCGGACATTATAGAGAAACTTGCGCATGACGAGCCACGCATCAAGTTCCATCGCCGCATAGAAAACGGTGGGATTTCAGTCTCTCGCAACCAGGCGATCAGTATGGCGACGGGAACGTGGATGGCGATCTTCGACGGTGATGATGTCATTCCGCCTGAGCGGAGCCGCCGCATGATTGATATTGCGTTGGCAACCGGCGCGGACATGGTCGCCGACAATTACGAGCGGGTCGAAGAAGACGGAACGTCGACCGGATCAACAATGATCCCGAAGGACAAAGCCCCCTACACCATTGATGTGGATATCGCGACCTTCATCGAATCCAATATCATTCTAGCTGGCGGTGACTTTACTCTTGGTTACATCAAGCCATTGGTGCGGTCAGACTTTATACGGGAAAAAAAGATTGAATATCGCGATGATGGCGAATTGCGAAACGAGGATTACTTGTTGTTCCTGAGTTGCCTCTTGGCAGGCGCGAAATTCACGGTCACTTCGGAAAGCTTTTACAAATGGCGCATGCGGCGGGGGTCGAATTCCTGGCGGCTGAACATGAAGAATTTCGATGCCATGATTTCCGCCAATGAAGATATGCAACTCGTGAAGCGGTATGCCGACCAGCCCCGGATCGCCAAAGCTGCGCGCACGTACGATCAAGCCATGCTGAACGGACGTGAATTATGCCGCGTGATCGAGAGCGCTAAGAGTGGACGTCGCTTCGAGGCGGTAATGTCGACTGCGAAGACTCCGGCCATCTGGCCATTAGCAACGAAGTTCGGCCTTGAAGCCATCAAGAAGCGGATTGCTTTCGCTAATTGAATGGGTAGCGATTACCCACGCAAGCCACGTTGAGCAAAAATCCAATATGTTCTTACGTTCCGGCGCGCTAAAGCTCACCCCTTACGTGGTAGCCACGGCGCTTCGCCACGGTCCCAAAGATCTTCGAGGTAGTTCTTATCGCGCAGCGTATCCATCGGCTGCCAGAACCCGGCATGCCGATAGGCGTTGAGCTTTCCTGACGAACAAAGCCGTTCAAGGGGATCGCGTTCCCAGATCGTATCTGGTCCATCAATCAGACTAAAAACATCAGGTTCACAGACGAAAAACCCGCCATTAATGACACTACCGTCAATCGCAGCCTTCTCGCGGAACGATCGAACCTTACCAGTTTCAGTATCGAGGCTGAGACCCCCGAAACGGCCAGGTTGTGCAACGGCTGTGAGTGTGGCGGACGCACCGGACGCTTCGTGGCTTTCGAGGAGTGCATCAAGATCGATGTTTGAGACACCATCACCATAGGTCAGGCAGAACCGTTCATTACCAATGAAATTCTGGATCGCTTTGATCCGTCCGCCGGTCATCGTGTTTAAACCGGTATCAACAACTGTCACAGACCAATCCTCGGCCTCCGTATGGTGGAAGTCGACCTCTCCGGAACACAGGTTGATTGTAAAGTCACTTAGGCTGGCGCGGTAATTCAAAAAGTAATTGCGAATAAACTCGGATTTATACCCGCAGCAAACGATGAAGTCCTTATGGCCGAATGAGGCGTAGTACCTCATGATATGCCAAAGGATTGGTCGTCCCCCAATTTCCACCATCGGTTTGGGGCGAATATTGGTTTCTTCGCTGATACGCGTGCCATATCCACCAGCAAGCAGAACGACTTTCATGCGATTTGATCCTCAAGAAGTCAGCGTTTCCGAAAGTGCTCTTGAGAACGGGTGCAAACGCCTTGTTAAAAACAGGCATAGAATGCGTTCAAAAAAAGCACGTGAAACAACCAAAGTGTCGGGTCAACGGTCTCTTTGCATGAAGGTGACCAGACCCAGATCCTAAGACGAGCTCGAATTCAATGCCGGTTTTTGCACCGTCTTGAAAGGGTTAAGTCTTGGCAGGGCTAACGAAAGAGCAAGCGCACCAAACGATTTGGCCAACACAGCATGGCCGGTTGTCACTGTCTCGCGCAGTCTCCATACCAACCCGCGAGAAAGTGTGCGGGATATGGCAGGACCGCTCGGCGCAACATCCTTAAGGCTCAACAGAGCCGATGAGATCGCCGGGTCACTAGCAACTTCTGTGCAGCCGTGTTTGCCGCCAAAGCAACCCCGAATGATTGAGCGTTCCTCGGATGTTAGTTTGGAACTCGACAATGCAGCAGCAGCCTTAAGGTCATCGACTGCTAGCGCCCATAACTTGCGTCGCCCCATAATAGCGGCGCGCTGCAAGAGCGCCCTCCGCCGCTTGTCAGTCGTATCCATAGACATGCCGCGTGGAAGGAAGTCCTCAAGTGGCATCTGCTCATACAGTGGTTCGAAGATGCGTTGATCAAACTCAACCCACTTGTTAACGCGCTGCTCAATGCCGAAAGTCGCGCCACTCTGCCCGCGCGCCCCGTCATGCTGGCGTTGATGAAATACAATATTGTCAGTATGGACACAGGTAGTGATACGAGCGATGCGGACCAACATCTCATAGTCCTGGGAGCGAACGAACTCGACATCAAACGGTCCGGTTGCATCATAAACAGCTCGCTTCACCAGCATGCCTGGTTGATGCACAAAACAGTCTTCAAGAACCGAGATGAGAAAAGTATCGGGCGTGCTCTCCACCCAGCAATGGGTAGGGAAGAATGTTTGCGTGCCGGTGTCAGCATCTTCGGTAAAACGATCAAAGCGTCCGTAAGCCATCCCGGCATCGGGGTTCTGTTCAAGCAGCCGCGCGAGGTCTTCTAGAGCGGTGGGCTCTGCAATGTCGTCATCATCCATAATCCAGATCAGTGGATGAGAAACATGCTGCATGGCGAGATTGAGCGACGCCGATTTGCCTGAGTTTTGCTTGTGAATGTAGCGAACAGCATCACCGAAACTTTCGACAACGCGCGCCGTATCGTCTGTGGATCCATCATCGACGATAAGGACTTCAGCCGGTGCCAAGCTCTGCCCGAGAACGGCTTCGATGCACGGGCGCAGATACTGCGCGCGATTGAATGTTGGAATGATAACCGATACGGGCTGCATTATCCGGCCTGCCTCATTGATGGGTTTTGCGGCAAAATAGCTTCCCCATGGGCGATCGCCTGAACGAACGATTCCAGGCGGGCATTCGAGACACGACTATTGAATTTCGATTCAATTGTCCGTCTTGCCTCCAGCGCATATTGACGTGTGAGCTCCGGCTCAGTCATGACCTCACGCATTAACTCTGCCAGCCCGTTAACGTCGTGCTCGCGACAAAGGCGACCGTTCACGTTGTGGGTGATGAGCTCTGGAATGCCGCTGTGAAAAGTTGACACGACAGGCAGTCCAACGGCCATCGCCTCCATAATGGCGATAGGAATACCCTCCATATCGCCATCCTTCGCAACAACGCTAGGCGCAAGAAACGCGTCGGCGTCAGAGAGCTCTTGATTGATCGCCGAATGCGGTATGCGACCGAGAAACGTCACCACATCCGATAAGTCCAACGTGCGCGTGAGCTGCTGCAATTCCTCAAGGAGTGGACCGTCTCCCGCCATGCGGAAGTGAAATTTACGGTTTGGTTCCAGTCGTCGCAGTTCAGCCAAGCCCTTCAGGGCAAAGGCGAGACCTTTCTTCTCCACCATTCGGCAAACATTGGTGAATACGAATGGTTGAGTGTCAGGCTTATCGCGACGGGCACTGTATGGGAAGTCATCAGGATCAACGCCTAGATGATGCAGTGCCAGTTTTTCAGGCGGTGCGCCGTGAGCCTCAAGCCACTCAAACCAATTGCTATTGATCGGCAAATGAAGGTCGCCTTCGCGGAGCAGTTGATCATAGACGTTTTCGCGTTCATCCCTCACATCACGCGACAGATCCGCACCATGAAAGATTGTGATGACCTTCGCGTTGTTTTCCTTACTGGTCCGATGGCGTACGACATCGCTGCCGAACCAGCCAAAATTACAAATCACGACATCTGTACCAGAACACAGCTTCGCGTCGGAGCGCGCAGCATGAGCAACACGTAGGCGGTAAGGCAGTCTGTTGTAGGCAAGTGCTGGAAGACCGCGTTGCGGTTCAATGAATGTTGTTCTCTCCAACGCGGCGGCATAGGCATCAAGGGTGCTGTCCAACACAACATCCTCGCGCCGCTGGGCAAGCACGCGAACATCATGGCCTTGATCAATCATGAAGTTAATCTGATCAAGCACAAATGTTTCGGAGAGCTTTGGAAACTCCCCAACTCTAAAACCGATTTTAAGTCGGTTTGAAGAAAGCATTAAAAAAAGACCTTATCTATTCGTCGTCAATGACCTAGCTTGGAAAGCCATCCCAGTATTTGCGATAACCGGTTTTGATCAATGCCCAGTCTTTGAAGCAGGCGACATAATCTCTAATGGTAATTTCGCCGCGCTCAGCCTTGAGCCGATCAAAGTGCAGACGTGCAGCATCCGATCCATGCTTGAGTTTCCACCTCAGGCTTTTGCGGAGATAATGCAGTTCATAGCGTTGTGAAATCTGATCGAATTCAGCCGGAGAGAACACGTCTGGCCCATGGCGATGGAGCGCGCTGAGGAAGTCTGCGAAATGCGTGTTCTTCTTCAGCATCACCTGCGATGTCATACTGGCTTCGTGAATGCGCACAAAGCCAAGCTCGTCGTGAACCATTCCGAATTTTCCACGCTTCAGGATACCCAGAACCGCTTCAAAGTCGGCGCCGACGTAGGCATCATCATAAAGCGGTTCACGCCACTCCATGACGGATTTACGCATCAGAGTATGAACAGCGAAAAAACCGATCTCGTTACGAAAGAACCGGCGGATGACTTCAGGGCCGTCCATGACGGAAACAGACGGGTCCCAATTCAATGGGAATGGCACATTATTCTTGGAAACATTGGTGCCGACCAGCAAGATCTCCGGGTCTGACTCGGCAAGCTCGACCATGCGCGTGGTGCACTCAGGCTCCATCAGATCGTCAGCACATAGCAACCGAATGTATTTTGCATCATCGGGCACAAATGTATGCGCGGCATTCCAATTGTCATACTGCTTCAGAACGGTTGGGTTTTCGGCAGCAATGACAGGAACACGCTTGTTGCGAAAGTCAGCGATGATCTTGGCTGTGTCGTCCTTGCTGGCATTGTTCAGCACGACATGCACAAGGTTCGCATAGGTCTGGTTTTGAACAGACTGCATGGTCTCACGCAGATGTTCACCACCATTGTATACCGGTGTTACGACCGCCACTAACGGCAGATCACCAGTCACCATCTCCGCCACAACTCAAAGCTCCTGCCCGACACTCGCTTGCCACCACACACACACCAACGCGCTTCAAAGCCAAATAGTATGATCTAAATCATGATAGCGCGCCGGATCATCTCAACGAACGACTGAGATGCCTCCCTTTGAAAGAGAAGCGCCCCGCCAGCGTAAACCACAACACCCAACGGACAACAGAGCAAAAGGCGTTCCAAATCACTAAATCCTATGTCGGCCAGGGCCAAATTCGCGCTGTAAACAACTAGCCCCATTCCAATAGCGTTAATTAGGTTTCCGACCAGCGTTTGAAACAGCTCCCACAAGGACGCGCCAATCAAGGTTGCCAGCACATGATTGGCTGGCCCGGTGATCATAAGAGAGACAACGAGAATGCTAACACAGACTCCCATCAGCCCCCATTGAACACCGATCGACACAGCAATGACAATCCCAACATTGTTAATGACTGCCCAACGGAACATGACATCGCTTCTTCCAAGCGCCATCAAGATCGCGCCGTGCACACCAGCCACACTTCGAATAGCGCCAACCAGTGCGAGGACAGATGCAAGCGGTGCAACAGCGGCCATCCGTTGCCCAAGAAGCACTTCAATGATCGGCTCCGACATCGCCGCAATCCCGGCCATCAGCGGAAATGTAATGAATGTCACCGTCCGAAGGAGTTTGAGGCTGGCGGCTTTGAATCGCTCTGGTTGGTTTTGTGCCTGCGCCAACGCCGGTAGCAAGATGCCTGTTAGACTGGACGAGAACGTCTGGATTGGAACGATAATCAGCCGTAGGGCTAGGCTGTAGTATCCGAGCGGGGTTGCGCCCAGAAAGCGGCCAATCAGCAATGTGTCGGCATTGGTTCCAACAAAATTGACGACCTGCGTACCAACGACCGCAAGCGAAAACCTGAGGATCTTCCGGATCTCCGAAAAGTCGTAAATGAAACCGATCGGCGGTCGCCCCGCCAACAACAGGCCGGTCGTTTTGGCGACGTAAAGCGTAACTTGCTGATAGACCAGCGCCCATGCGCCAGCACCTTGCAACCCGGTGTAAATGGCAACGATCATGCCGGCCACATGGCTGGCGATGTCGATGATCGCAATCGTGCGGAACCGCAACGCGCGTTGCAGCCAGGAATAGTGCATAATCCCAAAGGATTGCACGATCAGAATGGCCGCAAGTGCATAGAGAATGCTGACCAGCTCCGGCTCGCCGAAAAAATCCGCAATCAAAGGGGCTGACAAACACTGCAAGATGGCCAGCGAAACCGACAAGCCAACCGTTGTCCAGAACGCGCTGGACCAAAGCGCACGACTGGGATTTTCCGCCCGAACAAGAGCTGGCGAGATGCCCATGTCACCAAAGAACATCAACAGCAGAACGAACGGCATGCCCATTTGAACGATGCCGAAGTCACGCGGCTCTAAGAACCGGGCCAATATGGGCAATACGAGAAGGGCAGACCCAATGCGCACGCCAGCAGCGACGACATTAAATGCCGCCCCTCTGGCAACTTTGTCCGTTAGCGTGCTCATACGCCGGAGCCCGAAAACAGGCCGGTGCCTGCAGCAGCCTCTGGCGGGGGTCTTAGCATGGGAAGAGTTCGATCTATCCAGCGCCGTGCGGATTGTTGGCGCATAGTGTTACGGTAATTATGCCAAGCTGTGGCACCAACAAGCCTTTTGCGGAGCCTTTGCGCTTCGATCGTCACCCAGCCTCTCACTGTCGAAAGATCCCACATGTCTACAAACCTCACCAACCCCGAGGCTTAGCCGCAAATCAACACGTCAGACCGATATCTGCAATGCACGTTACGGTCCGTTCTCGGAACGTAATGAACAGCAAGCCGTGGACTGAGCATGGTTGGCGAATGAAACTAGCTGGGTTTTGTAAAAGCGCATATAGAACAATTGCTTAGAGCGGCAAATTGTCTATTCTAGAACCGGCCGCAACACGTCTGGATTTTCGCGCAAAAGTCTTAAGTCGAGCCGGGCGCTGGGAGTACGACCCGCCAACACGTCCGCTGAATTGACCCGTGTGGTTACAGCCTTTTCTCGGTCTTGTGGGCACCACCAACAAGCCTTTTGGCCCATTCCCCGGTCTCACCGAGAAGCCGTTTGCCCCATGCGTAGGATGGCTTTTCGAAGTAGGTGTAAGTGAGATACGAGACCGCGATCACCACGGCGAACTGGATGACGTAGCCGCCAAAGAACCCAAAGCGGTCACCAAGCATCTCTTTGAGTGCCCATTGGATTGGGACGTGGACCAAGTAAATCGAAAACGAGATCCGACCTAAAAAGTCGAACTTCCTGGCCACGATTGCTGCGGGTCCAACTTCAAAAGCCATGATGACGACGATCGGCATCATCAGCAACAAGGCGAGGTAATCCAAAGATGTCTCGTTAGGCACAACCACCAGGACAAGCGTGAAAATCACAAGCGCGATGGGCGTCAGCACTTGCAGGATCAGGTGCTCGATGTCAGATCGCGGGGAACGGACCGCGCGAAATACATCATAGAGCAACACACCGACTGAAATGGAGGCCAAGCCGCGCAGTAATCCGAGGTTAACGAGAGGCATAAGGTCATGATAGTAGACGTTTAAATGACCTTGCGTTCCGGCGAGAACGCCATAGCAGACACACGCGATCAAGGCCAATAGGAGGTTCCGCAAAACACGGCTATTGCGAAGTGAGATAACCAACAAGACCAGCAACGCGATCGCGAGATTGACCCAGAACTCCACCGAGATCGACCAGGCCGGTGAATTAAACGCCACCCTATCTGGGCCAAGGCCAATGTTGTGGAGCATGAAGAGGTGCAGGACGAATTCACCGTCAAACCATTCCCGACCGATGACCGTGAGCAATACTGCGGTAAGCAAAAAGGTCAGAAGGTGTAGAGGATAGAGCCGGGCGAAACGGTACTGTGCGAATTTCCAAAAACTCAGGTTGGGCCGGTTGAAGTAGGCATGAGCTAGAACGAACCCACTCAGGAGGAAGAAGAAGTCCACGGCCATGTAGGCGTTGGTGTCCCTCAGATATCCATAGTGAAGGGTCATGATCACGCAAGCGGCGTAGCCGCGCATGGTATCGAGAACAACAAAGCGTTGGCGCGTGCCGCTCTCAGCCATTAACGCTTAAACTCCATGACGACGGAACGATGGTTCACCAAAAACCATTGGAACAATACCTGCGACAGCGGCAGCACCGTTATCCACGTAGTGTCTAACGCATCAATCAACCAACATTGTCGTGACCTTAGTCGTGTAAAGGTCTCAGCTGATTGAGCAGTGTCAACTCTTGGCCCAAACGTAGCCAGAACACGCAGGCAGCGGTGTGACGGTTACATGAGTGCTAAGCCCTGCATATCAGGACAGAAACACCGCCGTTTCACGGGGACACACAGTGGTCTTGCTTCAGCTTACTGACATACAAGTGTGTATCATACGACCAATATTCGTAGCACCGCGCGCACGTGACCTGCACGGCGAGCCGAAACATCGTCGCAAATCCAGCATCGCCCAATCGGATCGGGCATCCGACTGCGAAGCTCGAATCGACGTGCGCAGGGGCTTAGGTCATCCCGTATAAGCGCGTCCGCGCACCCGCGCACCGTACAGTTCCACTTCCATGCGCATCACCTTGGTAAGAACAACACCCACGATGTTTGATCCAACGCGCCGAAGTTGGTAAAGCGTCTCGTCCAAAACAGGAACCGGAGTTGACTCCCATTCTGCGACGACCACCACACCATCAAGGATTCCGCTGAGAGCTAAAGCTTCGGTTGCGGGCTTTAGCGGTGGCATGTCTACGATGATGACATCGTACTCGGACTTGAGTTTCTCAAAAAGTGCGTTGAGAGCTTCGCCTGAAATGTCTCCGCCCGCATCATCGGCACCTTCACCAAGATGCAGCGGTAGGAAATCGGGGAAGTCATCCGTCTGCTCGATCACGCAGTCTGCAAATGAACGCTCTCCGTTCAAGACTTCAAGCAAGCCTGCATCGCAATCTGCCGCAGCCGCGCGGGTCATCGCTGGGTTATGGAAGTCCGCGTCAACAAGAAGTGTACGAGCCTCGGTCAGTCGATGCAGCACCGCAAGGTTGCTGGAGAAGGTTGTCTTTCCCTCCCGTGGCACGGATGACGTGATGCCAAGGACTGTAACTGGTTGTGACTTCGTGGAGATATTAATCGCGGTTCGAATGCTTTTCACGCCACGGCTAAACCGCGACATCGGCATGGTCTTCACTTCTTTTAGTCGAGGAACAAGGTCCTCCTCGCGCTCAAAGCCAAGCAGGGTCCGAAGGTAGTCAAAAGCCAAGCGCAATGGCGGAACGTGCGCTCGGCGCGAGTCATGCCGAGCCACAAGACCAAGGCTTTCAGTGCCAAGCTCTTCCCTGATCTGTTTTGGCGAGCTGATCCGGTAATCAAGCGCGGACCGAAGGAGTGCCAGCCCAATTCCGAAGATCCCGCCTAGGACAATACCACCCAGAGTAATCAAACCACGCTTCGGGCTGCTCTTTCGTTTCGGTGTTGAGGCATCCGTAATTACGCGCGCATTGGTCACAGGATACGACTGACGCTGGACCGTCTCAGTGTAGGCCTGCAGATATGACTCGTAGATCTTCTGGAATGTGTCAGCGCGCGATTCCAGCTCTTCCAGAGTGGCACGAGGCGCTTTCGCAGTCCCTTCTTTGCCACTCGCTGGTGCCGCCGCAGGCTCAGTCGTCCGCCGCCCGGTGACACCCCGAATCGTACGGCTCCCCGAGTTAGCGCCACCACGTGACGATTGCCCGACAATCCGATAGTCCCGGCGAGCTCGAAAAGTCTGCACCTCTAGGTTCGCTGCATTCATTTGCAGGCGAAGCGCATCAATCTGATCTTCAAGCCATTCACTGCCACGGCGCGCGGCATCTTTACGAGTCTCCAACCGATCCTCGACGTAAGCTTCGGCGATGGCATTTGCCATTTTTGCCGAGTGCGCCGCATCTGTGGAATTAAACTCAATCTGCAGCACGTAAGAGATCCCAACACGCGAAACGCGCATGTTGTACTGGATTTCCGTAACGGCAGCACGCAGCAGTTCAGCCTGCGCGTCGGTCTCGCTGGCGACTTCGGAGGAGCCGAATTGCGGGACCAAGCTTCCAAGCCAACCCATGAAACCGGCGATTGGCGAAACCTCATATGCGTTATCCGGCCAGACTTTCAGATCCAACCTACGGGCAGCCTTCTCTGCAATGCGCTCCGAACGCAGCAGCGCGAGCTGGCTCTCAACTTGTGGTGTATCCAGCGACAACTGATTTTCACCAAAACGCAGTGTTGGTTCCTGCAGAGCCTGCGTCTCAATCAGAACCTGCGACGACGCTGTAAATATCGGAGTTGCCGTGAACGCATACATCAAAGCCAGGATCGTACAGATTGTGGTCGTCACAGCTATGGTTCGGAATGACCGCTCAAAAAAGCGCCGCAGACGTTCAACAGCTACAAACTGACTAGGCCCCGAAATAGGGTCGGGGAGGTCCATATCCGTCCGGCGAGGAGTGCGTTCAAGCATTTTTGGATCATTCCAAGTTACAAAGGAGGCTAGGCCACAAGTAGAGATCCAAGCAGTATGCGTTCAATTGCTCGAAGCCTCTCATGCCCGTGACACAGTCAGCAATCCAACTGTTTGCAAATTGTTAGCCAAATCCCGAGTGTCACGCGAGAGACTAATTGGTCCTCAGGCGATGACAAAGGTGCTTCGTGCGATTGGGTGAATGCGTCGTGCTCAGATTATCGTTGCATCGCACTCTATGCACTTGAAAATGGTATCAAAATTAGCATGATGGTTGGCGTCGGAGAGTTTGCCTGTTTGCAGAAAGATGAGCTCTGACAGCCTCGCAAATTGCACTCAGGCCCACATTCCGCTTCGCCAACGCTAATAAATTCTTATCACGAGCTAACCACAACAGGTCCTGTGCCGGACCACCCCCGTTCCGTTTTGGCACGATCAATGACCGCTCGAGACGCGTTGGAAGGCCGCCAATTCACAAAGCCGATCAACTGAGCGGGCGCCGTCAACCAGATACCAAGAGCGGTCAGCCGTCTTTTAGTTCCACCGCCACACATTGCCTTAGAACCAGATGAGTTTCGTCAGTCAGGACGCTGTCGGCATTTACACTCTGTTAACGCTGTTGCCTTCATGCCGCGATCCCAGCAGCAATTGGATCTGTCCCCTAATTTCAGTTCTCTGTGGATAGTCGAATCACCTAATCCGAGAGCACGAGACCGCCCAGGTTTGTACGCGTTAGATCACGCTTGGCAGTGCTGACTGCCGGCTTGCAGGGCGCCGATATGGCAAACAACTTGAGGCCACTCATGACAAAAGCTCTTACGTCAGCCTTCCTAGCAGCAGCACTGTTGGCCCTGCCGACGGCTGCATTTGCTGACAATCATCGCGGTTCATACAAAGACGTGCCAATGGCTGCGCCTGCGATGAACTGGAGCGGTTTTCACATTGGTTTAGCGATAGGGTACAGCACCTCTGACGCGGAACTGACACGTGATCTGTTCCTGGTGCCCGGTGTCAGTACAGCATTCCCAGCCGGTGTAGATGACCGCGATATTAGTGGAACTGACCCTGACGGTGTCGTAGGCACAGTGACGCTCGGATACGACCGCATGCTTGGCGACAAATTGCTCGCCGGTGTTTTTGTCGATTACACGTTTGGAAGTCACGGTGACAGCGGCGTAGCAAACGAGCCCGGCACAGGCGGTGTTTCATACACTGTCGACGTTGACAGTGCTTGGGCTGTGGGTGGACGCCTTGGTTATCTGGTGAGACCTGAAACGCTCATCTACGTCAGTGGTGGATACACAGAGACAGATATCGATCTGCGGTCCAACGGGCAGCGGTTCGAGGAAGACCAAGGTGGTTACTTCATCGGTGGTGGCCTCGCTCACCATCTGCGAGACGGCCTGGTTCTGACCGCCGATTACCGTTACTCCGACTATGATTCTGAGACCTTCTTCGATCAACAGCAGTTTATTGGTGGAACCCTGTGCTGCTCAGAGCGAATTGAGATCGAGGCGGACAACCACGCATTCCGCATTGGTCTATCCTATCGCTTCCCGAGCCGACGCACGGTGGCGCACACGCCATTGAAGTAAACGACACGGCCTTTCGTTTACTACTTTGAAAAAAACTAACGCCCGTCAGTTTCAGCTGGCGGGCGTTTTTTGTGAAAACTACGCCTTTAGATCGCGGATGTGTGCGCCTTTTGACGATCGGACCATAGCAAGAAAGTGGCATTCGCGATCGAAAACCCACCCGTTTGAGTGCTTCGAGGTCAAAAGAGGAAAAGTTTGCGTGAACAGAGAGTTATGGGGATAAATTGACATGAAATAGTGCCCGCTGTTCACTGCTTCGTAAGCGTGGTTCTGGCGTTGAGGTCCCAAAGTTTGGGCAGCCTCAGGCCTGCACGGAGTATCGGGCAGCCAGCGGTTGGTAGCCCTGCGTACAAAGGGTTGAGTAATGTCGGACGAGACAGAAAAAGCAGGCGTAACTGACAAGACATCGAAAGCGCGTCGTCGTTTTCTAGGGGCGGGCGCAGGCCTCATTGGCGTCACCATGGCGTCAAACGCTCAGGCTGGTTTTTTCGCGTGGTGCTTCCCTAAGAACCCACCTGGACAACCGCCTCAACCACCTCCGCACCGACCCCCTCCACCAAATGGCGGTCCAATCCCATGCTTCTTGAAGAACACAAAGATCCTGACGAGCCGCGGTGAAGTTGCCGTACAGGACCTTCAAGTTGGAGATGAGCTTCAAACCGTCAGCGGTGAGCTTAAGCCAATCAAGTGGATCGGCGTAACAGAGCAGTCGTTTGATCGGACTGAAGTCGTGGCAACTGACTTGCGTCCAATTCGGATCGCCAAGGACGCAATTGCGGATGGCGTACCACACGCTGATCTGTTGGTCTCACCAGACCACGCGATGTACCTGGACGGCGTCTTGGTGCCAGCCAAATACCTTGTGAATGGTGTCACGATCACGCAAGAGCCCGCGACCGGTTGGGATGCAATCGACTATTACCACGTCGAACTGAACGCGCACGATGTGATCATCGCCGAAGGGGCTGCAGCTGAGACGTATCGTGAGTTCAACAACCGCGATGGGTTCGACAATGGGGTTGCAACGGGTGCTTTTGTCCAGCCCGCTTACGCACCACTGCTGTCGATGGCGCGTCGCGAGATGATCATGTCCGATATCAAGTCCGTGATCATCCCATGGGGCCACCGTCCCGGCAAAATCGAACAGATCCGCAATCAACTGGCCGACCGTGCTGATGCGATCGCTGGGAGCCGCATAGCCGCTTAGTGCCGGTCTGCAAACAAACGAAAAGCCGCCACTCTTTGCGAATGAGAGCGGCGGCTTTTTTATAGTGGCTCGGGGGCAAAGCACCCTGGAAATAGACGACACTGATGTCGACAGCAGCTTTAGCCAGGTTCGATTAGCCTACTGAGGCCTGTGTCTCCGCCGAGGTCGTCCCCTTGAGAGCATGCTGGCAAGCGCGCGC
>JBCBRD010000049.1:0-18206 GCA_039819885.1 Pseudomonadota bacterium
GTTTTCAAACGCAATATCGTTCGTGCCCAACATGATCAATGCAATGTCGGTTGGGTTGCTCGTCAGCGTTGCGTTGATGTCTGCAGCCGCCGTTGTCGCGGATCCGAATGGGATGCCTTGATGGTCGGGATCGTGCAGGTTGGGACCGGGGTTGTTTGAGAAGTTGCCCACGTAGTCCAACCACAGACCGTTGTCCTGAACCAGCGTGTCCCACAGCAAGGCGCGATAACTGCCGGAGATAGCCAAGCCATCGGTGATGCTGTCCCCAAGTGGGAGAATGCGTGCTGCGTTGACCAAGGTGTTGTCGCGCAGATCAACAACGACGGCCTGACTGGTACCGGTCAGGTTCAACTCGCCTTCGGCCTGCCCGGTGATATTGATCGTGATCTGGGCCGTGTCGGTGTCGCCGCCTGAATCCGCGACGTCGTATGTGAGTGTCAGCGTGTCTGTTGCGCCGGGACCGAGGTCATCGAATGCGGTGCCGGGATCAACGACGAGTGTGCCGTCGGAGCTGAGAGTGATGGTACCGGATCTGCCGTCCTGGGATTGAACGGAGACGGGTGCTCCCAGTGTACCGGCACTGAAGCCTGTTACATCGAGTGCGCTTCCAGCGTCATTTGTCAGAACGTTGAAATTGGTGCTGCCACTATCTGACTCAAGGTCGAATGTGTCATCGATGGCGTTGGCTGATGTGTCCGTGACGAAAAGCGAGACCGTGTCGATGTGCGTCCCGCGACCATCGCTTGGGCCGATGGCTGCAAAAGCTATGTCGACGGTTCCAGCGACCAGTGCCAGTTCGACGGTGTAGGCCTGGTAGCCCGGTGCCGTTGGTTGGAGGGTGTCGATGACCTGACCGTCAACGATGACCTGCATGCCGTTGGTGGAGGGGTTGTTCCAGCCGAGTGCGTACTCGAACGACAAGGTGTAGGTGCCGGCTGTATTTATGGTGACGGTCTGTTGGACTGTGCTGTTCCGAGTGGCGTCGAGTTCGGCGACGGCGTCGCCTGCCTGGTTGCCGGAGGGGCCTGCAAGTTCCTGGATCTCAATCTCGCCTGCTAATGCCGTCCAGCCGGTGATGGACTGGAAGAAGCCCCACCCTGCGAATTGTAATGTCGGGTGGGTTTCGAACTCACCGTTGATGATGAGGTTGGTCGCGGGTTGCGGCGGGACGTCGTTGACCTGGACGTCGACCGTCGCGCTGGCTGTGCCGCCTTGGCCGTCAGAGATTGTGTAAGTGAAACTGTCGGGACCGTCGAAGTTGGTGTTCGGTGTGTAGACGAGCTGATTGCCGACCTGTGTGACGCTGCCGTTTGAGCCCTGTCCGAATGTGTCGATCTGCGGTGTTCCGCCGTCTGGATCGCTGTCGTTGCCAAGGACGTTTATAGAGACAGCAATGTTTTCGTCGGTCGTTGCCGTGTCGTTGACGGCTATGGGGTCTTGGTTGCCGCCGCCGGTTGACGTGTTGCTGACCAGGGAAACCGTGTCGATGTGTGTTCCGCGACCATCGCTTGGGCCGATGGCTGCAAAAGCTATGTCGACGGTTCCAGCGGCCAGTGCCAGTTCGACGGTGTAGGCTTGGTAGCCCGGTGCCGTTGGCTGAAGGGTGTCGATGACCTGTCCGTCAACGATGACCTGCATGCCGTTGGTGGATGGGTTGTTCCAGCCGAGCGCGTACTCGAACGACAAGGCGTAGGTGCCGGCTGTGTCGATGGTGACGGTTTGCTGGACGGTGCTGTTCTGGGTGGAATCGAGTTCGGCGACGGCGTCGCCTGCCTGGTTGCCGGAAGGGCCTGCAAGTTCCTGGATTTCGATCTCGCCTGCTAATGCCGTCCAGCCGGTGATGGACTGGAAGAAGCCCCATCCTGCGAATTGCAATGTCGGGTGGGTTTCGAACTCACCGTTGATGATGAGATTGGGGCCTGGATTCGATTGCATCGTAACGCCTTAAAGAAACTGAGTTTGATTTGTGGGGCGCCCAATACAGTGGAATGGATCACTACTGCCGTCGAATTCAATCGCACAGGATCAGAGGTGCAACGTTCGCCCGTTTCGTATCCACAGACGTAGCCATGAAATAGGTGCCGGACCCAATACCTCGTTTGGCGTATTGGGGTGGACGCAATGGCGTGTTCACTGGCATTTGGTCTGCTCGCGGAATAGTGTGGTGCGAGCGACCGCAGATTTACCCTAACGCTTAAGGCTGATGCGGTGCCGTAAGCGTGCTGTGAGGTTTTAAACAACCCTGATGGGATGAGTGCAAATGGTGAGCTGTGACTGAACCTGATTGAAGCTCAACATCCATCGACGTGACCGATGGTGGTCTCATGCCTTCAGCGTTCTTTTCAGCTTCAGCTCACGAAGCTCTTTCCAATTCTCCAAGTGCCGACCATTCGCCAGTGCGTCCATCAAGTGGGGCGTGTACCTGGAGAAACGCTGTCATTTCATCGAAGGGCATAGGCTTGGCGAATAGAAAGCCTTGTAGGCCACTGCATCCAAGACTTTCGCAAAGGTCCATGTGCGCTTGTGTTTCAACGCCCTCAGCTACAACTTCAACACCCAGCGACTGACCGATCTCTACGATTGCGGCCATGAGACGAGTTTGGGTCTCGTTGGCTGTCGATGCAGCAACAATCTGACGATCGATTTTCAAGCGCTTTGGCTTGATCTTAATGACACTCAGGATAGATGCGTGCCCGCTTCCGAAGTCGTCAATCTCGATTTCTATTCCAAGGCTTTTGAGTGCGTTGATTTTGTCTAGCAAATTCGATTCTGCGTCATCAAGGAATGTCGATTCCAGGAGCTCGAAGCTTACAGCGTTTTGCGGAATGTTCAGTGTTTGAACTTTATCGACGAGTTCGGGGTCGGACAGTCGGCGGTTCGAAACATTCACGGAAATGCGGAGTTGTTGTTCGCAGATGTTGGACCACGCCTCCCGATCCTTGATAGCTTGCTCCAGAACCAGCTGGTCAATTGCGCTGATTGCACCAATGTCTTCTGCGACGTCCAGAAATTCATCTGGAGCGAGTAGACCGCGCGTTGGGTGCTTCCACCGTGCCAGCGCCTCTGCGCCATCAACTTCATGGCTATGTGACTTGAGACGCGGCTGGTAGTGAGGGATGAATTCCTTCCGTTCAATTCCCTCGATGATTTCGTCTGCCAGTCGTTTCTTTTTGACGATCGTCATTTCCAGTTCAGGGGTGAAACACTCGATGGCCCCGCGACCAGCGTTCTTTGCTTTATAGAGTGCGATGTCTGCATTGATCAGGAGTTGACCTGGATTGATGTCGTTGCCGAACGCCGATGCCAGGCCGATGCTTGCGCCAAACCTAAGTTTACGTCCTTCGAACGTGACCGGCTGCTGAAGGCGGCTGATCACTTGCTCACCGATGCTATGCAAGCGATTCGTGTCTTTGGTAATTGGAGAGACAACAACGAATTCATCGCCACCAATGCGTGCAACAAAAGCGGGAGAGTTCGTTAAGTGCCGCAAACACGTTGCCGTGTGAGATAGGACAAAGTCGCCGGCTGCATGGCCTCGGGTGTCGTTGATCTGTTTGAAGTGATCCAGGTCGATGTGCAGAATGCCCAGGCCTTTGCCCTCGGCAGCCACTGTTGTGACCATTTCGTCGATCATCTGCCGTAAGAAGCGCCGGTTTGGCAATCCGGTGAGAGAATCATGAAGAGCGATGTGAGTAGATTGAGTGGTTGCGCGCTGTGCTTTGCTCAATGCTGTTTCAAGTTCTTGGGTGCGTCTGGCAACGGTCACTTCCAGAGACTGGTTGACCTGCCGTAGTGCGGTGTTCGACTTGCTGAGCTGGTAGCTTTTTTCCTTGAGTAGCGCCTCTGCCTTTGCCCGAGCGACGCGCAACCGTTCAGCTTCGATGATGCTTTCCTTGAAGACAGCAACGGCCGAGGCCATGTGGCCGATGTCGTCGGATCGTTGGCTGATCGGCACGTCAACGTCTGTGTCGCCATTCGCAAGGCTGCGCATTGTTCCGGTCAGGCTGCGCAGCGGTTGGGTTACGAGTGCGCGCACCAACAGCGGTGCCGCTAGCGCAAGGATGACCCCGAATACGAACGTTAGCGCGCAACCAATCAGAATGCCACGAACCCAGTTTGCGATTGTGTTCAATCGCTTCTCGGTCTTTTTAGCGACTTGCTGGGCAAGGAGATCTGTTGCGTCACTCACGTTGGTTTCGATCGCATGTAAACCGACGTCGACAGCCTCAAATGCTCGACGCGCCCAATCCTGCTGGTTGGTCAGAACCAGTAGATCAACGCGCGCGCCATGGACTTTTCGTTTGAGGTACCGGAAGTCCTGAATGAGTGGGGCATAGGTCACCTTATGCCTCTTCAGGATTACTGAGAACTGCCAGAGGCTTTCGCGGGCCGAATCCCAGCTCACACGCGTTTGTCGTAGGTTTGCTGTTGCGATTGAACGTGTGAGTTCTGTTGAGTGTAGCAAGAACTCTCGCGCGTCAAATTTTGCGCTGGCTTTTTTGGTATCTTGAAGAGCTGCGGCGTAGTTGGCTGAGGCCATACTTAAAGACGCAGTCGTAGAAGGGAAAAGGACCGCATTGCTGGTTGTGATTTGCTGTGCCCTCGTCGCCTCTCCAACTAGGCGCTCGACATCATCAATGTTTGATGTGAGGTGTCGGCCGAGCGTGGGGTCTAGGCTATCAAGATCTGCAGCCAGCCTTACTCCTAGCTGGCGGAGCTGAACTAAATAAGCGGAGATGTGATCTTGTAGTTCAGGTTGCGGGCTGGGGTCGTAAAGAAGGCGCTCGACTTCGTTCACGACACGGCCGATCTGAACCGCTTTTTCAACGGCGTAGTTTTGTGGGATTGGTTCGCTCGTGACGCGCCAGACTTGTGACATGCCGACGTACGATGCACCTCCGACGACCAAGGCGACGAACACCGGAACTAAGATTGCCAGGTTGATTTTGGTGCTGAGCGGAAATGCCATCGTCGTGCAATCAACCTAGAGCGCTTATGTCTTGTGGGGCGTGAAACGCGATCTAGCGTTTTTTGCCCCGAACGAATTTCGATTTGGCCACTATGCACTTAGCTTTCTTAAGCTTACGCCTCATGCACGATCTGACCACTCGATCCGTATAATGACGCTTTGACGTGAAGATAACGAGAATGAGTTGGTCCCAAGTTTTGGGTAAATTGTGTGAGAAAAGCTGAAAATATTTGGAAAATGGCTACGGAATTTTAAATGGTTCTTCATTCTTTCTGAGATCGTCGCGGTATCACCAACTTACCTCAATTCAAACCGGGAGCTATTGCGGGACCTCCGTGCCTCATGGTGAGGGGCGCAGCTTTATTGGAGGGCTGCTGCTAGGGACCAAATTCGCAATGTGCCATCATCGCCGGCACTGAGAAGCTGATTGCCTGAGCGGGTGAAGGTCAAAGCAGCTACTTTTCCCCTGTGCCCGGCAAGTGTTTTGAGTGTCCTGCGTTTGCGGACGTCCCAGATGCGAACAGTGCCGTCGTCGCTTGCTGTCGCCAAAACCTTTCCGTTCGGGGCGAATGCAACGGCATTGATACTCTTTTTGTGACCTGACATCCTCCGCGACAGGCGGCGCGACCTGCTTGAGCCAATCACAACGTCACCACGCAAGTTCCCAGCCGCGAGCGTTTTGCCATCTGGTGAGAACGCCAGTGTATTGATGAAATCGCGTTGGCGGGTGAAGGTGCGCACAGCGTCGAGCGTGTCTAGGTTCCACAACTTGACCCGTTTGTCGGCGCCACCGCTGGCGAGGTAGCGACCATCGGGTGAGATGGCCAGTGAAAGAACGGCGCTGTCGTGGGCGTCAAAGATGTGAAGCGGTTGGTTGGGGGAGGCGATATCCCAAAGCGCGATTTTCCAATCGTGCGCGGCAGCTGCGAGGCGGCCCTCTGTTGAGGTAAATGCTAATGCCCAGATGTCTGCTTCGTTTCGTCGGAAGCCCGCAACTTTGATCCCTGTCTTGATGTCCCAAATATTGATGAAACCACCACGGTGCCCGGTTGCGAGCCAATCCTTTTGACTGGCGAGTGTAACGGCTGGCCCTTGTTCCAACGCGATGACCCTGCTGATTTCGCCTTCGGGTAGGGACCAGATGCGTACCGTTGCGTCTTCACCTGAGGTTATTGCGTGACGCTCATCGCTTGTTACTACCGTATCGAGTATCGCCCCGGCATGGCCCGTAATCGCTTTCGTTAAAGGATTTCTCTCAATCGCCGGTGGCGCAATGGATTGCGTTGATGCGACTGGTGATGCCATCGCGACCCTGGTCTGATTTGCCTGTGTTTCAGGGACCGAGGATTGGGACGGCTGTGACGGAGACTGATCGCGGTTCGGTGTCGTCCGAGCTGCGATGGTCGTGCTTTCAAAGGCTGCGCTTGCCACTTGTGGCCGATTGTCTTCTGGCGGTGTGGCGGGGCTGAATTGCTTGTCCTGGATTTGACGGGTGTTTGGGATTGTCGCGTCTTGGCCGGATGCATATCGGTTTGACAGCCGCGTTCGCTCTTCGATGGTGCGTGGGTGAGCCGGTGGCGGTACAATCTGGGCTGCGAGGTCAATTGAACGCGATGACGTGGCTTGTGGATTGAGCGCAGTCGACGTCACCACTTTGCGCAAGCGATCTTGATAGGTTACCGCGAGACCCGCGACTAAGACGCCGATTACCAAACGGATCGCCAATCCACGCCAGCCAGATCCAATTGATTGCCCCGGCCCACGACGTAGGCTTCTTGGGCGATAAGAGCGTGGACGTAACGCTGGCAACGCTGCGTGTGTCGAGTGGGACGATGATTGAACTGATGACGCGGAAGTCGGCTTTTTCTTAGCGTTGACGGCTCGTTTCTTTGGTTTTGGTTTAGTACCCTTCTTTGCATCGGAATGTGCGTGGGCTTCTTGAGGTTGTTTTGGTTCGCTGCTGCTGGAAAACCAGCTCTTGCGATGTTTGGGCGGGCCGTCATCGTTCTGGTCTACATCGCTCTGAGGCGTCTTGGCCTTTCCGGCGTTGCTTTTTGCCTGGTCCTTCTTTCGGTTATTGCGGTTGCTTTCCGCTGGGGCAGGCTTTTGCTCTTGCGGTGTGGCTTCTGGTTTCTTGAAGCCTTTGAACCCGAACACCGGTGGACTGGTCAGCTTTGCAGTCCCGGCTGGTGCGTTCGCATCGGCAAGGTTTGATCGTGGTGGTGTTTCGTAGTCTCCAGGTTTAGGTGGCCGCGATTGGACGTCAATGTCGGACCCACTATCCCGCCTTGCCGTCGACGCAGCAGGTGATTTCTGTCGCGCTGCGGTTGCTTTGGCGGGGTTGAGCCCTGATGCGTGTTCCCTGCCGTGCAAATCCACAAGACCGTGAGCCGCTGGATCAGGCTGGGCTGATTTGATGTTGTCGAGGTAGTCTAGAAGGCCGCCCGGTTTGCCAGGGGTATCGGGGCGCGGTGGGAGTGCGCTCAGATCAGGACGGTCAAGACTGATACCGGATGGCTTCGGTGTTTTGTCTTTTGCTTTTTGACCACCTTGGAACCACCCACCTGAACGAGATGGTTTCTTTGCTGGAAGATCGTCTGGCGCCAGTAATTCACCGCGCCATTCTGCAATCGATTGGGGGCGTTCTTCAATTGCGAGGTTCAGCGCGCGGTCGATGGCTGCCAGGAAGCGTTTGCGGTATGCGCTCAAGGCGGCATCACGCGCGAGCGGTTTGTCATCTTGGACAACACGTGATGGCGCATCGGGTGGCCGACGTCCTGCAATCGCGGTGTAAATCGTAGCGGCCAACGCGTAGATGTCTGTCCATGGACCTTGTTGGCGGCTCGTTTCGGCATACTGCTCGTAGGGCGAGTATCCGGGCTTCACTAAGGCGGAGACGGTTTTTGAATGGCCGGCCATCTCGCCGCGTGCGGAGCCGAAGTCAATCAATACGGGGGAGCCGTCATTGCGGATAATAATGTTGTCTGGCGCGATATCTCGATGCAGGAAGTCTGCCTGATGGATGACATCAAGCGCATCGAGGATGGGCGCCAGGATTGCGTCCAGCTCTTTTTGGCGTGGTGCGCGGCCCAGTGACTTCAGCCAAGACTTGAAGCTTTGTCCCTCTTCAAAGTGGAGCACCATGTAGGCTGTGTTGTTGGCTTTGAAGTAGCGGTAAACGCGGACGATGTTGGGGTGTGAAAAGCGCGCGAGGATCTGTGCTTCTTCAATGAAACGATCGAGGCCCCACTGGTAATCGCCTTTGCTATCTTGCGAACGAGGGGCGGCATCGCTGTCGCCGTCACGGGCTGCAAAGTCGCTGGGGAAGTACTCTTTGATCGTGACGGAGCGGGCAAGCGCGACCTCGTCGGCGAGATAGGTTATGCCAAACCCGCCCGCGCCGAGAACGCGCTCGACCCGATAGTCCGATACGAGTTCCGTGCCCACAGGCAAGGCGATTAGGTTCGACATGGTCCCCGCTGGTCTCATCCACAGCTCGGCTGATTAGGCTGTGCCGCCGACGTCATAAGGTGACGACTCACACTTCCACCCCTGGTGTGAAGAAATTGCCGCATCATTGTGGCGTGAGCGGGGGCATGTTCGCATCAATGCTATATCTGTACATTCACTAGTCTTTTGCTGCCTTAAAAGGGTCGACCAGTGCTTCAGGTTTCGTGTGCATCGCCATGATGTCGCCTGGAAATCACCGTTTGAAATCTTTTTAGAAAATTTGGGCGGGCAGTCATGGTGTTTGAACGCGGGCTCGATCTTTGGTTGTGGAGCGCTGCTGAATCAGCGGATGGTGTAGCGGCTGATCGTTCGCTTTGGGATGTGATCTCGGGCGGTGATGGCATGGGTCCATTGCTGCTTGTCGGAGTGGCCGTCTTGGTTGCTATCCCATGTCTCGCGCTTGTTGGCTCCATGTTCCGGAGTGCTACCCAAACTTCTGGCAACCAAAGCGAAAGTGGTGGATCTGGTCAGGTACCGTCGCCTATCGGCAAGACTTCATCTGGAAATTCAATGCGTTCGGTACAGTCCTCAGGTGATGCTGCGACGGAGACCCTGATCACTGGACACACTCCACCCTCGGTGGCCGATCCCAAGAGGCTGACAACACAAGCGCTGAGGTCTCCTCCGCGGTCTGGACGTGCTAGGATTTTGGTGCTGGAAGACGTATCGGAGGCAGCAGTTCCGGCAACTGATGCGACGGGACGCTTTGGCTCTGGTGAGGGTTCAGGTGGCGCGGTACCGCCTTCAGATGCGGCGCACAAGTCAGATGTCTACGTGTTTTCGCAGGGCGATCTGTTGCGGATTGGTCGAGAGGCTGACAACGATATCGTGCTGGGGTCGAAGACTGTGCATCGTTATCACGCCGTTATCCGCCGTACGCGTGACGCCGGGTACGTGCTGGTTGACCTTTCAGGAACGGGTGGCAACGGCGTCCATCTCAACGGTGAACGTATTCTCGATGGGCAACTGCGTGATGGGGATCAGATTGTTCTAGGCACCGCACGCCTAAAGTTTATCGTGGACCACTGATTGTTTGGATGAGCGAAGTGCTGCCCTTTTTTGCGCCGCGATTCACATGCAATCTTGACGTATTCGTCGATCGACGACCAATGGCGGTTTATTGCGGCTGAACTTTTCGTTCGCCGCTCGTTTCCCAATACAGTGTGTCGGAATGCAGGAGGGTGTAAGGATGGCGCAACGACGTGAGGCCTCTTCAACGGGTCAGAAGCCGGGCCTACTTGGGTCATTGAAGGATGCACTCGCAGCTGCGGGGCGCGCTGATGCGCAGCCGACTGCGGCGGTTCAAGATGCTGATCTTTCGGCGTCCGAGGCGCTCCCACCACCGATCCAGCTACCATCACCAGCAGCTATGGCGCGGCCGTTGACTGCATCACAGTCTGTGGAGGCGCCAGTGAAAGTCGAAGCCAAACCCAGTGATGCGGCAGCGCCCAAGGCTGTTGGTCTCAGTGCGGCAGAAGCTGCACGGACAGCGCGGGGCGAAGGTCTTTCGACACCGCAAGCCACCGCCAGTGACATCGAACCTCCTCCGACAACTCGCGTTGTGAAGGCACCTGATGCGTCCGCTCCTGCGCAAACGCAGTTTGTTCGTGGGAAACAGAAGGTTGAGCGAGGTGGTCTAAAAACGGATCCAGTTGTTGGTTGGCTGGTGATTGTTGGTGGTCCGGGTATTGGAAATTATAAGCCAGTCTTTGAGGGCAACAATACCGTCGGTCGGTCGTCGACACAGCGGATCCCGCTGGATTTTGGAGATGATGCGATCTCTTCTGAGGAACAGGCCTATATCCGTTATGATTCTTCGGATCGCTCGTTCCTCTTTGTTCCAAACCTTGCTAAGACCAACGTCGTTTCACTTAACGACAAGCGACCCACCGGAGCTGTAGAGCTTCGACAAATGGACGTCATCGTGATCGGTCGAACGCAGCTTGTGTTTGTTCCGTTCTGCGGCACCGAGTTTGATTGGTCTGAGCTGGTCAATGCCAACAAGAGCTAATGCTGGATTTTGAATTTGCGACCTGCGCCACCCAAGGGGCGCGGGAGTATCAAGAAGACATGGCTATCGCTCGTGCCGTCGAGGCGCAAAAGAGCGGTGAGGGACCAACCGTATCCGCCGATACCGCTTCAGCCGGGCCTACCCAAGATGGCTGCTGCCTGTTGGCCGTGCTTGCAGACGGCATGGGCGGTCATACGGGCGGCGCGCTTGCAAGCCGGACCGTCTGTGAGATGTTCTTTGAAGCCGTTGCAGATAAAGACGCACCACTTCGGGATCATCTGCACGACGCGCTGATGGCAGCCAACAACGCGCTTGCGGAAAAGGTTGAGGCTGATCCTGTTTTATCCGGGATGGGTTCGACGGTGATCGGGGTCGCATTTTCTGACGTCGGCGTGGATTGGGTCAGTGTTGGCGACAGTCCGCTACTGCTCTATCGAAGAGGTGAAATCGCCCTTCTCAACGAGGATCATTCGCTCGCGCCTGAGCTGGACCGGATGGCGGAAGCTGGCTTCATGACGCATGAAGAAGCGCTGCGCGATCCACGCCGCCACATGTTGCGCTCAGCTGTTACGGGTGATGAGCTTGAGCTCGTCGACGAGTCTCGAATGTCTTTGCAGTTAGAAGCTGGTGACTACGTTGTGTTGGCGAGCGACGGCTTACAGACACTTGAAGTCTCCGAAATCGAACGGATCATTTCAGGCTATGGCAGTGATGGTCCGGATGCGGTGGCCAATGCGTTGATACGGGCCGTGGAAGCTGTGCGCGATCCACATCAAGACAACGCGACAGTTGTTGTTGTGCGCCCACGAGCGGGCGTACAGACCGCCGCTGAACATACGCAAGACGCAGCTGTTCGGGTGTCGGATGGTCTGGATGCGATGGGAGATGCGTCAAACGCTTCAGACCAACGGGCGCATCCTTGAGCGGCTTGCGCTCATTCGGATCTCGGGTCTTCGATTTCGTATTTGCTGATCTTGTTTCTGACCGTGCCAGTGGCCGCGCTTCGGGGCCGCGGCATGTGTCTGGAGCCATCTGGGTCTTCATTGCGATGTTCATGCTGGCCGGGCTGATTGCCCTTGCCCGGTACCTTTCCAAGCAAGGTTTTGACCCGCTTCAAGTTCTGTTTTTTCGTAACCTGTTTTGTGTCTTGTGGATGTTGCCGCTGTTCGTCTGGCGTGGGCGGTCGTTGATCGTGACGGATCAATTTGGCCTCTACGGTGTGCGGGTCGCTCTCAGTTTCACAGCCATGCTTGGTATGTTTCATGCCGCAGCGTTGCTGCCCATTGGCGAAGTCACTGCAATCGGTTTTCTCTCACCGTTGTTTGCGACTGTGTTTGCGGTTGTTCTTCTCGGTGAGATGGTTGGCCCTCGGCGCTGGGCTGCCTTGATCGTTGGTTTTGTCGGAGCCATGATCATGCTGTTGCCGACACTCGATTGGCAAAGCGGGGGCGGGCTGAGTGGGTTCGGAGCCGGGCAGGCTTTTGCGCTGATGTCAGCATTCGCGCTTGGTTTGATTGGGCCTCTTGTCAAAACGCTGACGCGAAAGGACGACCCGGACCGGGTGGTGTTCCTGACAAATGTCTTGCTGACACCACTAAGCCTGATCCCGGCTCTCTTCGTATGGCGTTGGCCCGACCTCGAGCATCTGCCGTGGCTTATCTTGTTGGGTTTTTGCGCTGTTGTCGGGCACATGGCGCTTGTTCGGGGATACTCCGCAACCGACGCGTCATTGGTCCAAGCCTACAAGTTTGTGCGACTGCCGTTTGCGGTTGGTATTGGTTACCTGGCGTTTGGTGAAACGATTGGGGTTTGGGCGTGGGTCGGCGGTGCAATCGTGTTTTCTGCCTCAGTCTACATCGCACATCGCGAGGCCAAGGTGCGGGCAGCCAAGCCAATTGTGAGCGCTAATACTGGCACGCCAGTTCCTTAGATCGTTTCCGCTTTAGGCGGGGTCGATCTTGCTTTTTTCGCTCACGGGCCGAACCGGCCTCATTTCATGTTTGCTTTCAGCGAAACCGGCCTGGCCCTACGTCATGTCGAAGACATGCTTCCAGCATGGTGCGGCGCTCGCGCCGGACCGCAGTCGTGGTCTTGGAGCGTTTCGATCTACGTCTGAAACGCTCCAGGTTTTCTGCGTGTTCGCACGGCTTAAGGCGCGTTCGCATTAGATGGAATCAACGGGCGCGCTTTAAGCTTTTGTTTTGGATCTTGTTCTTATCGCAAAACCGCGCACACTTTTGCGGAGCATGATCTAGTGTCTGCGTGGAACGCAGCAGAATCTTCGTCCTGTACAAAAAGAAAAGCCCTGGCTTGCGCCAAGGCTTTAGTCCCCGCTGTCATCCGACGGTTTGTTTTTAAGATGCGAAATCCCCTCCCCAGTCCGCCAAAGGCGTCCTGTTCTACGTGATGCCGCATTGTTTTGTGGTTCGTGATCGGTTCGCCTGTCAGCCCTCTGACAAGACCACGATGTTCGGATGCCACGACAATCCTAAATCCTGGATCGACTTGCAAGAGCGATGATCGCGAAACTGACAATTTGAGCTGCAGTCTGTTGAGCGAGATGCGTTAGGGCATGATCGTGTAGAAATTATCGTTGCGCAGATGGTGACTTTTCTCGCTTCGTTTGCGCCATCAATTCCTCAAGATATTTCTTAGCTTTATCGGATGCCTTCGTGTGCGGATAGTTGACGTCAGTTTACGTTGTTGCGGGTGTATCCACAGACTATCCACAGCCTTCTGTGGGCTTTAAGCAAAACGGTTTGTGGTTCGTCCGCAACGCCGCTGCGAATATCAATCTGCAGCGGCGTTACACTCTTGTTGGCCGTGATCAATCGGCGCGCGCTAGCGCTTCATCGTCCTCGGTCTTGGCCTCCGGGAAGACGGGATAGACATTCTTCATCCGCCCCATTTGCTTGGTTAGGCCCAGGATCACATCGATTGTCGGTGTGGGGGCATCGACCAAACGCCCGATTTCCTGAACTGAGGAGAGCAGCGCGTCGAGTTCAAGTTTTCGTCCCTTGTCGAGGTCTTGGAGCATGCTCGTCCGGTGGGCGCCAACTTTGGCAGCGCCGTTGATGCGACGTTCGATATCAACACGAAAGTGCGCTCCGATCCGACGGGCGATGACCTCGGCTTCTTCCATCATTTTCCGTGCGATGGGTCGGGTATCTGGGTCGGTCGCGATGATGTCCAGAGTGCCGTGGGTCAGTGCGGATATCGGATTGAAGCAGAGGTTGCCCCAAAGCTTTAGCCAAATGTCGTTACGGATTTCAGGATAGATTTTCGGCTCAAGTCCGGCGGCATCGAATGCTTCAGCAAGCCTTTTAATCCGTGGCGTTTCCTCGCGAGTGGGTTCACCCAGACCATAACGGTTGCCATAGATGTGTTTGACGACGCCAGGCTCTAGGATCTCGGCGGCGGGGTAGACTGTGCTGCCGATCACCCGCTCTGGGCCGATGGTTTTCCATTGCCGTCCACCTGGGTCTACGCTTTCAAGCTGGAGGTTCGCGTACTGACCTTCAATCCCATAGAAGTACCACCAGGGAATGCCGTTTTGCGCCGTAACAACGGCTGTGTCTGGCCCCAACAATGGTTTGAGGTCTTCAGCGACTTCCCATGCCTGATGAGATTTCAGCGTGACAATCACGTAGTCCTGTTGGCCGAGTTCTGCTGGATCTTTCGTCGCTGGCATCTGGGCGACTTTGTCTTCACCATCGATGATCAGTCTAAGGCCGTTTTCCTTGATGGCGGCGAGGTGAGGTCCGCGGGCGATCAGGGAGACGTCCACTCCGGCTAATTTCAAGAGCACGCCGATGTGCGCGCCGATCGCTCCTGCGCCATAAATGCAGACCTTCATTGTGGTGTTTCCTTTTCGTTTTTTGTCCGGCCTGTTCGCGTTTTCGGTTTTGTTTTGCTGCCGGTTGAGGTGTCGTCAGGTTTTCACATGAGCTCGGATCGGTGGTCAACGATCGGCATATTCTCGGGTTGCTACTGTGTGGCTTGGACAATCAATCATCGTTTGCTCGCTCGACTTGCCGCAATCGCCTTTTGCGCCGCTTCCTCCATCGTCTCAGTGAAGACCACATCAAGCCCAGCATCGATAAGACGCTTGCGAGCAAAGACTGCGTTGTTGCCAGCAAGTCGGGTGATGATCGGTAGTCGTCTTGACGCGCCGCGCATGGCAACGGCGATGCCTTCGGCGATCGTATCGCAGCGCTGCATGCCACCACCGTGGACGTTCACCAAAATGGATCGCGCGTGCGTGTTTTCTAAAATCAGCCGTGTGCCGTAGGCAATGTCCAGACTTGAGGCGGTCGTTCTAATGTCCATAAAGTTTGCTGCCTTGCCGCCGCCGTCCGCAATCAAATCAAGTGTTGTCAAGGCGAGGCCAGCGCCATTCGCAATGACACCGGTTTCGCCGTCGAGACCGACATAGTTGATCCGGTGGTCTTCTGCGTCTTGTTCGCTAGGGTCTGCTTGCTCGGCTTCGAAGGCCTGCGATAATGCGGCTAGCGCGGGATGGCGCATCAGCGCGTTGTCGTCGAGGCTGAGTTTCGCATCAAGTGCGATTGTTGATCCGTCCTTTCGGATGGCAAGCGGATTGATTTCAACCTGCAGTGCATCGAGTTCCACGGCTAGGCGGGCCATTTTTTGAATTGTCTCAATGACGGCGGTCTGAGCGCTTTCTGGAAGCCCAAGATCACCCACCGCCGACGCGTAGTTGCCGACGGCTGTGCCGTCTTCCAACAGAAGCGGAATTCTTTGGATGAGGTCTGTTTCGGATTTGGCTCGTTGCTCAATGCCATCGCCTCCGGCGCGTGAGAGCAACAAGAAGAGCTGACCAAGATCTCTGTTGACGACGATCGCGGCATAAAGCTCGCGGGCGCTATCAATCGCTTCTTCCACCAAGATCCAGCGAACGAATTCTCCGGTCTTCGTTGTCTGTGCCGTCGTGAAGTTCCGGCCGAGTAGGCTTTCGCAAGTTGCCGCGACGCCGGCGGGTGAGGCTGCAAAACGGATGCCGCCTGCCGCGCGCCGCTCACCTGCTCGAACCTGGACTTTGATGGCGAACCGTTCAGCGCTTAACCGATTTGCGGCCCGGCTCGCCTCATGAGGTGTTTCTGCGATGCGACCAACTGGAGTGGCGATCCCGAACCTATTCAGGAGTTCCTTGGCTTGGAATTCAAGAAGATCCATCTTCGCTTATCCTACATCGTGCGAACGGCACGTACGGTTATCTTTGAGTTTATGAAGCCTGTTGATCTTTTGTTTGCAGGTGGGGTCAACGCCTCGGTGGTGTGCCGGATGGCGGCTTCTCTCATTTGGTGAGGGCCGAGCATGATCAAGAGACCTGGTGGTGGTTGTAATCTTTAGACACCGCGGCTTTGAAGTGTGCCGCATTGGTGGTCGGTCTGCCGACACCGTCTGAGAGCCTTTCTGGAGTGAACGCTGGATTTCGGAATTTGGCGGTTTACCGTTGTCAAAATTCGAGTTGCTTAATCCAGGCTGTTATACGAAAGTCCGAGTGCTGGAGCCGGATCCCAGCCACCACCTGCCGCATGCTGATCCTTGGAATTTGTGGACGTGATCCTTGCATCGTACGTCATTGCTCGCTCTGCTTTTCAACCGGTTTTTCATGGCGTTGGTTGCGATGCAGCATGGTCTTTGATCTCGCGCTTGCAGCATATTTCTAGGATTGCGTTTGCTGGGTGGTCTGGCATACGGTCTACCAGACGTCGCACGAAAGTCTAGTCTGAGGCGGCTGGATGAAGCAGAACGCGGCGCGGATCGAAAACACCGTAAGAAGGTCGTTTTCAGCGTCCACAAAAACGCACAACCGCAACCGTCGGTTGGGAGGAAAAACCTTGGAGGTTACACGAATGGGTTCATTGACGAAGATCTTATCGGTCGGAGGCCTTTGTGCTGTCGGCGCGGGTTCGCTCGCACTGTCATTTGCTGCTCCGGCCAGCGCAGGCTGGGAACCTAAGAAGCCAGTCGAGTTTGTCGTGATGGCAGGTAAGGGTGGCGGCGCCGACAAAGCGGTCCGTCTCATGCAGTCGATCATTGCCAAGGACAAACTGGCCTCGGTTCCTGTGACGCCCGTCAACAAGCCAGGCGGGTCTGGGGCTGAAGCCTTGATCTATTTGAACGGGAAGAAGGGGGACAATCATACGATCATGTTCACTCTGAACTCGTTCTATACGACGCCATTGCGTCAGCCAGGTTTGAACGTGAACATTGAAGAGTTCACCCCTGTGATGCGCATGGCTGAAGACACGTTTTGTCTCTGGGTGAATTCTGATCGCAAAGACATCAACAACGTTGATGAGTTCGTCGCAGCTGCGAAGGCAAAAGGCGACAAGTGGATTATGGCCGGCACAGGCAAGGCGTCCGAAGACAACCTGCTCACCGACTACTTGAACACGGCCTACGGCCTTAAAATGAAATACGTCCCGTACAAGGGCGGTGGTAAGGTTGCTAAGGAGTTGGCTGGCAACAATGCTGACTCAACGGTGAACAACCCGTCTGAGCAGCTCGGCTTTTATGAAGCTGGCAACACCAAGCCACTGGCATGCTTCACCGGTGAACGTATCGGTTTATTTAAAGATGCGCCGACGTTCAAAGAGATCGGTAAAGACTTTGAATACTACATGCAGCGCACAGTCGTCGGTGCACCTGGCATGAGTGACGAGGCGAAAGCCTACTACAACGATCTCTTCACAAAGGTCTTTAACTCGAAAGACTGGCAGACTTATCGCTCGAAAAAAGCTCTTCAAGGCGATCCGCTCTCGGGCGATGCGTTGATGACCTACTGGAAGAAAGAGCGTGACGTCCACGAGGCGATGCTGAAGGAAATGGGCGCTCTGTAAGCGCTCTGTCCCGCAGATCCCTTGGCCGCGTGCATCTCTCATTGGTGCCGCGGCCACTCGAACCTAAGGATGTGGTGAGCTTTGATCTTTTCAGATTAATCATTGCCGCTTCCACTAGGGTTTATGCTTCTAACCTTGATGGTAGCACCTCCATTGAGATTGCAATGCTCACGTGATCTGCATCTTCGTTGCAATTGCTCGGGGCCCATGTTTCTCGATCGCCGCGGAATGCTCGCGACTTTCCCGGATGCATTTTCCGCGTGCCAATGGCACTGCATCTTTACAGCCTCAACAGTGTGCAGTGCGCTCCACTGGATTTGGACTTCAGGGAAACCACTTTTTGCCTTCGCACCAACCTTACCGATGACTGATCGATGCTTAGGACTTACCGATGACCGTACGCACCGCTGAGCTCCTTATGGCTATCACCATGGCTCTGTTTTCGGGCTATTTGATGTGGAAGAGCACAGAGCTCAATGTCGGGTGGGTAACGGGCGAAGGTCCCGGTGGGGGCTTTTGGCCGTTCTGGCTGTCGGCGGCGATGTTGATTTCATGTCTCGGGATACTTGCTAACTGGATTCGTAAGGTCGGGCCCATCGCTACGTCGACGGAGTATTTTTGGGCGCCAGGGATGTCACGCGATGTCGGCGCTGTTGCTCTGCTTTTGACCGTTTGCGTGGGGCTCATCGAAGGTGTTGGGCTGTTCGGTTTCAAGGGCATCGGGTTCTACGGGATGCTGCCGATCTTTCTGTTTGTCTATCTGCGGGTCTTTGGTGGTCATTCCTGGTTGCTGACAATTGCCTTTATGCTGATTGTGCCGGTGGCAACCTTCCTATTCTTCGAAATC
>JBCBRD010000050.1:0-17860 GCA_039819885.1 Pseudomonadota bacterium
GGACACGGCTTGTGATGTGTCGGACGTCTCTGAGAGGCTCGCTTCCAGTTTTGGCAGGGCATGGGTGAAGATGTCGTCGTAGGTGTTGGTGTAGGCATTGGCAATGCGATCGCGCTCGGCGGCCAGCGCCATGGTTGCCAACAACGTGACCTGGGGAGTGGCGTTGACGTCCTGCTTGGTCGCGTTGCCGAGGCCAGCAGGTGAGGCAAGCCTGATTGCAGCGTAGGCGTCTTCTGCATCTTGAATAGTAAGGATTTCCAGGACCTCCGCAAGTTCTGAGCGGAGTTCTTGAGGTGTCAGCGGGTGCGATTGTGCGGCAACTGCGAGAGGTGCACAAAGAAGGCAGATGCCAAGGTTGGTGTTGCAGTTGACTGCAGCATTGGTCGCGGCGACAGCTGCTTTGATCCGCTGTCCGACAGTGAGACTGGACTTCGCAATGAAGGGTGCTGAAGCCATTGCACTTCGGGCAAAGTCGTCGACCGTCATCCGGTGGCCGGCGCGGAAGATGTGGACGTTGCCAGGTTTGATTGCTGTGAGCTCGTGTGCGCATGCGTTTTCGAACGCAGTGGCGATGGCTGTTACAGCTCGTGCCTTCAGAAAGTCCTCAATGAGATTTTCGGCAATGTTGAGCTCGGTGACAGATTGCGAGCCCTTCCAGGCCGGGTTTGAGTTGATCTCGATAAGGTGGGGCTTGCCGCTTTTGTCCATCATTAGGTCAACGCCAGCGTAACCCGCACCGACAGCTTGGGCAGCGCGAACCGCTAGGTTGTTAAGTTCTGGAGTGATCTCCATTGCGAGCGGTGCACCGCCTTGATGTACGTTGGTCGGCCAAGTGGGGCTTGACCGCTTCATTCCTGCAATGACGCGATCACCGGAGACCAGGAGGCGCAGGTCGGAAAACGGTTTGGCATCGGCTGTTGGTATGTAGCGTTGAAGGTGATAAACGCCGCCGAGTTCTTCGGACCGGAAGACTTCTTCGGGATAATGAATGCGTCGGACGCCGTTTCCCTGTGATCCAAATAAGGGTTTTAGGACTGCGCCATCATCCTGCAGCAGGCTTGATGCAGAGGCTTTCGCTGTTTGAAGCTCCTCGCTTGTGACCGACTTTGGGATTGGCAACCCAGCCCGGTGGAAACACTGAAGCGCCATAGCTTTGTCTACGCAGCGCTCGATGGCATCGGCCGAGTTCCAAACACAGACGCCTGCTGCTTCGAGTGCATGAAGGAGGCCGAGGCGCAGCGTGATCTGTTCCAGCGTCCCTGTTGAGATCGCCCGAACGAACGCGCCATCAGGCAGGCGGTCTGCGAAGCCTGGAATTGAAAGACCGCCGGGTGCGCTGGTATCAAACCCGCAGTGTGCAAGTGCGACACGCGTCACGTCTGCACCTTGCTGTTTGAATGCATCAATCAGTGCGCCGGAATGCCATTCATCGCCGACGTCCTCGGAAAATAGGACGATGTGGGGCGTCGGCATGCGTCTCGTCACTCCATCAGTGCAGGGCTGTTCAGACGTTACGTGTTGGTGAAGCTGGCGGTGACAACGTCAGGCGCCATTTTGCCGGCATTGAAAGTTTTTCCGGTTTCGACGTTGGTGATCTGGACCACGGCCGGTGAAAAGAGTGTTGGGTCAATTTTGTAGAAGTCACCGTTGACCTCCGCAAAGATCTCAGCAAATGGCTTCCCGTAGCCTTTCGAGCTGGACGATGGGAGTGTTTCGGCCAGGCCGTGCGCAGCTTCGTCAGTGCCTTTGACATAGAGGCCGATGCGACCCCCGTAGATGATGGCATCGTTCGTGCGGCCCATGGCCTTCACAAAGTCAGGAATGGGTGGCGCAATCGGTGCCGTGCCATAGCCATCCAGGATGTCTTCGAGTGGGAAGTGCAGGGCATGTGCCTTGTGCAGCGCAACCTCGAGCACGCGGGCAGCAATCTGTACCCCGCCTGCCAAAGACCATGTTGGCGCATACAAAATGGTCAGGTGCGTTGCTTGGATCCCGCAGGCCTCGGCTACTGTTTTTGCCACGGTTGGCGGTGGAGGTTGGTCCCCCTCGATGACAAGGACAGCCCGTCCCGCGTGGTCGGCGTATTTGAGTTCCTCGAACAATGGTTCGACCCGAGAGGCGGCCCGGGCGGGACCTGAACCGAGAGCAAAGAAGCCTGATGCTTCGTCTTGGATTGTCCAGCCTGCATACTGGCTGGCGAGGCATGCGATCACTGGGTTTGTCGATGTGACGGTGACGGCCAATGGCCACTCGTTGTGACCGGAGGACGTGCTGAGCCGGATTTGTCCCATGCCGCCCATGCAGATCTCTGCCAGGTAGCGACCAAGCTCCAAACCGCCGATAACGCTTGCTCCGCAATCAATCAGCGTTTCGCCTTCGGTTCCGGTTGAAACGCCACACCTAAGGCTGTCTGCATTGGCGACAACGTGATCAACGATGCGGGCAGCATTGGCGTTGACGCTGACACCAGCCAGCGGATTGTCAGTCTTGATGTGCGATGACACACCACCGGCGAGCGACGATTCCATGGCGTTCTAACCTCCCTTTTTTTCGCTGTCGTACACTACGTCGGCCATGTGTTCCAGGCGTTGTTGTGTGTGCGTTACAGCGGTCGCTGGTGTGTCACCCTCGGCGATGACCGTTAGAATTGGTGCATAGTGGCGGATTGTGCTGCCCTGTTTTGGCTGATCGTGCACCCATCGTGGCCATGCAACTTGCGGTACTGTTAAGGGTCCGGCGTCGGCATAGAGGTACGCGGAGGCTTTGGTTTTTGGTTGCCAATCTGACTGTAGGAGCTGCATGGCTGCCTCTCCGTCATCTGAGGCGGCAGCGAGGTGTGCCTTGAAAAGTGTACCTTGCGTATCGTCCAAGACATCGAGTGCGGCTGTGGGGCGTGGATTGATTTCAAGTAGGAAGAGCTCACCGTCTGCCATGATGAAGTCGAACGAGATGAGGCCCTTGAGATCGAACGCGCTCAAGAGCAATATCATTGTGTCGACGAGGCGGGTTTCCAGGTCGGTGTCCGGCGAGACGCTGCCGACCACGCCACCGAACCGAAATGGCGTATCTGGAGCGGCATTGATCCAGGATTGCGTAAAAGCGAATGCATGGTGGCTGGAGGTTGCAATCGCTGTTGCTGAGATTGAGAGCCCCGAGATGTGCTCCTGAGCATAGTGTTTTGGTGCGAGGGGGGTGTCGCCGTCGAGGTAATCGATGTGAAGGCCACCCATACCGCCGATGCGTTTTGAGAGCCAGGTCTTGTTGTGTTCCCGATCCGCACATGACTCTTGGGATAGGGTTTGAGGGTGGGTAACGCCCAGTTCATGGAGGGTCGAAAAAAAGGTCTCAGGGTTTTTGACGCGTTGCACCGTATCGGCGTGGCACCCCTTCAAGTCGAATTGCGTTTCAAGCGTTGCAATGAGTTTGGGTGATTGCTCAAAGCCTGCACCTAAGATCAACGGCGGTGTTGCTGTCTGTGTGGCATCGCGGAGTTGGCTCAAGGCCTTCATCGTCGTCTTTGCTCGAAAGCCCGATCCGATGATCGACGTATCGGTGATGCTTTCCTTGGCGAGCGCTTTTGTGTCCTCATCGCCGTAGGCATCCAGCACGAAGGGCGTGAAGCCTGCCCGGTGGGCGGACTGCGCGAGAGCCCGCCCCGAGAAGCCTGCGATAAGGACAGGATTGTATTGGGTCACGCGACGAACGTTCGTGCGAGTTGGAATGCGTGACGGAAGTCAAAATGCTGAGGTTCAGTGGCGGTCAGCATGGCTTTGAATAGTCCTGCCTCGGTTTTGTACTTCACATCGCCGATGGCAAGTGGTCCGACACCTGTGGTCGTCTTCATATCAGGCAGTAGATCACCCTTCATAAAGAGGTCCATACCCTCGACGCCTGGTGGTGGGACGGCGTTAACGTCTGCGGTGACGAGGAGGTCTTTGGCAGCCTTCATGTTTTCCTTCGACAGGACTTGTACCCCGGCTGCGGCTGCTGCGAAAATCACATCAGAATTTGCTATGATGTTGGCTTTTTGCTCGTCGTTCTCGCCAGGGACGGATTCCAACTCAACGCCAAATCGTTCGCGTGAGATGTCGGCGTTTTTGATACAGCGTTCGATGCCTCTATGGGCGACGAGTTGGACCTTTGCGCCCTCAAGGGCGGCAATCACTGAGGATGCAAAGCCGACCACGCCGGTTGCGCCAAAGACGGCGACGCGCAGGCCTTTCCAGTCTTTTTGAAACTTGTCCTTTAGAACCTTTTCAACGCAGGCGACCATTGCAGCTGCGGTTGTGAATGATCCGGCGGGATCTGCGAATGTTGAAAGCTGAAACGGTGGGACCAAGGCCTCTTCTGCCGCTTTCATCATGTCGAGGGCGAGCAGGGCGTCCTTGCCGCCGATGAAAAAGCCCGTGCGAACGCCGTAATCCGGTGGGCGGGAAAAAATGGCGTCTTGAACAAGGCCTGTGACTTCATTTGGTTCAACATTCACGTAGGGCACGATTACCTTATAGCCAGCGTCGGCTGCCATGTTCACATCGAATGGGCTCATGTGTTTTTGCGGCGTCAGCATGTGCAGGATCGGGGTTGCATCGGTCATGGTTTTCGAAACTCCATAGGTTTTTTGTTCGTCGTTGATTGTCCTATGCGGGGTCCGTTTTTGGTGACGCATGCGCCACTGTTTCTGCCGCGAACGATTTGCAGGTCTAGGCCGTGCTGGTGTGCGACGCTTGTGTAGCGCCGGATGAGATCGTGAGCTGAAGATGCGCTGGGCGTAAAGGCAAAACCGGTAGGGCCCCACGAGCTTTGGCCAATTCCAACAGCACCTGCACTAGCGAGTTTAGCCATGAATTGGCCGACGTTTTTCGAGGCCCAGATGTCACCGCCCTGGTGGGGGGCAAACTGTTCACCGATGGTTCTTTGGATTTCATTGAGGGCATCACCGAAGGTCTCGATGTCGTGCTCGACGATGGCGGGAAGTAGCCGCATGAGTGTCAGATGGCACAAGTGTGCTGCTGTTGCTTGTGGCATCGGCGGAAGATTGGCGAACGCGTTGGTTTCCTGTTCGCCGTGGACGCCTTGCGCTTGCTGATCCAAGACAAGCAGAATGTGCCAGTCCGCTGGGAAGTCCACACGTGACACCAACGGCGCAGGCGCGTTTGATTTGCCGCGGCCACCGTCAACCAGAAACCCGCCGTGATCAAAGGCTGCAATGCCGATGGCAGACCGTGCGCCGCGGTTCAGCGCCTTGGCGACGTCTTGGGGGCTGGACGGTCGTTGTGAAAGGTCGGCGACGGCTGTTCCAATGGCGATCGCTAGTTGGGTGCCCGATCCCAGGCCCGCATGTGCCGGGATGGCCTCATCGATGTGCAGGTGCCATTTGCCGCTAAGGCCATAGTGGCTTGCGGCCTGTTTCAGCAGCTTTTCCGCCCGGGATTGTTCGAGACCTGAGACCTCGAACTCAAAGAGTTGGTTGGTCTTGGTGTCGGCTTCCAATCGCTCTAGCGTAAACCGCGTTGCAGGGCGGTCAATTGCGAGCCCGATTGACCCATAGCGCCGAGCAAGCGTCGCATCGAGGTCCAGAAAGCCGAGATGGAGGCGGCCTGGGGCATCGATATCCACGGTACTCCAAGTGGTGTCTTGTGACGCGAGCGAGGGCATATCTTGTTTGATTTGTGAGGGACTAGCTGGTTGATGTGCGGTCGGTTTCAAGCGGTATGAATGCGCGGTGCGAGGACAGCTCGCCCTCAGGTTTTTGTGAATGGCCCGTGCTGGTCTTTATGTATTTGGGTTTGCCGCGAAAGTCGAATATGAGTTGTGACTTAGATGTCCGTTGAAATGAACATTGAGGATGAGATGGCGAGTGACCGCGAAGTCGCAATGAGTGAGGCGGATGTTTCGGCGTGGTTATCGGAGCATTGTCCGAAGTGGCGTTTAGAAGACGGTTGGGTGCGGCGCACCTTCAAGACCAACAGTTGGAAGGGCACCTTGATGGTGGTCAACACCGTTGGGCATCTCGCCGAGGCGGCTTGGCACCACCCTGATCTTACGGCGTCGTATGCCTGGGTTGAGGTTCGCCTGCAAACCCACTCGGCCAAGGGGATTACGGATAAGGATCTGTTCTTAGCCAAGAAAATCGAAGAGGTCGTTGGCTGGCAGCCTGGCGCGGAAACCGACAATTCACTTGAAGGGACGCCGCAGGATGATCTGCGTTTCTCTTATGTCAAGTATGACTGACACGATCAGGACCCCGAAGACATGACGGAGTTTCCGACTGGGGCCCAATTCGATGCCGTGATTGCGGTTGGATCGAACATTGGCGACAAGGCTCAAAACATTGAGACGGCGACGCAGATGGTTTGTGACGCCGAAGATGTTGAGCTGGTGACTGCGTCGCAGATTTACAAAACGCCGCCTTGGGGTGTCACTGATCAAGACTGGTTTGCAAACGCGTGCTTTTCGGTGCGTACATCTTTACAGCCACATGCATTGCTGGGGTGGTGCCTTGATGTTGAGCGCAAGATGGGGCGCGAGCGGACAGTCAAGTGGGGGCCGCGCGTGATCGACCTCGACGTTCTGGTTTACCGCAACGCGGTATTGTCGGACGAGATCCTGACGTTGCCGCATCCGCATATCACCGAACGCGCATTCGTGTTGGTTCCGCTGATTGATGTCGCGCCGGATCTGATTCTAAATGGGGCGAGGCTCGATCATTGGCTGAGCCTACTTGATCAAGATGGGATTGATCCCTTGCAAGTGCCCGTCGGGGCGTGAATTCGATACCTGAATACACACAGCATGTTTGAAAATAGAAAAAGGCCACGCCTTTGAAGACGTGACCTTGGATAATCGTTGTCGAGGCTTCACGGGTTATTAGTTTGCCGCAGCGGCTTCGACTTTTTTGCCTTCGGCATCGTACGTGGCGAGATATGCGATGATGTCTTTACGCTGTTGTTCTTTTTTCAGACCGCGATAGATCATCTTGGTGCCTTTGACGACGCCCTTCGGATTGGCAAGATACTTGTCCAGCGTTGCTTCATCCCAGGTCAGGCCAATTTCAACCATTGCCTTAGAATACTTATAGCCTTCAAGTGATCCTGCAGCGCGTCCGACAACGCCGTTCAGTTGTGGGCCGACCTTGTTTTTCGCGCCTTCACCAACTGCGTGGCAGGCTTTGCACTTCTTGAAAACTTTTGCGCCTTTTGCGACGTCCTGAGCGGACGCCATTGTTGGTGCGAGTGTCAGAGCCGGCACAGCGGCAGCTACTGCAATAACGAGATATTTCTTCAGCATTCGGAGCGTTCTCCCTCACGATCTTGTAGGTGTTTGCGGTTTGCACAAACCGGACAGTGGCAGGACAATATGGCGATTTCCTCCTGAACCGTCGCTGAATACGACTGTCTTTTTAGAAAAAGTCCAGTGTTTTTAGAGAGGTAATCCGCCTTAGGTCAGGCTTGTGCCCGATCGCTCGCGTATTGTGCCGTGATGGAACTGTGTCTGCAATGGTTAACACTCAGACGCGTCAACGCGTTCCACCCCTTGACGCAAATCCGGCATCTGGCTTGGCAGTTGAATGCCCGGTTTGACCGATTGAAGCGGTCAACGGGCGCTTCCTTTGTGGGTGACCTTCATACCACCGATACGCCGGTAGATGAAATCAGGTGCGTCCTTGGCCGATTCTGTTCCTGCGACGGCCGCCCACTCTTCATGATGTTCAGATTTTGAACAGGCGGGATCCGTGTTTGCTGCATCTCCAGTGAGTGCCAGAGCTTGGCACCGGCAGCCGCCAAAGTCGATTTCACGGCGGTCACAGGACTTGCACGGCTCTTTCATCCAGTCTGTACCGCGGTACATGTTGAAGGATTGTGAGTTCAGCCAGATGTCAGCCAGCGGGCGGTCTCGCACGTTGTCGAATTCGAGATTGGGGAGTGACTCGGCTGCGTGGCACGGCAGAACTTTACCCGATGGCGTTACGTTCATGATCCCCCGGCCCCAGCCGCCCATGCAGGGCTTAGGATACTTGGCGTAGTAGTCTGGGACGACGAAGTCGATGACCAGAATGCCCTTTAGGCGTTCTTTGGCTTCGGCGACGATTTCTGCGGTTTTGTTGTAAGCGGCTCGGGTCGGCATCAGTGCTGCGCGATTTTCCAGCGCCCAGGCGTAATATTGAATGTGCGCGACTTCCAATCGTCCAGCGCCGACATCGACAGCGTAGTCGATGATGGCTGGCAGGTTTTCAATGTTCTGGCGATGGAGCGGCGCATTGATCGTCAACGGCATATCGAACTCGCGCACCCACTTGGTCACTTCGAGTTTCTTTGCACTGCCGTTTTTATAGTTGCCAATGCGGTCGGCGTTTGCGGGATCTGCGTCCTGGATGGAAAGCTGGACATGATCGAGGCCTTTGTCTCGAAGCGTTTTGAGCCGCTCTCGGGTCAGCGTCACGCCGGCTGTGATCAGGTTTGTGTAAAGACCAGCTTCTGCTGCTGTTTCGACAATGTCTTCGAGATCACGTCTGACAGTGGGTTCGCCGCCCGACAAATGGATTTGCAGGATGCCCAATTCGCCAGCCTGTCGCATTACAGACTGCCACTCTTCGGTGGTCAGCTCTGTGTTCGCCTTTTCGAGGTCAACCGGGTTGGAACAGTAGGGACACTGCAATGGGCAACGGTGCGTGAGTTCTGCCAGAAGGCCGATGGGTGCACGGGCACAATTCTGGTTTTCATCCGTCGGCGCTGTCAGTGGACGGGGGGCCATTTCATTCATGACTTCACTACTCCCTTGTCAGCGAGATCCTGAAGCATCTCGATGATGTCTTTGAGGATGACATCAGCGGGGGCCTGATAGGCTTCACTGAGATTGGCGGCCATGTCTGTTACAGTGCGCTCGCCGTCGCAGAGTTTTAAGACATCAACCGATACGTCGTCGGGCTCGAACACGCGTTCGGGTGCTAATATGAGCCAACGTCCGCGCCCTTCGTCGTGGCGCAGCTTAATGTGACGCGGCAGTTTGAGTTTTGTATCCGCCTGGATGATCAACCGGGTCGGTTTCGTTGCGGCACGATCAGCCATCAGTGGTTCTCCGTTCACGCGTAGGCCTCAGGTGTTTCACCTGGCCGGAATGCGCCTGGCGGAATGTGTGCTGGTTCAACATAGGCATTGTACAGCGCGTCGAGCTGGACCCACAGGACGTTGCATTTGAAGCGTACGGCATCAACACAGGCCTCCTGCTCGGCGCGTGTGGCTGCATGCTCTTTGATGTATTTGAGCGCGAAATCTGAATCGCGAGGGGCTTGGTTCAGGCGGCGTTTGAAGTAGGCCATCACCTTGTCATCGATGAAATCGTAGTTCTCCAGCATGCCAGAGATGCGCTCTTTGTGGATTTTTGGCGCAAACAGTTCTGTCAGTGAGGAGGCAACGGCGATGGTCATTGGTTGGTCGCGCACAAAGTGAACGTAAGCTTCAACTGCGAACTTGGTTGCAGGAAGGGCGCCTTCTCTCGAAATTACATAGTCGCGGCTGAGGCCGAGGCCGTCTGTCAAAACCAACCAGCGCTCAATGCCGCCTTCTTCCTGACCATACCCGTCGTGGTCAAGCATGCGGTGCATCCACTCCTTGCGAAGGGCATGGTCATGGGTGCGGGCCATGAACGCTGCATCTTTGCGCGGAACGGCCGATTGATAACAGTACCGGTTGAGGGCCCAGGCCTGGACTTGCTCACGCTTCAGTTTGCCGCCATGGAGCAAATGATGGAAGGGGTGCTTGTCGTGATAGCGCTCGGCGCCAACCGCGCGGATGGCGGCTTCGAATTCGTCGGGTGTCCAAAGTTGGTCAGCCTGTGCGTTGGTGGTCGCTGAGGTTTCGTGTGTTTGAAGGGCTGCGCTGGATGGGCTCATAGCTCAATCTCCATACCGTCATATGAAACTTCCCAACCGGCCGATGTGACTTCCGCACGTTGAGGGCTGTTGTCATCGAGGGCTGGGTTGGAATTGTTGATGTGTACGTAGATGCGTCGCTTCACATTTAATGGCTCGAAGGCTGCGATCGAGCCGTCAGATCCTGACATGCTCATGTGCCCCATGCGTCTTCCAGATTTGTGTGACAATCCCTGGTCGAGCATTTCTGTGTCGGTGAACAATGTGCCGTCGAAAAAGACAAGATCTGCATTGCGCAATCTCGCGGCTAGTGGCTCATCGACTGTTGCGCATCCAGGAATATAGAAGAACGACTTGCCGGATGCGTTGTCGGTGATCTTCAGCCCGATGGTGTCACCGGCTTTGGTGCCGAAGTTTTCGCCTTGTGATGCATCTTCAAGGTAAAGCGCGACTTTGCCGGGAACATCGAATGCATGGATCGTAATTCCAGTGGCACCAGATGCGCCTTCGATTTCCAAGTCTTGGTCCATGTCCAACGCACGCCGTTCCACATGGTCTGGGTTCAGAACATTGAAGACCGAGTTTGCATTCAACGTCGCCATGACGCGGTCGGAGGCATAAAGCTTAAACGGCTGGCCTTCGCGTAGGTTTATCAAGCCGATGATATGGTCGACGTCGCCGTTGGTCAGGATGACCGCTTCAATGGGCGATGACCTGAGGCCTGCTGACTTCGCGGGCCAAAGTTCAGGCGTTTGGTTGATTTGCTGTCTTAGGTCGGGCGAAGCGTTCAAGAGGACCCAACGTTTGCCATCGGCACTCACCATCAAACTCGATTGCGTGCGCGGGGCCAGCCCAGGCTCGTTAGCGCGAACGCGTGCACTCATCTGTCCATTGCAGTTCCATTGCGGAAAGCCGCCGCCGGCTGCTGAGCCGAGCACCTTGATGTGCATTCCTAATCCCTAAAACGTCGTTTTTGTTGTTTGGCCGGGGTGTCGCGCCCGGCACCTTAGATGTAAGTCATCGCCGCAATAAATGCCAAAAACCTGTCGGCGCATCGTTGGTATTTGACGCCCCATTAGGTTGTGCTGGGGGCGTTATAAACGAAAAAGCGGTGGCCCTGTTAAGACCACCGCCTCCCAGCACAAATGACTGTTTACGCTGGGTTGATCACCATCAAGGTTAGATGATGTCGATGTCTGCTGGCAGGTAGCTCGTGACTTCGAGGCCGACTTCCTGCTCACGTACCTGTGGCTTGTTCCAAGTTTTCATAGCGTTTTCTCCAGTAAATTGGAGTGACAAACTTGAGTATTTGTCACCGTGATTGGGTTCTATACTTCCAATGTAGGAAATGTATGGCCCCCAAGGCTAGGTCAACGACCGCAGGTATCTGCGATATAGGTCTTAGCCTGCACTATATGTGGCCGCTTGGAATTTGTTTGTCATCACCAATCTCAACAAATCTTCTGATTAGCATCATTAGTCCAAGCCTTATGTAATGTTATTACTTGCAAGTGTAATGTTATTACTTGCAGGTTCTGGGCGAGCGGAATGTTTTTACCATGTGCCCGAGTTTTGCATCGACGCCCAAGGTTCGGCCTGTTGTTTCGCCTGACCTTTCTGAAGCAATTCGATCGAGATATTGTCTGGGGAACGGATAAACGCCATCCGACCGTCCCGTGGTGGTCGGTTGATGGTGATGCCTTTGTCGGTCAGATCCTGACAGAGCGCATAGATGTCTTCGACCTCGAAAGCGAGGTGCCCGAAATTGCGTCCGCAATCATAGTCTTCGGTATCCCAATTGTAGGTCAGCTCCAAGAGTGGGGCTGAAGCTTCCGCTGCTGCACGACGGTCTTCGGGTGCTGCTAGGAAGATTAGAGTGAAACGACCTTGTTCGCTCTCCATGCGGCGCACCTCCCGCATGCCGAGGCCATCGCAATAAAATTTTAGGCTCGCATCGACGTCTTTGATGCGGACCATTGTGTGGAGGTAGCGCATGGGGTGTCTTCTTTCGGTTTCATGGAAGGTGGTAGCCTGAGGGGCGATCAGCCAGAAGGGTCAACCGGCATTGTTGATATAGGTTTTAACTGGGGCTGCGGCAAACCGGTTGCGGTGCCTTGCGCATGTGACGAAAACCGAATCACTTGGGGTGGAATGATCGGGTAAAATAGTGCTGTGATACTGGTTGGTCACCGCTTTGATGTCGGTGAGACCCATTCACTAACAGCTCGTTTTGGTTCTGTGTAAAAGCGCTATTTGTTCTTTTTTTTCAGAGGCCTCCGGTCTATTTGCTCGCGCTGGTGAAAAGGGTTCATGTCGGGTCGTGATGGGGCTGTTGCTGTTTGGCCCTTTCCAGTCGGCATCGAATAAGTAAAGTTCCGTTAACGCTGCGTGATGGAGGAAAGAGGGCAAACTGGCCTCCGGATCGGCTGGCGTTGATATGAGTGAAGTTTTCGCAATCGTAAGCGATAGCGTGGCGGGGGTATCCAATGACTGACTCTAAGTATTTTCCTGACCTTCCTTTCGAGATTCCTGCTGAGGAAACGCTCGAAAAGATGCAGGAAGCCGGACTTGAAGTGTTCGAGGTCGCTGGTTCAATCAAGTGGTTCGACGCTTCCAAGGGGTTCGGCTTCATCGTTCCCGACAATGGGCTTGAAGATGTGCTTCTGCATGTAACCTGCCTGCGGGCTGGCGGCTATCAGACGGCATATGAGGGCGCACGGGTTCATTGCCAGGTCATGAAGCGTCCTAAAGGTATGCAGGCCTTCCGCGTGTTGTCGATGGATGAGAGTACCGCAATTCATCCCTCGGCACTTCCGCAAAGAACACATGTCATCGTTCAGCCAGAAAGCGACTGGGAGCGAGCGATCTGTAAGTGGTTCAACCGTGTGCGGGGCTTCGGGTTCCTGACACGTGGCGAAGGAACCGCTGACATTTTCGTGCACATGGAAACACTACGTCGTTTCGGGTTCACGGAACTGCGTCCCGGGCAGATCGTTCAGGTGCGCTGGGGGTATGGTTCGAAAGGCTGTATGGCAGCTGAGCTTCGTCCCGACGGCGTTCCGACGCGGCCGACGACCTCACACTGACAACGCCTTCAACTGTCCAAACTGACTTGATACAAGAAAGCGGTGGGGCGGCTCTTTGGCCCCTGCCGCTTTCGTTGTTTTTGGGAGCTGATTGTAGAATGCGGATGAGGAACGTCTGTGGCCGTTTGATCGGACTTGCGATGATGGCGTTGGTGGGTCAGCCTGAGTTGAAGGGCGTCCTTGGTGAAGGGCGATGGGTGTATCAAACCGCTCAAGCGGAGAAGCTGGCAACTCAGACGTTGGAAATCGTGACTGCCCAGGGAACGCATGAATTTCGCGTTGAAGTTGCTGAAACGGAGCGTCAGAAGGCCGTTGGTCTGATGTTTCGCCGTTCTCTCTCACCTATGACAGGGATGCTGTTTCCCTATCCCGAGGCCGACGACTTATCGATGTGGATGCGGAACACCTATATCCCATTAGATATGCTGTTCATTCGAGCAGATGGCGTCATCCATCGTGTGGAAGCAAATGCTGAGCCGCACTCCGAAACGGTTATCCGCGCAGGCGCGCCCGTGACGGCAGTTCTGGAAATCCCAGGTGGCGAAGCTTCACGACTCGGTATTCAGGCTGGTGACAAGGTCACGCATGGACACTTTCGCTCCGCTGGTGGGTAACCGCTGCTGTCTCCCGAGAACAGAACAGCGTCGGAATGGGAAAACTTGAAATTCTTGCAAGGTTAGAGAAATAGCCATCTTGACGTTTGGCGGCGAAGACGGCACTAACGCATCTCGTTTGGCGGGGCTTAGCTCAGCCTGGTAGAGCACCTGCTTTGGGAGCAGGGGGTCGGGAGTTCGAATCCCCCAGCCCCGACCACCACCCTTATGGGGTCGGTGTCGGACGGCCAGACGAAGTTCAGTCGGACAAGGCGGCACCCTCCCAACCCTATGGGTTGCTGATTAACGGTGACGCAAACACGTAGGTATGAGAGGGGTCCTGTGACATGGCAGCAAGGATCTACAGACCTGCCAAGACAGCTATGCAGTCGGGCCAGGCTCGGACCAAAGAGTGGGTCCTTGAGCACGAACCGCAATCTGCGCGTGAAATTGAGCCCTTGATGGGGTGGACAAGCTCACGGGATATGGCTGCGCAAATTCGTCTTGAATTTGATACTAAAGAGGATGCGATCGAATACGCGCGACGCAATGGCTTGGCTTTCCGTGTTGTCGAACCGAAGGTGCGCAAGCCCGTCCGCAAGACCTATGCTGACAATTTCAAATATGGGCGTATTGGACGCTGGACGCACTAAACCTGCCTGACGCAGCGACCAAAATCTGCTAGGCAGAGGCCGTTCGTTATTTGATATGCTTCGACGTATCGTGTTGCGGCGCATTTGAGGCCCGACGGTCCCGTAGCTCAGCTGGATAGAGCATCCGCCTTCTAAGCGGACGGTCCCAGGTTCGAATCCTGGCGGGATCGCCATTTTCAGTTCGTGCACAATTGGGTGCTCTGCATACGCGACAGTGCAATGTTTTCAACACGTATGGACTCTTCAGTGAGCCGCTAGCGGGTCGTCTTGTTTCTGTATCCTCCACGCTCTCAGATCCATTTGCACTTTTGTCTCCGCAGGTCCGCCAGCAATAGCTGGACATCAACCCGGCCATGAGAATGAAACGGCTTAATCAGGACGTTGTTAACGAATGGTTAAGAAACCAATTGAGAACCAAAGACGATAAGTCGATACCAGTTAGATTGCATGATTAAAGGTAATCGCTCGTGTTATTGACTGCAGCAAAAATTTATCACCCTCGTAAGTCGCCGCCTATCCGCTGCCTTTCTTGGAGTCTGCTTAGACGCGCCTTTGTTGCATACGTTGCTGCAACGGCATTCATGAGCGCGTTTTCGGGGCAACTCCATGCAGGTTCAACCAACGATGGTAACGTATCCGACAAGGTGGAAGTTTACTGCGTTGCTGGATGCTCAAACCCACCGGGATTTGAGCGGGTTCAACGTCTACAAGCTCTGCCGACAGTACCTTTACCGCAAGCGCACGCTGACCGCGATGTGATTATCTCAGGAGTCACATGCGCACCACAACCTCAAGGCGGGTGTCGTGGGACAGTTGCCCGAGGGTGGCGTCCGAGGACTCACTCCAGCTCTGTCAGCATTTGGGTGTACAGATCACACCGCTGGTAGCGTTCGTGAAGACATCTTGTTCCAGCAGATGAACTCAGCTGACACGACTTGAAACCAAATCTGGCCAGCTCGTTTGGTTACAGCCAGTAAAATGACCAATCATAAAGTTCGGTAGCCGCTCGTAGGTCCACCTACGTTTCACAAGGTTTGGTGTCACCGAACATGTGGTTGTTTGCTGGTTTGACGGACTGGATGATTGATCGACCCACTCAGCATGCAGCAGGGTTCCCGCCGCCTGTTGATGCTGATCTTCTGCTTTCAGGAGATCTGTCGGCCCGATGGGCGCTATCTGGCTGTTGAGAAACTCAGGTGCGCCCTCTTGCTTAGTCAGGGCTGTCCGCATTTACCTACGGCCGATTTGGTGTTTCCAGGCCACGCTACTTTGACGGGCAGTCAATTCGCTCAGGGTTTCTGTGGAGCGGTCGGGGAAAGACCCGTGTGCTGCATTGTTTGATTGCCTGAACTTGCTACCGTTTCATATCAAACTCATTGGGGGAATTGGTCCATGGGGCTTCCGAAGCATGTCTTTAAACTTGGCCTGGCAGCACTTGTCGCAGCGCCTGCACTTTTAGCCACTGATCCGGCAGTCAGTAAGTCGAGCAAGGTGAAAGAGCCTGGTCAGGCAACAAAGTCAGCCACTCCACCGGGAGCCGGGTGGACCGTTCAGTGCAACAATCCGGGCGCAGGGCTGGTTTGCAAGGCGACGCAGAACATCTTCATCACGAAAACGCGGCAGCGCCTGCTGTCTGTGGCTGTGAGCAAACCGACGGGCGATAAAAACCTCGCCATGTTGATCCAGCTACCGCATGGGTTGTTCCTTCCTGGTGGCCTGAGTTTGAAAGTTGATGATCAGGCCGCAAAGCAGCTCGTTGTTCAGACGTGCGATCGTGCTGGATGCTATGCGGGGCATCCGATTGATACTGCGATGCTTTCAAAATTGAAGGCGGGCAGCCGTTTGACGATTAGTTTCCAGAACCTTCAGAAGAAAACAATGAGCGTTCCGGTGCCACTTTCAGGCTTTGGCGACGCGGTGCAGAAGATCTAAATTCAGCTGCGTACATGCTCTCCCAAGAAGATCACTTTGGGTGACTAAGCTACGAGGCGCCTAGAGGTCCTTGGTAAAAAACCGGCGGTCCAATTCAGGATCGCCGGTTTTCTGTTTGGATGAATTTGGCGGCGTGTTGGATGCTTAGAGACGATTAGAAGTCGATCGACATTTTGAAGCTGCCTGAGTGTGAGACGTGGTCTTCATCGAATTCGGTGTCGTAACGCAAGGCGAAGTTGACGCCATCTTCTGCGACCATATCGAGTCCACCGGCAATTCCGAAGACAGTTTCGTTGATGCTGCTCTTAATCTGGAACGGATCAGCTGCCGCGGATGCGCCTGCAAAACGTATTGGTAGAATAAGGTCCGTTTCGGGATGGAATGCGACGCTTGCTTCAAGAAATGGTCTAACGATGCGGGTCTGACCAAGACCGATGGTTGTGCCGAGTTGGATGGCTGGTCTGATCGTGTAAAGCGTTTCGTCAAACGCGTCGGCGATTGCGGACACGGCACCTGCGCCGGTTTCTTGGAAGCCATCATTGTGGAGTTGGGTAATATCGAGGTCTAACATCGGCTTTGCGTAGAAGCGACCGGCATCGATCAGGTAGGCAGCGCGTAGACGCCCGCCGACATAGGTTGATTCAGCGTCGCTAAAGGCTGTGAGCGGTGTTCCAGGGAAGTTGATCTGGCGTCGGCCCTCGGTTTCCTGGTGGCCGACGGTCAAAGCACCTGCCAACAGCCAAGGGCCGTCGGTGTATTTCAGAACAACACCGCCTGAGTAGGTGTCGCCGTCGCTGGAATAGGTTGAGTTGTTTGTGGTCGTTGTGGTGTTGAAACCGACGGCTCCGCCTAGCCGCCAGTTGGGTGCAATGGCGACCTGGATACCACCTGCAAACTCGCTGGTGTTTTGGTCGTATCCAACGGTTTCATTGGTCTCATCTTGGCGAATGCGGCGTTGGGTAACCCGGGCCCAATTACACTGACCTTCCGCAATTGCTGCGTTGGGACCAGAGTGGACCGCACAACTCATCACTTTGTCAGTGAATTGGCCAACGCCTTGGTAAAATGCGGTGGTGTCCGAGAGATGCGTTTCTGGGTTGAGCGCTGCGACGGCGGCTTCGAACTCGGCTGGATCAGTTATGCGGCCCAGGGCCACAACGAATGGGTCGAGTGCATCGGACACACCGGCATCGAGTGCGCGGTTGATGTATTGGGTTACCCCATCCTCGTTGCGGGAGAGATCGGGGATGTCGAAGTTGTAGTCGACGGTCAGCTTGACGTCTTTGCCGTCGACCTCGATGCCGTAGTTGAGTGCCAGGGTGTCAGCGACGCTGATGCCTGACAATGTCGCGCCAGCATCGGCAGTTAGGATCGTGACTGAGGTGCCGTTTTCCAATTGTTGGAGGTTGACGACAAGTTCACCGCCAAGATCAGCCGTTCCGGATACGTTGATGAGGTCGGATGCAAGGCGGGAAAAATCTACATCTGCGAGGTAGCGACCCGTGGCGGTCTGGACAAAATTGCCGGTGACGTTGGTGGTCCCGACGACGTCATCACCACCTGGTGAAATGTCGCCTGCGTTGGTAAGGGTTCCGCCGCCGAGTGCGATGTTTGGGTTGTTGGTGAGGCGTGCACCGGAACGGTTGAAGATGGCGTTGATACCGCCACCGAGGTCAATATTGCCGGTGATTGAACCCGTATTGTTGACGGTGTCATTACCTGTTGTGG
>JBCBRD010000051.1:0-7274 GCA_039819885.1 Pseudomonadota bacterium
CGACGATCGAAGCGATCAGGCCGTATTCGATTGCAGTTGCACCAGACTCGTCTTTCATGAAACGTGCGAACATTGTAATTCTCCCAATTGACTAGATGACTGTTGAAGTCCTGACCGACTTTTTGTTTCGTGTCTGAACTGCCCCTAATCTACCCCACATGTTTTAAACGAGAGTGAATCCAAAAGAATAAATCGGTTGTTTTTTCTCTATTTCTTCATTTTCTTTTCTATGGTAAATTTTTTACTGGTCTACATTGACGTACTTTCGAAGACCACTTTTCCAGAACTATCTCCCCAAAGAAAAAACCACCTGGCAACGCCAGGTGGTTTTCTCAGATTTTTCGTCCAAGAAGTCGTCCTCGGCCGAAGCCGAGAAAACGGACTTAAAGTTTGCCAGAGACTTTCGTGTCGAACAATGTGTTCAGGGCAGTTGTCAGGGCTTCCAGACCAACGATGATACCGACGCCAACGATCGAAGCGATCAGGCCGTATTCGATTGCAGTTGCACCAGACTCGTCTTTCATGAAACGTGCGAACATTGTAACTCTCCCAATTGACTTACTTACTGTTGAAGTCCTGACCGGCTGACTTCCGTGTCTGAACTGTCAACAACTTAGAGCACCGCCTCTTAAGAACAAGTAAATCGCGAGCCTATCGGAGCCTATTACATTGATCGTACTGGATAATACTTTCTAAATACCAAGTAATTATTGCTCACTTTGGATGCACCCCTATCTTTTCCAAAGATCTTTCAAAGCAACGTTGCTTTTTTATTTCCATTCCAGGCAGAGCAACTGAATTAACGTTTTGTTACGCTCGCAGGATCGTCATTTCTGAGGATGTTTGAACGGCCTTTGGAGACAGTTCTGCGGCGATGTCGCGAGCGAAAGACTTTGTGTGTCTCACTTCGGAGCAGCAAAACCATGGGAATTAGCAACCGGTTGACCACAACCGAGTCACCAATTCCGCCTGTCGAGGGACCGCTTTGACGGTTCCTGGTTGTGGCGTGTCACAATCGGATCTTTGTTTGCAGTTCGTTCATGATTTTGGCGCTTACTAGGCTTGAAATTTTTAGGGAGACAGGCCCCATGATCGTCATGCGCGCTTCTTATCGCCACTTTCGTAAATCAGCCAAGCGTGGCCTGGCCGCGTTAGCCGTGGGCGTTACGCTCATCTCAAGCGCGGCTGGCCCAATCTCCCAGGCACATGCGAACAACGACCTGATCGTTCGCTACGACCAATCGCAGCTCCTGCGTCTGCCACGCCCAGTGAGTGAAGTGATTATTGGCAACGCGTCGATCGCAGACGTTTCTGTTCAGGCCGGCAACCTTTTGGTCGTCACCGGAAAAACGTTTGGCGTTACCAACATTATTGCCCTGGATCTCCAGAAGAACGTCATACAGGATCAACGTGTGATTGTTCAGCGCGATGAAGCCCGGGTGGTCAACCTGCACAAGGGAAGTAAGCGCTTCTCGTTTACGTGTGCGCCGAATTGCACCCCGACGATCACTATTGGCGACGAGAACCAGTACTTTGAGACCATCTCGAAGCACGCATCGACGAAGAAGGGGTTTTCAGAATCAAATTCGGCACCGTCGGACCCCCTCAGCCAATAGATATGGCAATCATCTTAGCTTAGGCATGCCAGACTTTGCAAGATTGCACGCCATGCGCTACACATATATATATAGAGAGAGTGGCACCGCTGCGTCGTTGCGCGGTGCCTTTTTTTTGTGGATGGCTTCCTAACAAAATCTTGGTTTAATTTTAAATAATCAGGTTCGAAAATTTCATTCTCTCGTAAACCATAGGAGAATGATTTTGAAATAATCAATATTTGATTCATCAGCATTTCGCTACATTGCAATCCGCAGTAGTCATCACGTCTACGGATTAGGGCTTTGTAATGCGCGTACCAAGAAACGAACACCATGCGGCAGGCGTTAACTGCCATGGCCTTATCAAGAGGTTTGGCAGCGATCGGAGCGGAAATGCCGCTATCGAGTTCGCTTTGGTTTTCCCGATCTACCTGGCCATGGTGCTTAGCCTGATTACGGCTGGTTTGTACTACTTCACCGACAACGGTCTGCAAAATGCCGTTGAGACAGCTTCACGCAAGATACGCACTGGTCAGGCGCAGACGGCTGGAACCACGGTGCAACAGTTTGAGCAGGAAATTTGCGACGCTGGAGCGTTCCTGAATTGTGACAACCTGACCATCATTCTACAGCGCGGCTCTGACTGGGACGAGATCACGCCTGTGAATTGCGTTGAAAACGGGTCGCTGGCTTCGTCCAGCGGCACCACTCAACCAGTGTCTGATTTTGCAGGTGGAGCAGGTGATGTCGTGTTAGTGACGGCTTGCTATGACTGGAGTTTCACCAGCGATATCGCTGACGTGCAGACAACCACAGGTGCGTTCGACGACACTAGTGCGCAAGGCGATAGCGTCAAAAACCTGTCGTGGCATCTGCAGAACAGCGGCAACAATCCAGCGAAAAAGTTGAGTAGCAATGGTGTCCTAATTCAAGCTGCTTCGGCTTTCCGCACAGAACCTTACCAGTAATGAGCAAGCGCATATGGCGCTAAATCACAGCAGTAAGCGCCCAGAAAAGCGCTGCAAATTTTTGGAACTACGAGGCCGAGCGTTATGTCAAAGATGAATAGTCGAAAGCCAAATTGGTCGCCGAAGCGTTTTGGGAAACGTTTTTGGGCGGCTCAAGCTGGTGCGGTTGCCATTGAGTTTGCATATCTCGCTCCAGTTCTCATGCTGATGATCGGTGGGACGATAGAAGCCAGTCGCGCCATCAGCATGAGCCGTAAGTTCAGCTTGGTCACATCAATGACCGGAGACCTTGTCGCGCGTGAAAAAGACATGGGCGGCAATCCAACGGCCAAGCTCACTAAGATGATGAACGTCGTTGGTCATGTTATGGCGCCATACGACCCAAGCCGATTGAAGATGTCGATCATTCCGGTGATGGCTTCACCGACCGATGAGAACGACACGTTCGTGTATGCACCCCCGTTTAAGCACAACGGCATGTCGGCACCGAACAAGTGCGCGCCCTACACTTTGCCGCCCGGCCTCGTCGGAAAAGGTGGCAGCGTCATCGTCGTCGAAAGCGAATATCAGTTTGATCCACTGTTTGCTGGCGTCACCTTTTTTGAAGGCATCAACTGGTTCACCGGAGGGGCCGGTGGGGCTGGCGGATCAGGAGACGGCTTGATCATTGGCCGGACGTGGACCGACAAGGCCACACACAGCCCGCGGTTCGCCTGTGTCGACTTTGAAGACAACAACTGTGTGGTGACCTGCAGCTGATCTGCTGGCTCCATCACAGGCACCAGAACCACGGTGCGGGTTGCTGCCTTTTGCTGTCCCCCCAGCGACGAGGCTCCAACCGACTGTGAAAGGGTGGCCGTCTATGATGGCTGCCCTTTTTTGATGTGTTGTGCTCTTGTTGCGACATTTCGCTTAGAACTGAGCAATCAGTAAACGCCTGCATCAACTGGCAGGCATCGGCTTTTGCCAACCACACAAAACTGTTATTCTCAATTTGCGTACTGACAGTCATTGCTGCGTACTTAGAAACGCTCATAAGTAGCTGTCTTGAAAAGGTTCAGTCGTAATTGAGAGAACGATAATGGCGCGAAAACCAGCGCACGCCCCGGGGGAACTTCGTGAACTCATCCTGAGGGAAGCAACACTTCTCATTGAAGAGCGAGGCCTGAGCGGCTTGTCTGCGCGAGAAATCGCGAAGCGGATCTCGTACTCACCAGGCACGATCTATAACGCATTTCAGAATCTTGACGACGTCATTCTGACGATTGAAGCCAGGGTGCTTGACCAGCTTGATGAACGCCTACGACAGGTTTCGGCGAGTCATGATGGGCAATCGTTTGCTCTGAACATGGCACTGGCCTACCTGAGGTTTACCCAAGAGAACAAGAACCTTTGGAACCTTCTCTTCGAACACTACCTCGATGCTTCGAAGGCACCGGCGTGGTATCAAGAAAAACTCGATGGTTTGATGGCGAACATTGAACGGGCACTTGTTCCGTCAATGCCAGGCGCGTCGCAAGATGACATTCAGCGTGCAGCTCGTGTTCTGTGGGCAGGCGTGCATGGCATTACCTCACTTGCGAGCGCGGACAAGCTTGCGAATGTCAGCAATGATGCTGCGCAGATCCTGATCCGCGATCTTGTGGCTACCTATGAAGCTGGACTGCAGAGCCGAGAGAACCTGCTCGCGAAAGTCGGCTGAAAGGCGCGAAGTGCGCTTGTGTAAGCGCTAACACCGAACTCGGTTTGCCTCGACAACTGGCTATGCGGAAGCCCAGCTAGCTGATGTCCGAAATGCAGCGGTTATTGTTCGTTAGGCGCTGTTCGAGGGATCGAGCCGGTCGTGGTGATTGGCGACTTCGGCTGATTTGCCTGAGATCCGCGCTCTTCGACCACGGCCTTCTGGGCTGCGTCGTTGGTTCGCCAAATGACTTTTCCATCATCTGAAATGACGCCAAACCAACGGTCTTTCGGCAACAAGCGACTGTGAAGACCGGTCCACAAATCGCGTGATGAGATGCCGTCGACGAACGCGACAGGCGAAGGCGACACCAGCAAGATTCCGATGGTGCTGACGGCCAGAATAGCTGAGTGCGCGGGATAACGGCTGTCAAAAAACTTCAGTGCTGTTCCAAACGATGCCTTGATCCGGCGATCCATGAAGTCGACCGAATAAATCTCATCCAGGATGAGGTGGGTCAGATACCCGATGAACATGAAGCCGCCGCCGAGCCAAGCCACACCCTCATGTTTGCCAAGCGCATGGTGGAATACAATCGCCGTCAATGCTGCCCAGAAAACGCCAGCCAACAGCGAGTGCCACGCACCCCGGTGAACACTCAACCTATGGAAGACAGCGTGCAAGCCGTACCGGACGGCGACAAGTGACCCAAGCCAAAGAATCCAGAGTTCAGCAATGGAGAAGTGGATGGCGGCGATGAACAGCACGCAGAACGAAGCAAACACACCGATGCCTGAAAAGAACATTCGGCTGGCCCGGGATTCTTTCAAGTCAATATCGGGCAGAATGGACCCGACCACTCCGGCCAGCGTGACTGCGATGAGGCTTTCAGGACCGACCACATCAGCAGCGAGCGTAAGAGTTGCCAAGGCGCCCGAAACAACAGTTCCAACTGCAATGTGCGTTGCGTAGTTCGCCATTGTGCTTTGCCTTTTTTGGGTACGACGGTGCCGTTTAGAAACTTGAACATTTCCGCCAATTGCTTCGATGCGACTACCCAGTATTGAGACGGCTGATCGCTCAAGTTCTGTGAGTCTGACTTTGCTTCGAATGCGGACGGCTGACGCAGTTTGACCGATACAGTCCTACGCCTAGAAGGATCTGATTCGAAGGTGTTGTACGAGGATGCCGGTTCCATCCGGTGGGGATAAGGCGCTCGAATCGCTCTTTTTTCGAACGGCAGATCGCAGTAAAGCCCGCACGTGATTTGGAAGACGTGCCTTAAAGCTTTTCGGGTGTGGAGCAGGCTTTGATCGCGGTCAGTACATCGCCGTATTCGTGGCCTCTGGTGCCTTGTGTTGGCGAGACCGCCGTCAGCGCTGCAATCGACAGTCGGGACATACGCCGTGCAAGCCGCTCTATGGTTTTATGCCGACGGTCACGGAACACGCGGATTGACCGAAACACAGCTTTTTCGAACGAAACATCCTGCTCGGTACGGCTCACTTCTGGCCTTGATGTTTCAGCAGAGCTTTCGGACGTCATGCCGGCGAAACATACCGTGCCAAACAGTGCCGACGCCTCACCCTCCAGTCTGTTCCGCACTGATGCGCGGGCCACTTCGTTTGCCAGTGTATCTGCGTTTGTCGCCACCAGAATGGCCCTTGCACGCGGGATTGGTGGTAACTTGAGCCGCGCTGCACGATCACTGGCACTCCAGGCCCGTGAGGCGTTTGTACACCAGACACAGATGTCGGCCTTTGGGATATCATTCTCGAAGCCGGCAGCCTCCTTGTCGTGAGACGGTGTATCGAAGATCTGAATGTCTTTGAGTTGAGGTAAGGGGAGAACAATCTCAAGCTTCTCGATTGATGAAGACCCAACGTGCGGGAGTTGTCCGCCAGCGTGTTTTACAGTCTTGCCGTCTGATGTATGAACAATGACGGCTGGTATCAGGCCATAACTAACGTGAACCAGATAGGGTGTATTGGCGACAACGCTGGTGGGCAAAACCTGTGCACCGAGCATGCGGTTGGCCAACGTTGTTTTGCCGACATTCGTTTCACCGAAAAATGCAATACGTACGGGCTCGTTTATGAGCTCCAACAGACGTTTGAAGCCTGAATGGATGTCTGACAACGTGTCAGAACGATCGTCAGAGGGCACACTCTCATAGGCGCTTAGAACTGCGCTGAGCCGTTGCTCGATGTCTGTTGAGGTTGCCGACGTTGAGGCTTCCATTGTCTTCGGCGAACTCCCACACTCTGGCGGCCGACCGAAGCACTATAAGTCCAGCTAACTGCTGCCGGTTCGCTCCGTCGACTTACCCTGCGCCTCGACAACGGACGACAGTGCACGCATCACCTTATCAAGCCGCTGTTCGACTTCAAGGGAAGCTTGAAGTTGTGTTTTCAACTGCAAAAGCTGATGTCGTTGCTGCTCGACGGTGTTTTGATCAGCTGTTCCATCCACAGCTCCGCGGATCTCGTTGTAGCTTCCGCGCAATTGTTCACGGCGGGCTTGCAGGGCGTTTACGAGATTTGAACAGACCCCAAAAGACCACCTTCGCGCGGTATCGCTGTACTCTTCCAGGCACCGACGCGCCGATAACAGCAATTCGTCAATAACCCCTGCGAACTCTTCGCGAATGAGATTGCAGACTTCATCTCCTCGCTCTTCTGCTGATGGGCTTTTTTGGAACCAAGCCTTCCACCATGGCTCGTCCAGATCCAATGCGATGTAGGTCGACAAGGAAGCCAGTGAGGGCGATGGCACTTCAAGTCGCTGCCATGACGGCTCTGGTGGTGGCGACGTGTCTGGAGCGATCATCTGGGTCAGCTGGCGGAGCTCGGGAGTGACACGGTTTTGCAGATCGATCACGCGACCTGCAGCGCGCTGAAAGCGACCCAAGAAAATGTCGGCTAATTTGCGTCGCAGTTCGATCGCTTCGCAGTGCCACTCTCGTGGGCCTCTTCCGCGCTGGAGCGTATCCACGACGACGCTACGTTCATCGGCTGCATGCTGATC
>JBCBRD010000051.1:7371-17854 GCA_039819885.1 Pseudomonadota bacterium
TCAACTTCATGATGTAAGTGCGCGCGCAAGTTGCCAAGCTCTTCATCGATGATCGCTTTGAGCTGCGTCTCGATGTTTTGACTGGACTGGTTGATAATCTCCGCAACCTGTTGAAGCTGCTTTATTTCGTCGTCGAGACGCGTCATCTCATCGGCGGCTTTAAGAGCCATGTCGCTCGAACGGATATGGCGCTGTTCGAGACCTTGAACAGACGTCTGGATCGCCTGGCGGTTTGAATGTGCCATCTCCACGTAGCAGTTTGCGACCTGGCGGATGACATGTGCGCAATGACTGGAATGCAGACTTTCGGCAACCGACTTGTAGACGGCAGGGATTCCGGAAGCACGGGTCAAAGCCTGCTGCACTTTCCCGAGTCCTGGAACGTCACCGCTGGTCGCGTTGCGCGCTTCTATCATATCGGCTTCGGTCACGAGACGACTGGCGACCAGGAACCGGCTGGTCCGCTCATCAAGCAGGCTCTTCACCGATTGTACGGTCGATTTTTGCGCTGCGTTGGCCCAACGCGCACTTCCTGAGATTATTGGTATCGATGAACCGGGGAACTCGCGGGCGAGGCGATCGCGGACATAACGGCGGACCTCAACCAAGTCGGACGAGACATCCGCCAAGTCGTCAATCCGGTTGATGTAAATAATGATCCTGTCCTTGTGCAAACCGCGCAAAATGCGCAGCAAGGCAAGGTCTGCCTGCGACAAGGGTTGGCGCGCCGTCAACACGACGACATACAAATCGGCAGATTCCAGTGAGCGGCGCGTGATTTCATCGCGTAGCAAAAACGGGTCGTTCGTTCCTGGTGTGTCAACGACGGTCACCGGAAACTGGAACGGCCCACCACCACATCGGATGTCAGCCGACTTTGTTATGTCGGAGTACTGACCCAGAGTGGAGCTTGCTTCACCGCCGGGCTGAACAGCTCCCGCGCAGACGTATTGCTGTAAGAGTGCTTCGTCTATCTTATCGAACGCGTGAGACTGGCCCAGCAACTGAGGGTAAGTCGTACCGAGCCGAGCTTCTGCGCGACGCCGAAGCGCATCGACCTGCTGGCGCAACAGTTCGGGTTCAAACCCTGGAACAAGGCGCTCTGTTAGCTCCCGAAGACGACCGCCACCCTCTGCCAAGCGTTGCCACTCGCTTTCGTTGAAGAATGTGAACCGGGCGATTGGCGGGTTACCCGTTTGCGGGTTGGGTGCACCCAGTTGCCCGCTATCTGCACCAAAGTGCAGACGCGTCACCGCCGTTGTCCAAGGATTGACGTCGGTTGGTAGAAAATCCGGTTTTTGAATGAAGGCGTTGATGAAGGTGCTTTTGCCGGCCTTGATCTGGCCGATCACGGCAAGGCGGAAAACCTGGCGCTGTAGTAGTTTGGATGTCTCGTCGACAAGCGTTCTTGTCGTTGGCTCAACCAGAGTTTCCAGCTGCGTACCCAGCGCAACCAGGTCCAGGCGCATCTGGTCTAACGAATGACCGACACGCGCTTTGCCGTGCGCACTTGCAGCGTCATCCCTCAATTCAGGATTTCGCGCCGCAGCCGCAGCGTCTCGCTGTGGTGCATTTTCAAAGCTCGTTGACCCGTCCACGGTTCCCATATCCCCCGGTTCCGCCCTAGCTACGCAGCGTTTTGCGCAACCCCTTCTCCCCAGGCAGATGTCGCGAATCGGCGTGATAAATGCGGCGAAAATGCATCTGACGTTTGCGAAATTCGTCTTTTGACGTCAATTGTTTGTCGATAGTTGAGCATAACCGCGGCGCTCATGTGCAGGTTCTCTAGGCTCATCACTCAGGGTGCGCGAAATCTTGTGCGACTTAGTCCGAGCTGGTTCGCACGCTGATAGTAGCGCGCAGCTTCACCTGGGTTTGAGGCCCCCGAAGGAACAAAAAGATCGTCTGCGTGCTGCGGATCATACGTCGTCGCCAACATCCAAAAGCCGAGGGCCGACCCCGCATTGCCAGCGAGCTCTAAAAGAACACGGGCCGATAGCGGATCACCGTTATCGATCAGTCGTTCGGCGCGCTGGATGAGCCGTTGGGCCGGTGCGCCCGTCATCCTTAAAACGTCATCAAATGCGGCCTCGTTCAAGCCGAGTGCGGCCGCATTTCCACCTGTGGTGACGGACAAGTTTTGCGTGTCTAGGACCAACCCGTCAGGTCGGCGGAGTTCGATTTGAAGCGGGATCTCACGCGCAAAGCCCCGAGGTACGGTCAGTTTGAGGGTCTCCAAATCAGTGACCTGCACCTGCCACGTATCAAACATCAGCTTCGTGCCAGCCGATAATTCGATTTTGCGTGTTGTCCCAACGAAGATGAGCGAATGGCCTGGAAGCGCTTCCGGGCTAGGATTGACGCGAATGGGCAGGGGTACTGCGACGCCAGGAGCGACGAAAAATCTAGAAGGACCAGCAAGGCTGGGTTGCACAGGTTCTGACGAGCGTATGGTCAATTCAGTTGGAGCCGCATCCGTTCTGGCTGTTGGCGACGTCGTGGTGTTTCCAGAAGATGAGCCATCATCGAGTGAGGCAACCGTTGTCTCAACCGATGGGGGTGCTTCTGTTGCGATCGGGTCGACAGAAGATGGTTCCGATGCGTCCGTCGTTGCTCCGGGCTCGTCGTTTACAGCAGAAACTGTTGGTACCCCGGCGGCTTTATCTGGCTCACTGGCAGGCCAGATTACTTTGGCTCCATTGGGATCGGTTACGGCTGCGGTCCCGGATGCCTGGACGCCAGGGACGTTGGTCCGTGCGGCGGGCAATGGGTTCACCACAGTTTCAACCTGCTCAATCACGACGCCTTGAGTGCCTTGAGCTGAGGTGGATTCTACTGGCGCGCCAGCTTCGGTTCGATCTGTATTTGCCGTACCGATGGGTTGTGTGGCTGGGGTCGTATCAAGTGTCGCTGATGTAGTTGATGGCTTTAACGCCGCAACTGCCCCCGCGTCTTCGGCTTCAGCGGGTGCACGTTTCTCATCATCGGCAGCGATGACATTCCCCTGCGACAGCGTAGGGCTGACATCGGCTGTCTCGAGGTTCCCTGGTGGCTTTGCATACTGAAGTAGGTCAGGTCGGAGCACAACAATGGAGATTGCGGCTGCGGCAAGTGATGACACAACGGCTGCGGTGATTGCCGACACGACGACGATGCGAACCGAGTTGGTTGTTTCTGGTTCGTTGTTGGCGTGCTCGGTCACTCTTGTCTGGGTCGGATCGATAACTGCTGGCAGGCCCGGAGCAGAGGGATGAACATCGTTTTCCGGCGTCAGCTTCAGTCGATCATCCGGCAACTGGCGTGCCGGACTGGAGGCAGACTTTTCACGAGGGCCACCGGCCACACTTAGAGACAGCAGGGGATCTGGCTTTCTCGTCGTCTCTGGTCGCGCGGATGGTTGTGTGGTCGCTGTTGCGCTCACGGTCTTGCTCGATGGAGCGCCCGTTGGAGCCGGGGTCAACTTGTCTCGGGGGGCGATACTAGGTTTACGCCCAGATGCAGACGTGGCCGTTTTCGATTTCGGTATTTCACCGGTCTTTGACGGCAATGGCGTCGCAGACTGCTCAACTGCCTTTTTGGGTACGCCCGGCTTGTTTGCGCAACCTGCCGTGGACTTGGGCTGGGCAGAACCTGCCGAGCTGATCGGCTTTGTCGTATCGTTGTTGGCGCTGATACTTTTGGCTGAAACACCTGCCTTTGGCAGATCAGCCTTTTCTGCGGGTTCAGCAGTCTTGCCGGGTTCCGATTTGGACGTCTCAGAGGTCTCAAGGCGCCTCAGAAGCTTCTTCAGCTCATCAAGTTCGGGTTGTTCGGCTTTACTCATAGGACGCGTCTCGGATCTGGCCAACTGGCCTTGCAAGTCATGATGTTGGCTGGCGTTGCACCTCTTAGGAACACTGGTGCAGACCGCAGCTCCTTTTTCAAGCTGCTACATGACACATGGATTATGTCGCTTCGACGATCAAATACATTAAACACCAGCTATGACAGAACTTGCTTAACCGCACTGCTCGGTTGTGGTCATGATGACCACTGTTCGATTCAACTGAAAAGTGAGCGATCACTCCGTCAGCCTATCGTTTCGCCCACAGGTCGTATTCGTCCGACTCAGTGATTTGGACTGGCACAATATCTCCAACCTGAACATCGGTTTCTCCGTTTAACAAGACGCTACCGTCGATTTCTGGTGCATCCCATTTGGATCGCGCAAGCGCACCATTCTCGTCTAGTTCGTCGATGATGACATCCATCGTTTGGCCGACGCGTTCTGCGAGAATGCTCTTAGAGATCTGTTGTTGGTGCGCCATCAGGCGATTCCAGCGCTCTTGCTTAATCTCATCTGGAACCGGATCTGGTAAATCGTTGGCAACGGCACCTGATACGGGCTCGAACTTGAAGCAGCCCACGCGGGTCAGCCGGGCCTCGGTCAGCCAGTCCAAGAGCATCTGGAAGTCGCTTTCCTGCTCTCCGGGAAACCCGACGATGAAGGTCGAGCGGAGGCCAAGATCCGGGCAGACCCGACGCCATTCAGCTATACGGTCAAGCGTTTTTTCCTGATGGGCTGGGCGGCGCATCGACTTCAAGACGGATGGTGAAGCATGTTGGAACGGAATGTCGAGATAGGGGAGAATTTTGCCATCAGCCATCAATGGAATGACGTCACTCACGTGGGGGTATGGATAGACATAGTGAAGGCGGACCCAGATGCCGAGGTCACCGAGAGCTGCGCAGAGTTCTTTGAAACGAGCCTTATAGGTTTGCCCGCGAAACTCGCTGTCGGCGTACTTGATATCGACACCGTAGGCCGACGTGTCCTGACTGATGACGAGGAGTTCTTTTACGCCTGCTGCTGCCAAGCGCTCAGCTTCGGCCATGACGTGAGCGGCGGGGCGGCTCACGAGGTCACCACGCATCGATGGAATGATGCAGAAGGCGCAACGATGGTTGCAGCCTTCAGAGATTTTCAAATACGCGTAGTGACGAGGTGTCAGGCGCAGTCCCTGTGGGGGGACCAAATTTACGAACGATCCAGTCGGAGGTGGTGCTGCATCATGGACGGCTGACACCACCGCTTCGTATTGATGCGGGCCTGTTACGGCCAAAACGTCAGGATGGTGCTTGCGTATGGTGTCAGCGTCCGCACCCATGCAGCCTGTGACAATCACACGACCGTTTTCCCGCATCGCCTCTCCGATGGCCTCCAGGCTCTCAGCCTTTGCGGTGTCGAGGAAGCCGCAGGTATTCACCACGACAACATCGGCGTTGTCATACGACGGCGACATGTCATAGCCGTCTGAGCGCAACTTGGTCATGATCCGCTCAGAATCGACCAACGCTTTTGGGCAGCCTAACGACACGAAACCGACCTTGGCCGGCGTTGTGTGGTTGCGAGCTGTGTTCGTGTCGGCCATTTGGGGTCCATTGTTTTAATTAATGTCAATCGAACCAGCGAAGCCGAGACGGCAGCACTCCGGCTGACGTTGTCACGGCGAATTGATGAATTGGGCTGGTCAGACTTTTGTTGGCGTCGTTTAGCACGATCACGCTTGCCGAGGCGAATACCAATATTGCCGCTCATTCATGTGCGATCTTCTCACTATGCCGCCAGATCACGCTTTTGCGACGTGACGGTTCTGGCCAATTTTTTGACACGGCCTAAGTCCAACCGATCAGCACTTTCGTTTAGGCAATCTGAAGCATGACCACTTGGTTGGCTTTATCTTGCGCCTTGCGCAATGGGTCACGACGTTCCACGTGCCGGGACTTGGACTTTTTTAAGCTGACAAATAGGAGTGTTCTCAAATGTTGAAACTGGTGTTGGTCCTCACTGCCGCTCTGGCTCTCGCGTCGCCTGTAATGGCCGAAGATGCCAAACCCGCGGCGATCGATGTACCCGCAGGAACCTACAAACTCGATCCGACCCACGCCAGCCTGACGTGGAAAGTCAGCCACTTGGGTTTATCGAACTACACGGCGCGGTTTGCGAAATTCGATGCAACATTGGATTTTGATCCAGCCGCTATGGCGAAATCGAAGCTCAGTGTGACGATCGACCCGAAGTCGATCCGTACCGATTATCCATTTGCCGACACGAAGGACTTCAACAAAAAACTTGCTGAAGATGCCGAGTATTTCAATGCCAACGCACACCCGGAAATCACGTTCACATCGACGTCGGTTGAAATGACGGGTGATAAAACCGCCAAGGTGACAGGTGACATGACGCTGCTCGGTGTGACCAAGCCGGTGACATTGGATGTGACATTGAATGGCAGCATGAAACTGCAACCGTTCGCCAAGAAACCGGCGGTGGGGTTTTCGGCAACAACGACGATCAAGCGGTCTGAATTCGGCTTTACCAAACTCGTGCCAGTTGTGGCAGACGATGTGACGCTGCTCATTGAAGCTGAGTTTCTCGGACAGTAACGACTGCTTGCAAACCCGATGGAGGGCCGATCATGGCACGCGTCGCCTCAGAGACGTATTCCACTGTCGCGATGGTGTTGCACTGGCTGATCGCACTCTCGATCATCGGTCTCATTGCAGCAGGCACCTGGATGGTCGATGCGATCAAGGTGCCCGAGACCCAGGGTCAGGCATTCGTTGTCTATCAGTTTCACAAGTCGCTTGGGTTGACGGTTCTGGTTTTGAGTGTCGCAAGACTTGCGTGGCGGTTCGTCAAGCCGCCACCTCCGTTGCCATCTAGCATGTCAGGGTGGGAGCGTTTTGCAGCACATGTTTCGCACTCGGCTTTTTATGTTCTGATGATCGGGATGCCACTTCTGGGTTGGGCTATGGTGTCGGCAAGTCCACTTGGGTTGCCGACCATCGTATTCGGATTTTTTGAATGGCCGCACATTCCTTATCTGGCAAATCTTACTGATAAGAAGCCAGTCGAAGACGCGCTGAAGCAAGCTCATGAAGCCGGTGGTTTCATCCTGGCTGTGCTTCTGGTTTTGCACGTTGTGGCTGCGCTGAAGCATCACTTTGTGAATAAAGACAACGTTTTAGCTCGGATGGTCCCGGGCGTGCGCGCGCCCCGCAGTGTTACTGAGAAGGAGCATGCTTAATGACGAGACGCACTCTCACGGTTCCGCGCCGCTGGACGGTTTCTGCACCCGCCACCACCGCGTTGGCGGCCTGTGCTTTGACGTGGTTTCCGCTGGTCTCGAAAGCGGACACTTGGGCGGTCAATCGTGATGCCAGCACGATCGCGTTTTCTGGGACTCACGCAGGTGCGGCATTCAAGGGGACGTTTGAGACTTGGCGGGCGGACATTCAATTCGACCCGGCAGACCTTACTTCGGCGAAGGCTGATGTGCGCGTCGATCTCACGTCAGCCAACACCGGCAATATGACATACGATAAGACGCTACCGACGGCGGACTGGTTCGACACCAACTCGTCAAGTGAAGGGCGGTTTGTTACGAACGCATTTCGTGCGGCCGGGGAAAACGCATTTGAGGCTGATGGAACTTTGACCATTCGCAGCTTCGAGGTTCCGGTGACACTCGAATTTACGTTCAAGCGCAATGGCGAAACTGCGGTTCTAAAAGGGAAGACAAAGCTCGAACGAATGGCGTTTGGAATTGGGAAAGGGTCTGATGCGAGCGGTGCATGGGTATCGCTTGATATCCCTGTGACGGTTGATGTCGCATTGACTAAGGCCCCTGAAAAATCCGTTGCGAGCCCAAAGTCCTAACCTTCACTCCATCGATGGATGGATTGAGCAACTTCAAAGGTTTGTGCGTAAGCTCGAACCGTTAACTCTATGGGCTCTGAGTACCCACCTCCGATGAGAATGACGCACGGAACACCATTGGTCTTTGCCCAAGCCAACACGCTTGCGTCGCGCTTTCGCAGTCCATCCATCGACACATGCAACCGGCCAAGCCGATCCTCTTTCAGTGGGTCGACGCCGGATATGTAGAATAACAAATCTGGATTGAATGCGCTGATGGCGTCGATTGCCTCTTCTACTGCGTCGAGATAGGCACCGTCCCGCGTGGCGTTGGCCAAGCCGATGTCCAAGTCCGATGCGACCTTTTCAAATGGGTAGTTCTTTTCACCATGCACACTTGTGACAAAGGTTTGGCGATCCTTGTCACCTGCCAAAAGGGAAGCGTTGCCGTCACCTTGATGAACATCCAGATCAAGGACGGCACAACGACTTTCAGGCCGATGCTGCCTGATCTGCGTTATGGCGACGGCGACATCGTTGAAGACACAAAAGCCGGATCCGAAATTATAGTGCGCGTGATGCGTGCCCCCTGCCAATTGCCCGGACAGTCCGGTCTCCAGCGCCGCGAATGCTGCGGCGGTCGTGCCACCAACCGTCGCGAGTGACCGGTCTTTGAGAACGGGGCTCCAGGGAACGCCGATCCGCTTTTGTGCCTCCTCTTCGAGGTTTCCGGTCAACACGTTGTTGATATACAGCGCGTCATGGACAGCGTGGAGTGCTGTTGATGCGATAAGCGGAGACGGCTCAAGGCTTGCCGTGCCAAGCAGCTTTTCAGCACGCACTTTTTTGACGAGCCTTTGATATTTTGCAGCGGGGAAACGGTGTCCTGCAGGCAATGGCAGAGGTGGGGTGTCGGGAAAGAAAAAGCGCAAGAAAGCGTCCTTTGATACTCAGAACCGCAAGATGCGGATCCACCGCGCGATGTCGATCAGGCTCATAGCGGCGGCGGCAACATATGTCAGAGCGGCAGCCCACAAGATCTGGCGAGCATTCTTCATGTCGTGCTCTGATATGTACCGGCCAGCTTGCAAAACTGGCAGTGCGCGACCGAAGCTTGCGTTAAACTCAACGGGCAACGTCACGGCATGAATGAGGACCGTGAAGCCCATGATCATCACACCGCCTGCGATATTCAACAGCGCCATGCCCGGACTTTTCGTGAGGATGACCATCACTGGTGCTGCCAGCATGACAACCATACCGACTGTCTGAATTGTGCCTGCGAGTTTGGCCATTCGAGTGCGCGCACTGAGTGGCGCATAGTTGGTTGCGTCCTGCATGGCGTGGCCGACTTCGTGTGCTGCGATCACGACGGCGGATAATGATTTGCCGGCATAGTGCTGTGGTCCCAGCCGGACCATCTTTGCCTGCGGGTCATAATGGTCGCCCATTTTGGTCTCTTCGACGCCCACGTTCGTAAGGTTCATTTCTTCCAGCAGGTGACGTGCGAACTCACCGCCTGTTCCGGGGAAATCCGCACGATGATCGGAATGCTTCTTGATCACGCTGCCAACCCATAAAGACGGAAGAACCGCGAGACCGACGATGATGATTAGAGCGATAATGGCGATTGCCATTGAGACCTCGTGGGCTTTGGTTGTCAGCGTTTTCAGCCAACTCGATCCTGAATTTTACGACTTGCCGTTTGTTGCGCCATCCAACGTTTACAAATCTTTACAGCGCGGAGATGACCGCGAAACGCCGTCAGACGAATGTGGCGTCATCAACAGCTGAATTAAAGGCTGTTTGTTCACCATAGTATTGAAACGGAGGACATGATGAACGAGACCACTGACAACACAAACCCAAATGCCGAACCTGCCAAGAAGCCTGTCAAACGCCGCTCGCGCCTTTTAATCATCGGCGGGCTACTCGGTGTTCTGGGCTTGGGAGCAGCCGGATTTGGTTATGCCACGAAGCATGCGCACGGCGGCTTTGGAGGCGGATTTGGCATGGGTCACCACGGCGGTGGCCATGGTTTTCACCATAAGGCTCACTTCGGCGGACGTTGGTTTGGCCGTGGCCCGATGACGGAAGAACGTGCCAAGCGTCGTGCAGCACGTATGGCCCGTCATTTGGCTGCTGCTGTCGATGCGACACCTGACCAGTCCGAAAAGTTCAAGACGATTGCCGCTGAATTCGTCACGGACGTCTACCCACTTCGCAAAGAGATGAAGACTGCCCGTCAAGAGGTTGTCGATATTCTGACGTCCGGCACGATTGATCGGGCCAAGCTGGAAACGATCCGCGCGACGCAGATGTCGAAAGCAGACGAGGCGACAAAGCGGATGACGCAGGCTCTGGCAGACGCTGCCGAGGTTATGACAGACAAGCAGCGTGCAGATTTGGCTGACCGCGTTCAATCCTGGCGTGAAATGCGTGACTGGTGGCGTGGTCCCAGGGACTGAATTTTTTCTCAAAACGGTTGCGGCATTGAGCACTCGTGAAAGATCGCCAACACTCCCTAAATACTGCACTCTTGCATCCTGACGGTGGCGACGGTCTAAACACAACTGAAGAGAGCGGGTTCTCCTAAGCCGGTGGACCCGCTTGTCTGTGTGTGTTCGATCATCAGTTTAATTGGAGAGCGCGGGTGTCTAAGCAGATCCTGCTGATTGAAGATGACGAGCGACTTGGCGCCATGGTCCGCGACTATCTTGAGGGGACCGGGTTTTGTGTCTTCAACGATGTCGCCGTCGCCATAACGCAGATCAGGCAGCATCGGCCTGAAAGTCGTTGTGC
>JBCBRD010000052.1:0-17801 GCA_039819885.1 Pseudomonadota bacterium
AGAGATGCTTCCCGCTCTGGCGGGGCTGTTCATGGGAGGGCTGGCAAAGCAGACGCGTGGGCAAATCCAAAAAGCTGCCGCTCAGTCTGAAAAATATGGGGCAGGCTCGTTTGGCGGTGGTCGTGACCCGTTTTCCGGGCAGAACCCTCTGCCGATGCCAGGCCAAATGCGGGGCAGGGAGGCTGGAAACCGCACGGGCGGAAGCAATCCGTATGAGGATTTTTCTGACATTCTGCGCCGCAAAGGCGGACGGGTCTCAAAGGGCGGATCTTTGGCCAATGTCATCCGAGACGCGATCGGATCGGCTCTGGGATTTCAGAGCAAGGGCATCATGGGATGGATTATCCGCATGGTTGTCGTGCGGTATGGCTGGCAGATTGCTCAGATGTTCCTCCGCCGACTGATTGGCCGCTAAGGCTTCGCGACGCGCCTCTCGTGAACAAAAAACCCTGATGCGCGGGCACGCATCAGGGTTGTAATGAGAGAAATCAGAGATAGAGAGAGACAAATGGCCATCCGTTGGCTCATTAACCTCGTGTTGTGCCGACACCTTGGCTTTCGTCCAAGCCTCAGTGTGGATCTTCAAAGCCTAAACATCTTAGCGCTTCGCACACGGACGCGCTTCGATCTCACAACCCCATGCCCCAGATTCGACTTTGCAGCCAACTTTTTTCGAAGCAGCATATCGATAGCTCGACCACCGACCACCGTATTCAAGATCCGTAAAGTCCTGCCATGAGCCGATAGCTGCACGAACAGCCATCTTTTTCGATGGGAGATTTTGGCTAGATCCGTAATGGTAGTGATCCGTAAAGCACAATTTTCCACGCTCTGAGCGGATGTCGTGCATGGCTGCCAAACCATCTATAGCGGCGTATTTGCCCTTGGCCTCAACTTGTGAATAACCAGCTAAAACGCCAGCTAGAACGAAAGCAGTACATAGCATGTAAAATGTGGAACGAAGCCGGGTCATGGTCGATCTCCAATAGGGCCTTGACTCTTGTGGATAACTTGCCTGATTCAAGCGCTGAGGACGATCACCTGGTGATGATCTGACCGCACTTACCCAACCAAATGTGCCTCTAAAGCTACAGATTTGGTTAACATTCGTGTTGCTGATGCCTCAATTTGGTGCGACCGGACACACCCCTCAAAGATTGAGGCTGATCGCAGATTTGGCTACGTTGCGATTATGACCCAACAACAACCTGTACACATCGTCGGCGGCGGGCTCGCCGGTTCTGAGGCTGCCTGGCAATTGGCCCATTCGGGTGTCCCTGTCGTGGTGCACGAAATGCGCCCAGTCCGCGGGACTGATGCCCATCAGACCGACGGCCTGGCGGAACTCGTCTGTTCAAATTCATTCCGATCAGATGATGCGGAGACCAATGCGGTTGGCCTGCTGCACGAAGAAATGCGGCGTGCTGGCTCGCTGATTATGGAAATGGGGGATCAGCATAAGCTGCCTGCTGGTGGTGCACTTGCCGTTGACCGTGACGCTTTCTCGAATGGCGTGACTGCTGCCCTTGAAGTGCACCCAATGGTCACAATCGACCGTTCAGAGGTCGCCGGTTTGCCACCTGATGAATGGGACAACGTTATTGTCGCGACCGGGCCATTAACCAGTCCATCGCTGAGTCAGGCGATCCTCGACTTGACTGACGAGGATGGGCTTGCGTTCTTTGATGCGATCGCGCCGATCGTGCACTTCGACAGCATCGATATGACCAAGGCCTGGAAGCAATCACGGTACGATAAGGCCGGCCCAGGCGGAACCGGAGCGGATTACATCAACTGCGCGTTTGATGAAGCCGGCTATAACGCTTTCCTGGACGCCTTGATTGAGGGTGACAAGACCGACTTCAAGGAGTGGGAAGCAAACACTCCTTACTTTGATGGATGCCTGCCGATTGAAGTCATGGCAGAGCGCGGTCGCGAGACGTTGCGATATGGCCCCATGAAGCCCGTTGGCTTGACGAACCCTCACGTTCCAGGTGCGCGCTCGCACGCGATTGTTCAACTTCGGCAGGATAATGCGCTTGGCACGCTTTGGAACATGGTTGGTTTCCAGACCAAGCTTAAGTACCAGGATCAAGCGCGCGTCTTCCGGATGATACCGGGTTTGGAGAATGCCGAGTTTGCGCGATTGGGCGGGTTGCATCGCAACACGTTCCTAAACTCTCCCAAGCTCTTGGATGGTCAACTACGCCTTAAAGTTCAGCCGCGGTTGCGCTTTGCCGGTCAGATCACCGGCGTCGAAGGATACGTCGAGAGTGCGGCGACTGGGTTGATGGCTGGCCGCTTTGCTGCTGCTGAGCGGTTGGGGATCAATTGCACTGCCCCTCCTCCGACGACGGCGTTCGGTGCGCTGATAGGGCATATTACTGGTGGGCATATGATTGCCGAAGAGGATCACACCGCGGATGGCGATACCCCAGCTAAGAAGCCGCGGTCCTTCCAGCCGATGAACGTCAACTTCGGCCTTTTCCCCCCGCCGGAACCTGGCACGGTTGCCACCAAGGATGAACAAGGCAAGCGCTTGCGCGGAAAGCAAAAAACGGTTGCTAAGAAACGGGCAATGAGCGCGCGAGCCTTGCATGATATCGAGACCTGGTTGGCCGATATCGCCATGCCCATTGCAGCTGAATGATGTGAACCTGAATAGACGGTGAATGATCGACATTTGGCTGCTCAAATTGTATTGACAATCGCATCAATGCGGCAAACGTCAGCTCAAAGAGCATGCGATTTAGCCAATAAACATGGGGCTTAGCGGCTACTCGACCCTTGCCACTGCGTAGCGAAACGAGGTCTAACGACGCCCTAGCCCTGAAATGACCCTTTGAAATCAATGAGAAAAAGCCGCAAAGCTTGGCGCACTGCTTCCCTACGATCGACCGTTCGATGTGGGGACGCACGAACTGAAAAGAGGTGCACATGATTACAAGCTTATCATTGGAGGATCGCACTCGCGTCTCGCGCAGCCTTATATCGACATTGGCTGTTATCGTCGTTGCGCTGACTGCGTTTTTGACCGGCCCGAGGCTCGCTCAGGCGGCTCCCGCTGGCATTCAGCCTGGAACTGTCAAACAAGCAGTTCTACCTGCCACGGTGGCCGGGGTTGCAGCTGAACTCAAGGCCGAGAAAGTCCACTACAAACGCTACCGCAAGTATCGCAAGTATCGTAAACATCGGCGCTTTCGGCACCGTTATCGGTTCCGCAGGAAATATCGTCGGCACCGTCATTATCGGCCGTATTACTATGGCCATTACGCGCCACGGTATTATGGGCGACACCACTACTATCGGCGTTACTGGTGATTTGGCTGCAAGTCTCTAAATATTAGAAAAAGCGGATGTGCTCTCAGGCGCGTCCGCTTTTTTGCTGGTCGCCTTTGTGGAAAAAATTCCCGTTTCGATTGCAGCTTGATACCCATCAAATTCGAATGGCGGCGATGTGTGCTTTGGTCCCATTTCAGGTGAGGGCAAAGAACCAAGGACAAAAAGATGCCAGACCAATGGAGAGCTCGAATTAGAAAGGTCCAAGCAAGAAAGCGCCCCATTGTAATTCCATGTGCTCTAGCACTTACCATTTCGGCGTTATCATTTGGACTTTTCACACCGAGATCCGCCGAAGCAGCAGTGGTCTCCGTTCCCAAACCAAATTTGGAACGTGTGATCGCCGAAAACGGTACGAACGTTGTTGAGATCAAACGGCGTCGTGGGCGCGGTTGGCGTGGGCGGCGTTTCCGGCACCGACGGTTTCGCCGTCATCGTGGATTTCGCCGGTTTCGCGGACCACGTATTCACTTCTACTTCGGGCCGTCATATCGGCCTCACTATTCCCGTCGTGGCGGCTATTACCGCTGTTATCGCCGCTGTCGGTACTACGGTAATAGTCGCAGGTACTGCAGATACAGATGCCGGTACTAAAGCGCGTTTGCTTTTTCGGAACATGATCTAGGAAAAAGCTTTGATAAGGGCCATGTCCTGAGGGCGAGGCTTGAAACGGAATTGGCCATATGCGACCGGCATCTCAATCAATCACGTTAAACCGGCACGTTGCTAGCGGCGGCGTTGTGACGAGCTTCCTCGCGATGTTGCTCTGTTTGACACTAAATGCGCAATCGAGCTTTGCTGCCGGTCCTGTGCGGAGTAACAATCCGTTTCTTGGGCCGAGCCACCCTGGACCGCCGCCACGCATCCGCCAGCCGAAACGGTTCTTCATCGCCCCGAAGACACCGCTCAATTACTACAAGGCAAGCCCGGCCTACCGTTACGATTGTTTCCGGCCCTGCCGAGCCTCGGGGCTGGGTCCAAAAGCCTGCGAGCGGCGGTGTCTTGTCCAACGAAAATGGACGCCGCCGAAGTAGAGTTTTTGGCAACTCTGTAGTTTGTAGGCTTGTTGCGTGTGGACCCGTCAGTGGTCAGATACAAAACGTGTTTCAACGTTCACACCCTGGCCATAACGCTCAAGGACGGCGCGGGCCTGCTCGGCCAAGGCATCTGCCATTGCGGCATGGCCTTCGGCTGTGGGGTGGAATGCGCCTGAGTAGGTGGACGCGAGAATGAGCTGGAACCACCTCAAGCGCTGAAATTTCAAAACCTTCTGCAGGACCGATTGGGAGACGTGGAAGTTACTTGTCAGGAACGCATCGTTCGGCGTCCGGAACCAGCGCTGACGTGAGGCATAGGCTCGAAACTTCGATGGATTGTACGGCACCCACTTGCCATCTGTGTTGCGCGGCAGCCGAAGATCATCGGCGATTGAAAACGATGCTTCAGTGAACCCAGCGCAAATCCCACGACCAATGAATTTGTTGCGGTGTGCATCCGCGTAGCGCCACCCATGTTTGCGTGCGCTTGCCGCCATCTTTCGGTTCAACCTGTCAGCCACCCAGACGCCTTCACGCGCGCGTGCCTGATTGAGCGAGAAGTCCTTTACGATTTCCATGCCCGCATTGCCTGATGGACATACCGTGCGGCCGTCACCGAGGAGCGCCATTTCTGGATAAGCCGTGAGGATGATCCGATCGGACTGACGCCAGGGCACGTGGAGCACACCGTGAAAGGCACGATTTAGTGCCTTCATCCGCTCATCCAGCGTTTCCAGTTCTGACTGTGCTTCGGTTTGTCCGTGCACCTGGCCGAGCCAACCGCCAAGCCGACGGAGCAGCGATTGATCCATCAGGATCGTGTTTGCCAACAGCCTTGCAAAGCCAATGTCATTCCCGCCGATGGATAGGAAGACGAGGTCAATCTTGCGAGCCTTTTTATGCGAGCACTTGTGCAAGACCACAGTGCCTTCCAAATCGGGCACTTTGCCGTTGATATGATAGGCCTCGGGAAGATCTTTTAGGGGGGCGTCGGTATCGCCGCATTGGAGGCGGGCAGCCGCTGAAATTTGAGAGACATCAGGCGGTTTTGGCACCCACTCGTTGCCTTTGTACCGCAGGAACAATCCGCGCGTAACTTCGGCTCCCGAGCAGGCAAAACCAGCATAGGTGACAGCGCGATGCGGGTCTTCGATTGCAAGCTGGAGGCTAGCTCGCAACTGGTGCGAGTAGAGCGAGCGGTGGCAGGCTTGATCGTGCCAGCGTGCATTGTTCTTCATGAACGCCCGATCGCCGATGGTGCTCCATGGCCCAACGCGGGCGGGCAAGCCCATCAGGTCGGCTCGCTGTGGCCCCTTCTTGGTCATGCCGTAGGTCGCGGTGCGCGTTGATGAAAACCGTACTGGGACATCGGGGTTGCCCTCACCCGATGCGAAGCTGTCGCCGAAGCCAACGATGAACAGGTCTGTGACTTTTGCGTTTGTGCGGGCAATAAGACGACCGCCGATCTGCAGTTCAATCTCTGCGCCATCAGGATAAGGCACTTCAAGACGAGCGGCTTGATCACAGGGTGCAGAGAACGGAGCCGTTACATCCTGGTTCGTGAGCCGCTTTGTCGGTACCGAGGTCCATGTGCAAGTGACCGAACCTGGATCTGGTAGATCGGTGACCTCCGCAAGCACAGTATGCGATTTGGGCCATGCGTAGGGCTCGTCGGCGTTCGGGCAGACGTACTTATTCTGAGCAGAGTTCCAACATGTTTTGTCGACGACCTCAGCTGCCCATCCATCCTGCATGCGCTCCGAGAGTTTTCGTTCAGCACTCAGGATCGGGCTTTTTCGCTCATCGGGTGACAGCCGGGCTGCGAGCTTGCGGTGCATGACTGTATCCGCAGGGTCGATGAACAGGCGGAACGGGTTTTCTACGCGCCATGTGATCTTGGGGTTGGCCAGTGCCAGCTCGTTTTCGGCGGGGGCAAGCGGCGAGATTTCTATTTCGCTTGGCAGGGTGCCGCCACGGGCTGCCGACGGTGTTTGCGCTGCGGCAGACAGTGCCGAGGAGAACGTACACGCAAGAAGGGCGGATAAAATGGTCGTTTGCCGCATCTCCTAATCCCCGATCACCCGTTTTCGAAACAATCATTCAAGGCTGAGACAAAACCCGCGCTTTGCCCAGAATCCAAACGCGAGACAGCGGGCTCAAGTCCTTCATGGGCCTTAGCGACCAAGACTCCTGCGTCTCCAATAGCGTCAAATACGTCTCGATGAGGGCGATAGGGCGAAGTGCGCGCCGCAATGGCGTACGTTCATTGGCGTCGGCAGCCCTGATGGCGTTGGTCGCATCACGTGCAGCTTTGCGAACGTGTTGCATTTCGTCGCGGATGATGGTTTGGCGTAAGGACTGATTATCTGCGGCGTTTGCCAGAGGGTCGATCTGGTTTTCTATCGGTAACGGCCAGCGACCCCGCGCTGCGAAAAATGCGAGCTTCATGAGAACGCGCATCCCGCCTGTTGCTCGCCCTGCGTTTGCTGTGGCTTGTTTGGCCGCATGCGAGGCATCCGTTTGGGTTTGTCCGCAGATTGCGGCGGCGAGCTGATAGGGGCCGGTTTCACAGGCTGAGAGGTACTGTGCGTACGCCTCGGTCCTTTCAAAGGGGTCTGCGTAGAGGTCGGAGATGCGAGCCTCACAGAGTTCGCGCATTGGCGCAATCGGCAGGCCGCGTTCTCTGATCACATCCCCCAGCGCATCTGCAATGGGGTTCCCGGTTGTTGCATCTGGTGCGCTCTCCAGGCTTTCAACCCAGTCTGCCCACCATTGCAGCCGGATTTCACCCAACAGCGGCTCGCTGACTAGGGCGGGGATACGCTCAATCTCTCCGACGACGGCAGCGAGGGCCAGCAAGTCATCCCGCTCATGAGCGGGACACAATAGAGCCGAGAGGTATCTGTCTCGCGCATGTGATTTGGCAGCATCAAAGACGGGCTCAATGAATTCTGGCTTCAAATCCCTGCCTCCCTGCGCGTCATCTTCAATCGACGGCGATCAGCGCTGCTGCCACAGCGCGCCCTTCGGCGAGCAACACGTTGTAGGTTCTGGCCGCAGACCCGGTGGACATGGGTTCGAGGCCAATGGATCGGTCTTCGAAGGCTTGGCGCAGGTCTGGGGAGGGGAAGACTTGATGTTGTCCCGTTCCGAGTAGCAGGAATTCGATTTGATTGGATGCTTCGAACACGCGCTGGAAATCTGGTGCGCTGAGATTGGCGGGGTCCACAACCTGCGCCCAAGCGAAAATGCCGTTTGGGAGGCAAAGGATCGCCCCCTTGTGGCTCATTTCGGCAAATCGGAACCCACCGTTTCCATAGGCATCAATGGGTGCGCGGCCTGGAAAGAAAGCGTCAGTTTTGGCTTCAGAAGCGTTTTTGGCATCGCTCATCTTAACAACGCCTCACGAGGTTGAATGGACAGGCAGGGCTGCGCACCGATTTGCTGCTCACGCCTTTGCAATTACCTCTTTGCCGCTGGCTGCGCCTTCCTTGCTCCAGTCGCGTTTGACGCCGACCCATAGCAAGAACGGCGATGCCACGAAAATCGATGACCAGGTCCCGATCAAGATGCCGAACATCATCGCAAATGCGAAGCCTTGAATGACTTCTGTGCCGAAGATGTAGATAGCGAGTACTGCAAAGAAGGTCGTACCCGACGTGATCACCGTGCGCGACAACGTCTCGTTGATTGACACGTTCATCAGTTCCGCGAGTGGCATTTTCTTGTATCGGCGAAGGTTCTCACGGATGCGGTCAAAGACGACCACCGTATCGTTGATGGAGTAACCCGCCAGCGTCAGAAGTGCTGCGACTTCGGTTAGCCCGAAGGTGAGCCCCAGAAGCGAGAACACGCCCAGTGTGATGGTAATATCGTGGACCAACGCGATGATGGCAGCAATGCCGAACTGCCATTCAAACCTGAACCAGATGTATAGCAAAATACCGACGATCGCAGATAAGACGGCGATGAGGCCTGCTTGTTTCAACTCGGCGGACACGGCGGGGCCGACCACTTCGCTGCGTCGGATCTCAATGTCGGTTCCCAGCGCTTCTGTGACTTTCGCAGCTGCGGCCTGTTGCGCCTTCTCACTTGAAAGCTCTTCAGTTGCGGGTTGCTCCTCGACGCGGATCAGGGCTTCGTTGTCTGTATCCAGGCCTTGGATTTGAATGTCGCCGAGGCCGAGTTTTCCGAGATCGTCGCGCAGTTGTGGGATATCGACCGGACCTGATTTGGTCCGGATTTCAAATAGAGAACCGCCTTTAAAGTCGATGCCGAAGTTCAAGCCTGAGACGCTCAGCATAAGCACCGCGAGGACGAACGCTACGATCGAAACGGGAACGGCCTTGAAGCGATGTGGCATGATGGGGAACTTTGTCCCATGTGGCCAGAAGTCGACGCCTTTGAATTTCATCTGATGAAACGTCCTTATGGGGAGACGGCCCTGTTACGGGCATGCGTATCCAAGCTTAAAGCGGTGATGGAATTTTCCGGGTCTTCTGACGAGCGACCCAGAGGGCGACCAAAAGCCTGGTGACGGTGAATGCGGTGAACATGGTTGCGAAGATGCCCAACGACAGCGTCACGGCGAACCCACGAACGGGGCCTGACCCAAGCCAAAACATCACGATGCCAGCGATCAGCGTGGTCAAGTTACTGTCGATGATGGTCGCGAACGCACGTTGGAAGCCTGATTCGATCGCAGAAATCGGCGACTTGTTGTTTCGCATCTCCTCGCGGATCCGCTCGTAGATCAGCACGTTTGCGTCCACCGCCATGCCGACCGTGAGTATGAGTCCTGCGATGCCTGGGAGCGTGAGTGTTGATCCGATCATCGACATAACGCCCACGATAAGGATGAGGTTCACGAGGACGGCTGCGAGTGCATAGAGACCGAAGAGCCCGTAAGCAAAGAACATAAAGCCGGCAACGAGGACTGCGGCGACGGAGGCAGCAATCTCGCCGGAGATAATGGAGTCCTCTCCAAGCGATGGACCAACGGTACGTTCTTCAATGATGTCGAGCGGTGTCGGCAACGCACCTGAACGGATCTGGACAGCAAGATCGTTAGCGGTTTTGACGGAGAAGTTCCCAGTAATCTGCCCGCTACCACCCAGGATAGGGCTTTGAATGACCGGCGCGGTGATGACGGTGATGTCTTCTTTGCCCGTCTCGTCCTTGCCGTTGTCCAAGACGATCGCGAAGGGGCGGCCTACATTCTCGCTCGTATACTGGCCGAATGCGCGCGCGCCTTTTTGATTGAAACGGAAGGTGATGATGGGCTCGTTGGTTTCCTGACTGAAACTGGGCTGCGCATCGACGAGGTCATCACCACGAACGACCGGGCGCTCCTTCAGCAAGTAACTGACGCCAGGCTCGTCAGGGTCAGCGGACGGGTGGAGAACGTAACCGATAGGGACACGGCTTTGTTCTGCTTCTGATGCGCTGATACTCGGGTGCACATCGTGAAATGACAGCCGTGCCGTTTTACCAATGAGTGCCTTGAGGCGCGCGGTATCGTCGAAGCCGGGAACCTGCACCAGGATACGGTCACGGCCCTGCCGTACGATCGTTGGTTCTGTGGTGCCAACAGAGTCGATACGTTTGCGGATAATTTCGATGGCTGCTGCGATCGCCGAGTTCACGCGTTGTGTTTGGCCAGCGGCAGTGGGAACGACGTTAATCGTCGTTGTGTCAATTTGGCTGACCTGGAGGTCGGTTGACGTTGAACCGATCAACGGGTTGCCAACCTGTTGTGCGATCAGCCGGAGCTGGGTCAGTGCTGTCTCCATATCGTCTGGTGTTCGCAGGCGTAAAACAACACGGTCGTTTGTTATGCCAACGCCGCCGACATACCCGATTTTGGCATCTCGCAACTGCTTGCGCACGTCCCCACGCAACGTCTTGAGCGTGTCAGTCATCAGTGCCTGCTCTTCAATGCGGAGCAGAAGGTGCGCACCGCCCTTCAAGTCCAGGCCGAGGCTCAATTGCTTGTTTGGAAGAAATCCAGGCCAGTAGGGGCCCTCAAGTGTGGACTTCGCGACGAAGTTTGGGATCAGGCCAACAACGCCGAAAAGGCAGACCATGGCGATGGCGATGATCTTGGTGCGTGAGAAGTGCAGCATTGTGGTTTGACCTGGTAATTGTGTGATCTGGCGATGGGCTGAAGCTCGGCGGGTCACCGTGTGTTCAGCTCACCGACTTTTTCTACTCTTGGTTTTTGGCCCGGGCCGCTGCTTTACGCTACGCTCGCGCGTCGGGCGGCAGACCAAACAGTGTAAGCACGCTTAGGACGCGGCGTCCTTCACCGGCTCGCCTTTTGCGCGTACGTCCATGAGCGTTGATCGCAAAACGCGAACTTTCATCTGTTCGCTGAGTTCAACTTCGACTTCGTCACTTTCTCCAGGAACCTTCGTGACGCGGCCAATGAAGCCAGCAGACGTTACAACAGTATCTCCGCGTTTGACCTTGGACACCATTTCCTGGTGCTGCTTTGCACGCTGTTGTTGCGGACGGATCAGCAGAAAATAGAACACCACGATCATCAACAACATCGGGACGAGAAGACCGAAAAGCGGATCGCCGCCCGTCGGAGCGCCTTGTGCGTAGGCTGGAGTAATAAACATTCAGGGTTCCCGTTGTTGTCGACTTCGAAGGTTGGTCTGCTGCGTCAAGTCTGGATAGTGGCAGAAACGAATGCACTGCCTTTACCTGACGCGTCGGTTGGTTATGCGTCTTGGTTGGTCACATGTTGGTTGGTTACCGGTCCCAGAGCATCGGGTTCGGGTGTTGCCTGACGGCGACGAAATTGCCCTACTCAGTCTGAACTACAGTGTCCCAACTCTCATGCATCATCCAAACACCAAAGGCGCCTTCAAGCGCACTATTCCAGAAATAGTCGCCGTTAGACGTGGTGTTTGATTGCGGCTGGAATATAAGTCTCACGGTCTGCAATGCAACTACAGGATCACACGAGCTGGAAAGTTAAATCTTTTCAACCGCCGATCCGCGGCTGAAGTGTTGCGCAAAGACCAATGCAATGTGCACCACGCATCAATCAGATGCTAAGCCGAAATAGAAACATCCACCTGAGTTTACAGCCCATGTCTCAATCTCATCGCCGAGGTGCTGCCCCCGATCACTCTGATAATGCGGTCGACCAATTGCTTGGAAAACAGCCTGATGAGGTGCTTCAGCGGATTGCCAACGCGCTTGAGCGACTGGCACCGCCGCAGCCAGATCCACCTAATTTCACGATCGCTGAGGCCTTTGTTTGGCAGGCCATTCCTGGCGGCCACTGGTTTCAACCGGTTCAAAAGGTCAATCGTGTGCCCTTGGGCCTGTTGAAGGGCATTGATCTGGTTGCCGATCAACTGATGGAGAACACGCGCCGCTTCGCCGCAGGGCTGCCCGCAAACAACGCGCTTTTGTGGGGTGCAAGGGGTATGGGGAAATCGTCGCTTGTGAAAGCGGCTCATGCAGAGGTCGCGTTGGGTCAACCAGGGCTTAAGCTCGTTGAAATCCACAGGGAAGACATCAACGCCTTGCCCGAATGCCTCGCGGCCCTTCGCGATACGTCATTTCAGTTTATCCTCTTTTGCGACGACCTTTCGTTTGACCACGATGACACGGCCTATAAGTCGTTGAAAGCTGTGTTGGATGGCGGCGTAGAAGGACGACCAGAGAATGTGCTGTTCTACGCGACGTCAAACCGACGCCACCTGATGCCTCGGGACATGATGGACAATGAGCGTTCAACGGCCATCAACCCGAACGAGGCTATTGAAGAAAAGGTCTCGCTGTCCGATCGCTTCGGGCTTTGGCTCGGCTTCCATCACAGCGATCAATCGCAGTATCTCGATATGGTCCGTGGCTATGCTGACCACTTCGGGTTGGTCATTGACTCAGATGAGTTGCGCAAGCAAGCATTGGAGTGGAGCACCACACGAGGGTCGCGGTCAGGGCGCGTTGCGTGGCAGTTTATTACAGATCTTGCAGGCAAGATGGGGCGTCCCATCACGCTCACTTGATGGCCGAACAGCGTTTGGTGTCAAAAAAAGACAGTTTCAACCTCATGTAGGCAACTTTTTTAAGGCTAACGTGCTTTAACCAGTTGCATTGAGGGCAGCGTAACGGCTGCTACACGGTGGTAGGTCCGATTTGAGGTGGGTTAATGCGTAGGTCACTATTTGCATATGCGACTGTAACGCTTGTTAGTGTCGCGGGCTCCAGCCCGGCACTCAGTCAGGCAAATGACGCCGAACAGATGCGCGGCGGAAATGAAGTTGCAGCACTTGTTCGCACGCCGGTGTTAGCGCTGCCACCCGTTTCAACGGCCCACATCACGCCATTGCGAACAGAAATCCTGCGCGAAATCACATCGCAGCGTTCTACTGTTCGTGAGCCACGCATGGTGCGATGGCTGAATGAGCTTGGTTCATATTACGCCAATCCTGAAAACGAGCCGATTTGGCTGCGTAACGGATCGCTCACACCAGCTGCCGGTGAGCTTATGGAAGAACTCGGTCGCGCTGGCGACTGGGGCTTGCGAACGATCGATTATGATGTACCCAGCGCCTATGGCTCTCTGACAACAGCAGTTGACCAAGCACGTGCCGAAATTGACCTTACAATGACGGCTCTGAAATACGCTTTTCATGCTAACGGCGGGCGCTTCGACTCCACAGACTTGAGCTTGTGGTACGACATGAAACCGAAGCGGGTGCGGGCTGACGAACTGCTTTCCAAGCTATCTCATACGAGTGATGCTGGGGCAGTCTTACGTGGATTGCACCCAACGCACCCTCAATTTGTAGCGCTACGCGAAGCTTATCTCGACATCATCAAGCCGGAGCGAAAAAGGGCGCGTGAGGAGATTGCGGCCGAACCTCGACCTGAAGACGTTTATCTGGCCAAGGGCCGAAGCTTACGGGTTGGGAAGCGCCATCCGCAAATCGCGTTGTTGCGGAAACGGTTAGAAGTGCCTGCGAGCTTCCCAGAAGATGAAACGCTGTATGACCGCGAACTGATGAAAGCGGTTGACCGCTTCATGCGCACTCAGGGCTGGAGGCGTAAAACGGTCTATGACAACAAGGTGCGTGCAAAACTCAACGCACAGCGTCCCGGTGGTCGCAAGAGGCCGACCCGCATCTCTAAGAAGACGCTTCTCGTCAACATGGAGAAGTGGCGCTGGATGCCGCGTGAGTTCGGTGCATTCCACATCTGGAATAACATCCCCTCGTACCGTACCGAAGTTCGCCGGGATGGTGAGGTGATCCACACCGAACGGATCATTGTTGGCAAAACCAGCACACAAACACCCGTCTTCAACGATCGCATGACACACATTGTGTTCAAGCCAGAGTGGGGCGTTCCAAGCTCAATCAAGATCAAGAGCCTGTTGCCGCGCCTTGCCGGTGGCGACTACGATGTCCTGCGCCGTCGCGGTATGCGGATTGCGCTGAATGGACGAAGTGGCGACCCACGCCGGATCAACTGGTCCAAGCGAGATATTCGCACCATTCCGATCGTGCAGGGTGCTGGTTCATCCAACCCGTTGGGCCGCATGAAGTTCATGTTCCCGAACAAGCATGCTGTCTACATGCATGACACGCCGAAACGGCACCTGTTCAAGACACGCACGCGAACACACTCCGCAGGCTGTATCCGTGTCCGCGATCCGCAGCGATTGGCAGAAATCCTGACCTCTGAGAGCCTTGGTTGGCAGCCTCAGGACGTCAAATCCTACCTGGGACGACGCGCTCAATCGAACCAGCGTGTTGATCTTTCCGAGCCCATCCCGGTCTACAATACATACTTCACGCTTGTGGCCGATGCGGATGGCAAGCTGCGCTCGTACTCAGACATATATGGACACGACAAGCGGATTGGTCAGGCACTTGATGGCAAGTCGCTCGATCTGATCGCGCGGAAAGATCCGGCCCGTATTCACAAGCGCAAGATGGAACGGATTGCTGCAAACATTCCGACAATCCGTCCACGATCACCATACGGCGAGCCATCGTTCGTCAATCCACCAACGTACTCACTCGGTTTCTTCGGCCAGCCAATCAAGCAGAAAAAGCCGAAGTACAAGAAGGTGAAGTACGGGAAGAACAAGTATAAAAAGAAGAAGGTCTATCACAATCAGGCTTTGTTCCAGCCCTTCTGGGACCAGGATTGATCAGCGGCTAGATCATCAGGCGATTTATCTGAATCACCTGATGATCGTCGTATGTTAGCGTTCGCGCCGGTTTACGCGAAAAACCAGTGTCCACTTTTTTGCCCGGCGCTCTAGCCTGCCTCAAATGCACAATTGAAAAACGGCTCGCTTGGTTTCAACCAGCGGGCCGTTTCTCTATTCAGTTCACACCTGCGACGTTGGCTGTGTCATTCGGCATTGGTGCTGTTGCCAACCTGTTTGGCTTACCGACTGTAAACAATATGAGGGCTGCTTCGTTATTCGCCATACGGCGTCGCGATATGTGCTCCGAAAACACTGATACTGAGCTCGTCGTTGTCGGGCCCGCGCGATTTGCATGCCGCTGCTCTCTGTCCGCAGGGTCTCAATCTCCCGCTGCATCCGCCCCATTCGCCAAACAGAAAAACGACGGCAACACCCTGGGTGCTACCGCCGCTTTCCCTCGAATTGGTTTTCCCCTTGGTTGGGGTTGCCCTTTAAGACCGTGCCAAGAATGGAAGTGGGTCGACTGGCTTTGCACCCTGCCTCAGTTCGAAGTGGACTTGTGGTTTGTCCACCTGGCCGGACTTGCCGGCCTTGGCGATGACCGAACCGCGCTCAACCTTGTCGCCACGCTTGACGAGTAGCTTGTCATTGTGGGCGTAAGCGGTGACCCAGCCATTGTCATGCCGGATCAGTATCAGGTTGCCGTAACCCTTCAGCTCGGAACCCGCATACGCAACGACGCCCTTTTGCGCGGCCATCACGTCGGCCCCGAGAGGCGCTGCAATGTTCACGCCGTCGTTGTGCGTGCCATCGGTCCGTTGGCCAAAGCTCGAGAGAATTTTTCCACGGATCGGCCAGCTCAGCTTAGCATTGCTGCTGAGAGCTGTTGCGCTTGGGGGACGGACGTTGACCGTCTTGACCTTCGATGACGCCGTTGTCGTTGCATCATTCGCAACACCGGAAGCGTTTGGGCTGAGTGCGACCACCCGCTGATTTCTGCTGGAATTCAGAATCGCGGGTTGTTCGGCGGAGGAGGGAGCCATAACGCGTGGTGCGGCAATGATCCGTTGGCGGGCCGTCGTTGCCGTGTCGGATTGCGTGACACTCCGGCTGGGGCTGTTGGACGTGCCACTGCTTGCATAACGGCTTGTGCTGGCATTGCCCGGCACCTTCAACACCGTACCGGGACGGAGCCGACGGGGATCTGCAATCCCATTGTAGCGCTGAAGCTCCGCGCTTCTAATACCGTATTTCCGGGCTATCGTATAAAGTGAGTCACCCGATGCGATCTCGTAAGTGCCGTTCCAATTGGTCGGAGCGGCTACTGGTTCCTCACTCACTTTGGGCGATGATGAGGTGTCCTGTGCCGCCGTGTATGTCGTCGGTGACGCGGCGTTTGCTCCATTCGGCAGCACGAGCCGTTGGCCGGGCTTCAACATACTGGATGACAGCTGATTGGTCGTCATGAGTTCGGTCACTGTCACGCCATGGCGGCGCGCAAGCCCGTAAAGCGTATCACCGCGCACCACAGTGATGCTTTCACCGGAGGATGCGGGTTGATAGATCGGTTTTTCAGGTTGTTGCGGCGGCGCATATGATCTGGGACTTACTGGCGGCTGATAAGAGGGCCGCTCGACCTCGCGCAATGCCGCCGTTTGTACCTGCCGCGAGCCTGTGACTGCCGGAGGCGTGTAGGGCTGCCCTGAGTAAGGTGCTGGATCTGGCTGGAGTTGTGAGAATGTGGAGCCTCCGCTGGTCGCGGATGCCGCGCCAGGGGACTGGCTATCTGTCAAACCGAAGGCTGGTTCATCAAAGCGCGCTACGTCTGCGCTGCAACCCGCCAAAACTGCGGCGATTGCAATTGCTGCGGTCTGCATCGCAACTGGCTTGAATTGCCAAGGCTGCTGCCGACGACGTTCTTGGATACTCATTACATCAACCATGATACGCACCTATACACCCGGACATCTGTTAACAATTAACCGGTTAACAGCGCGTTAATCCGGCTCCGGGTCCCCATCCCGCCATCATGACGCGGTTGGTGTGATTTGCTCGCTGGAGGCTAAGGCGTTCCGGCTTCTTCAAGCTGGTTCAAGTCCATTGGGCGGCACACAAAAACCGTCTTTCACATCGTGGTGATACGCCGTCATTGTGCGGAGGTGTTGTCGTGTCTGCGGCCACTTCATGACGAATTTGTCGCAATCAGCCGTTACTTGCCAATGCCTTAAGTGGTTGATCGCATGGGTTAAGCATCCATCGATTTGGTCAGCGCGCCCAAGGTGTCACGGTGGGTGAGATCGAATTGGAGCGGCGTTACGGCGATGTAATTGTTGTAGATCGCCCAAAGGTCAGTGTCTTCGGCCGGGTTGGAGCGGCCGCGTTCGAAGGCGAACCAGTAATATGGTGTTTTCCAGCCATCGAGGCGCTCGTCGATGTGGATGAGGTTTTGGTCGCGTCGACCCTGACGGACGGTTTTGATACCAGCGACTTCGTCGGCCGAACAGGCTGGGAAGTTGATGTTGACGAGGATCTCGGGTGGCAGATTTGCGGCCAGAGCCTTTTGGATGACATCAGGACCGTAGGTCAACGCGGTGTTCCAGGGGATGCCGTCATCGCCTTTGGTGAAGTCTGTCGTCTGGCTAAGTGCCATGGATTTGATGCCCAGCATCGACCCTTCGATGGCGGCAGCAATGGTGCCCGAGTAGGTCACATCATCGGCGATGTTGGCGCCGCGATTGACGCCCGAGAGCACAAGATCTGGCGGGTTGTCGAGAAGGATGTGGCGCACGCCCATGATGACGCAATCGGTTGGCGTGCCACGCACGGCATAGCAGCGGTCGGCGACCTCCTGGCAACGCAGCGGCTCGTGCAGTGTAAGCGAGTGGGACGCACCGGACTGGTTGTTATCGGGGGCTGCGACCCAGACATCGTCTGACAGCTTGGCTGCGATTTCGCGCAAGACCTTCAGACCCGGTGCGTTGATACCGTCGTCATTCGTCACAAGGATGCGCATGCGGTGTGGTTCCAGTGGTTGGAGGCGAGCGGGTCGGTCCGCGTGGCAGGGTATAGCGGGTCGGGTTTGAGGTTACGAGTCGGTGATCCGTCACACCGTTGCTGGCTTGGACTGCGCAACCTTCCCATCGTTTGCGGGCGACCTTTCGCTCTCAATCCGCGCCAAGAACAGACTGACCACCCATGTAGGGTTGGAGGGCTACGGGGATGGCGACGGTGCCGTCGGC
>JBCBRD010000053.1:0-17485 GCA_039819885.1 Pseudomonadota bacterium
GGTGTCGGGGTTGACCGTGTCGTCGTTACAATCTCGGCCCAACACATTTCGGCAGAGGCGCGAACGCAGTTAGAACGTGTTTCGCAGTCTTCAACGATTGAATTCGATTATCTGTTCGAGCGTCTCAGGACCCCTGGCCTAGTCAATACTAGCAGGGCTGATGAAACGATCACGCATGACGTCAGTGCAGACCTCAGACCGCTAGAAGATACTGATATGGTGTTTTCATCGAAAGCGCTCAAACCTGAACAAATTAGACAGCGTTCCTACTGGTTGATTAAGCGCACTATCGATATCGTCGGCGCGTTTTGCTTGATTATTGCATTGTTGCCCGTCTTGGCCGTTGTCGGCATTCTCGTTGCTATTGATATGGGCTTTCCCGTTACGTTTTGGCAGCAGCGCCCGGGGCTCGGTGGTCGCACATTTCGGCTCTACAAGTTTCGAACAATGGCTGCTGCGCATGATAACTCCGGTCGCAAACGCAGTGACATGGAACGCACGACGCGGCTTGGAGCGTTCTTGCGGCGGACCCGTCTGGATGAGCTCCCTCAATTGTTCAGCGTTCTGGCCGGTGACATGTCATTCGTCGGCCCTCGACCATTGCTTCACCGCGACCAATCACCTGCGCATTCCGCTCGTCTACTAGTGCGTCCTGGCATGACTGGTTGGGCACAAGTTATCGGTGGTCGCGCTGTCTCCGCTGACGATAAGGCTGCCCTTGATGTCTGGTACGTCCGCAACTCCTGCCTGCGCCTCGACGCAAACATCGCAGTCCGCACGGCGGCCGTGGTGTTGTTCGGTGAACGTTTTGACCGTGAGCAGATTGAACGTGTGCGTTCGGAATTGCTTCGTGATGGTATCTTGGTCGTACGACCTCGACCTGCCGCTCCTCCCACGCAACCAACCGGGAGCATGACGCAAGGAAACCCGCCATCTGCAAACGAAAGCGATGGCCCATTGGACAACGGCCAACAGGGCTTCAGAGACAAGCAAACCTCTGGGGGCAACCCCGATGACCTTTCTGACGCTGCCGCTTGATCTTCATCGAGAAAACGAATTCAGTTTTTTCTTGCGGCTCTTGCCAGCTTCAAGTCATCGAAAAGTATTTCCCCGTTGCCATACTGTTCTGATTGCGAGCGTGCATCATGGATCAGCGTGATCCGTTGAGCTGGACAGCCTTGTTGTGGAACCGTGAACGCGAATTCAAATGGAGACCAGCCAACCCTACCTTGGCCGAAAAGGGGTAACGTTTGGCCGAGTATCGCTTCGCCGCTGGAGCGGCAGTGGATGCGCCAGCGCAGCCCTCTGGGACCCGATAGTTTGCCCGACATGATCCCGCTAAACACGTACCGACCTGACGGAAGGACAACGATCTGGCTGACGCCGGGGAACTGGATACGGGTGTTCTCCAAAACGATTCGCAAGGCGCGCTCACCCGCGCGATCAACACGAGATGACAGCCAAGCAGACGCCCCTCGACCCGATCCAATGCTCCAGTCGAACGGAGTGGTTCGTGGATCTTGCTCAAAACCTGAGTTTGCCAGCAGACCAGACTTAGCCAAAACGGTTTGGGGCGCGAGCTGCAGCCAAGTATAGTAAGCCAAACCCGCTGATCCGGTCTCGATGAGGTGATGGAGGTAGGGGGCAAGTTCGAGATCTGTTGGTGGCGCATGATGGTTTTTCATCTGCAAGAAAAGTCGTAGCGGTGTTGTTTTATCTGCCGTGACTTTCGGCAAGTGCTGGAAGAGGGCGCTTCGCCAACGCGGCTGGTTTGAAAGTGCATTGGCGAGCGCGCGCCGTCCGACTTCCAAAGTGGCGAGCTTTGCGAGTTCGCCGATGGTGAGGGGGTGGAGATCGCGATGCGCTGACATGAGATGGGTGGCATGGCGGATCGCCCGCTCGGTGTCTTGGTTCGCAACGGCTTGGCGGAGGTGCCATGTTTCTGTGACGCGATCTCGTCTTGACTGGCGTGCTGCCACATCCATCAGGCGATTGCGTTGTTCGTCGGCGTCTGCCAGTTCGGCCAGCATACGCAGGGCTCTCGCGTTCAATGGTTCTGACCACAGGATGGCCTTGAGGTCGGCTGTCAATTGACGTTCCAAGGCGGCCTGTTCAGCCATGCTCAGTGCGACTGGCTTTTGCCCTGTCTCGGCCCCATCACTGTGTTTGGTCGGTGTCGCGTTTGGAGAGGTGTTCGTTGCTAGAATGCGCCGGGCTGTTACAGCTCGCTTCATAAGCGCGTTTGGATGACCGGGGTTCAACCGGAGTGCGAGGTCTGGGTCTCGGGCGGCAATCGCCGTTGGGAGTGATATCGTCGCGATCACCCATGCCAGGCCAAACCCGATTGTAGTCAATGACGCCGCAATACCTATTCGTTTTGGAGCATCTTGGCCTGTTGGCCGTGCCTTTGCTTTGACGCCGGACCATTGTGCTCCGCTACGCCGACGATGTTGATCGATGCGGTTGGCTTGGCTGGTTGTGCGATCGCCAGGATCAACCATGCTGGCCGGTCTGAGGCGCGGACGTCGGTGATTGGTCGGCGCGATCCGTTAGGTGGTGCGATGTGGGTGGCGGCCAGGTCGCTGTATTTTCGTGTGCACGATGGCTGCCCCCATAGGCGTAGTCATAGCCTCCGTCGAGTGGTGATGCATTGTACTTGGTGAAAACGAAGCCGACGAGCGGAGCGCGTGAAAAGTGCAGGCTCTGGAGGGCATTCATGAACAGACCTTTGCGTGTCTGTTGAGCTGCCACGCACATGAGGGTTGCATCGGTGCAGGTCGTCAGCAATTGCGTATCGGCAAACCCCAATACAGGAGGCGTGTCGACGACGATTAAATCAAAGACGTTTGATGCGTTGTTTATAAAGGCTTCGAAATGAGGGCCGGCAAGCAATTCGGATGGATTGGGCGGCAAGGGACCAGATGCCAGGAATGCTAGCATTGGTTGCTGCGTTTGTTGCAGCAATTCAGGCGGTGCGTGGGTTCCGATGAGATAGTTTGAGAGTCCTATATGGTTTCGGCACTTAAGTTTGTCATGCAGAGATGGCTTTCTCAAATCGGCGTCGACCAACAAAACCTTTTGACCCAGCGCGGCAAAGTGTGAGGCGATTGCTAAGGCCGTTGTGGACTTGCCCTCGCTTGGTCCAGCGCTTGATATCGCAAGCGTCTTTGGCAAGCCGGTGTCGGTCGAAAACTGCAGGGCCGTCGATACCGATCTGTAGGCCTCCAAAACTGCGGTTTGCCGTGCTGCGGCAGCTCCGAGTGTCTTGGCTTCTGGGTCCATGAATGGAATTAGGCCAAGACGGGGTAGGCCAGTGCGTTCTTCGACTTCGCTGGGATGGGCAAACCGATCATCCAGACCTTCCAACAGGAGGGCTAGTCCGATCCCAAGAGCCGTCCCAAGCACAATCGACAACGTCAGTGCTCGCGGAAGGTTTGGAGAAGATGGCACGCTTGAACGCTCTGCTTGATCGATGACGAACACGTTGTTCGCTGCAACACCACCGGCGAGATCTATTTCTTTGTACCGCTTCATCAGGCCATCATAGAGACTGCGGTTGGTGTCCACCTCTTGCCGCAAAAAGTCGTATCGCACGCTACGCTTCTGTAGGTCGAGTACATCTGATCGTAGCGTTCCGATCCGCTTGAGCATGGCTTCTTCCTGGCTCAACGCAGCATCGAAAGTGGCTTTCAAGGATTGTTTGACGGCTTGAACTTCTCTAGCGAGCTGGCGCTCAACTTCATCGATTTTGTTTTGTTGCTGCACCATTGATGGATAGCTGGGCTGGAACGTCTCACGCTTTTCCTTGTACGTTGTCGTCAGCTCGTTTCGTCTGGCTCGCAAGCCATCAATGACTTTGTTTGAGAGCAACTGCGGCAAGTTTATGCCGTCTGATTTGGCGACTTGCTTCCAGGCTTCTTCGGCGCGAATACGTTCGGAAACGAGTTGTCCAAATGCGACGTTTGCTGCCGCGAGGTTTTCCTCGGCGATCGATGTCTTTTTTTGAGTCTGAACGATTTTTTCTCGATCAGCAAAGTCGAGCATCGTTTTTTGCGACGCTTTCAGTTTGATGTCGAGTTGCTTAATACGGTCGTCCAAAAAGGTCTTTGCGTACGCATTGGCCTGGAATCGCTTGTCGACCTGAGCATTGATGAAAGACCGGGCAAACGCGTTCGCGATCTTTGCGGCCCGATCAGGGTCAGGGTCTTTATAAGTCACGTTGACCAGTCGAGACCCGGGTATTGCTCTGACTTCCACGCGGCTGCTGACGATATCGACAGCATGCTTGTGCCGCTGCTCGGCATCCAACGAACGCTCAGGTGGTGAGATCAGTTTGCGCAACCCGCTGAGCAACGATGTGGGCTGCCTCAAAAATGCGTCGTCAATTGAAAGTTGGAGTGATGACACGACACGCTGTGCCATCATGCGGCTTCTGAGCAACTCGTGCTGGGTTCGCAGGAATTCGGCGCTGCGACCGAAATTGTCAGGCGTGACGTTCCCTTGGTCCAGGACCTGGGTTGAGGCACGTTCAATCTGCATCCGAACTGTGCTGTTGAAGAGTGGTGTTTGCATCAACGTGACGAGTGCGCCCAGAACGAAACATGTCAGTGCAACGGCAAAGATCAGGGCGGCGCGTTTTCGCAGAACAGAGAAGAGTTGGCGCGTTGTCGTCGCAAAATCAGACTGGATGGTATGAGAGCTGCTTGGATAGAGACGCGCTGGACCAACGGCTCCTACTTCCGCGAACCGGTTCCCAAGAGGGCCAACGGTCGGTGGACCGGACCGCCGATCTGGCCAATTTCTTCTCTCTTCTTGCACAGCGCCCCCAAAGCACCTGAGGTCATTCAAAGAGCACTATGCAGATATATTGCGCACGACATACTGACTAAGTCCGCACTAGAAGTTGGGACAGAAATCACGGCTACCTTTGGATTTGCTATTTTACGGCGATGGATGATTGATGAAAAATCAACCAGATTTGCTTTTTGCGATGACGGTTTGGCTTATGGCATTGGCGGTCATGCTGGGAGGTGCGACGCGGTCCGGTTTCGTTGGCGACGTGATTGCTCAGTTTCTCGCTTTGCCACTTCTATTGGCCGTACTTTGGACCGTCTTAGATACGTGGTCCCGCCGAACACACGTCTTGTTGGCGCTATCCGCTGGCGGTGTGTTGGTTACTGCGCTGCAGCTCATGCCTATTCCCCCACATCTCCTCGATGGCTCTGCCGCACACCAGCTTGTACTGGCGGGCCGTTTGGCCGCTGGAAACGCCACTGAGGCGTGGCGTCCCGTATCGGTAGCGCCACAACACACTGTCCTAGCTGCGATATCCGTTCTGCCGGCGTTGGCGATTTTTGGGTCTACGCTTTTGATGTCAACTGCACAGCAATGGCGACTGACGCAGGTCTTGATGATCATGGTCACCGTCTCACTGGCAGTCGGGCTCGTTCAAGTCGCCCAGGGTTCTTCGAGCGAACTCAGGTTCTATGCGATCACAAACCCAACTGAGGCCGTTGGTTTTTTCGCCAACCGCAATCACTTCGCTGCCCTGCTCTACTGCGGGCTTGTTTTTGCCGCTGCAGGGATTGCCGCGCGCTTGCATAGATCGACGATGGACCACTCAAATTCCGTGTTTGCGACGGCGCGCGGGTCCGTGCGTGCTAACGGCTGGCTCGTCGGTCTGCTCTACGCATTGTTGATTATCGGGATTGTGGCGGGACTTGTCATGACGCGGTCAAGGGCGGGCCTGTTCCTGGGCGTTGTAGCCATTGTCGGCGTTGCCGGCTTGTTCGCACAATCGCTCCGCAAGGTGCCTTACGTTGGCGCACATCGGCGGACTATGCGCTCGTCGCGATGGTCGGCCACTTCTCTGGTCCGCTATGCCAGCTTTGGTCTTTTGGGATTTGCGATCCTTTTCGCATTGGGGTTTGGGTTTGACCGCCTGGCATCGCGGTTTGCAGCCGATCCGCTGGAAGATCTGCGCATTCCGCTTAACCAGACTACACTTGAGTTGGCTTGGTCTCATCTTTGGACCGGAACCGGGCTGGGTACGTTCGTTCCCGTTTACGGCGCTTTCGAAAAGTCTGGAGACGTCTTTCCAGTCTATGCAAACCGCGCGCATAACGATCTGGCCGAGTTCGTGTTGGAATTGGGCATGATTGGTGTGGGTATCATTGTTGCGTTCATAGGATGGCTGATTGTGTGCACCACGCGACAATGGGGCGAATTGCGCAGTCCGACCACTTCTGCTGACAACGACGGCGTTCTGTTGGGCGCGGCGGCATCCCTTGTCTTGGTCTTGATCGCTTGCCACTCTGTTGTTGACTATCCGCTCCGCACCACTGCGATCAGCGTTGTTTTCGCATTCTGTTGTGGTGTGCTCGCTTCACGACAGATTTTTGAAGCGGAGTCGAGCTCGGCGTATATAGGTCTGGAACACGGTGACCCTTCGGAACTGAACAACGGCCGTCATCTCGCTAGGACACCACCATTGCGCCAAGACGCTTACGGAGACGTGGCACGTATTGAAAACCCTTGGCGGCCCGATACCTCCTGGCCGGAGGCGTGGCGAAGGGCCAACCGGTCGAACGATCCGAAGGATTGAATCCAGCTGATCGGGCTCAACTCTTGCGCTTGCCAGTGGCTTCCAGTACGCCCACAGCAGCAGCAGGAGAGCGCGGAGAGCATGAGCCAATACACTGGGACCGGAGCACCGGAGTTTTCGGCGACCAAGCCTGAAGCCATGGTTGTGGGTACGCTCCTGCTTATTCCGCTGGCGGCCAGTCTGGTCAGTGCCCGAACGCTTTCGTTTCTCATTGTGCTGCCGCTTGTGGCGCTCATATATCGTGCGCTCACCTTGCCGAGCCGTTCAGGGCCCTTAATCACCATGACGGGACCGGCAGTGCCCGCGCTGCTTCTTAGTTTATGGGCAATTGCAAGCGCGCTTTGGGCTGCAAACCCGATGCTACCGCTGGAAAAAGGAGCCCTAGCACTGCTCTATGTTTGCGCCAGCGTGTTCATGGTCGGCCAAGTCCAACGGGAGAACCCTCTAACCCTGAGACATCTCGGGGAAGGTGTTTGGATGGGTCTTTCACTTGGTCTCGCCTACGTCGCTGTCGAGATGCTCACCGATCAATCGGTCAAGATTTTCATTTACAATGTGCTCGGGTTGAGTGCCGGTGAGCTTACGCCGGATTCTTGGTATGACTGGGACAACAACGGGCGACTGATCTCGGTAAGCTGGACGGACTTCACACGGAATGCTGCGCCGATTTCTCTGTTCATGTGGTCAGCTGCTTTAGCCTGCCTGGGTACGATGGGTCGTGGCTTTGCGCCGGTCTGCTCTGCCGTTATCGTTGTTGTCTGTATCTTGATCATCATGGCTTCGCCGCATGAGACATCTCAGCTTGCCGTTCTTGCCGGCATTGTTGCATTTGCTCTTGGAAGAGTTGCAGCTGGTTTCATGCCCCGATTGTTGATGGTCGGTTGGCTTGCTGCGACGCTTCTTGTCGTACCGGTCGCGCTGGGGCTCTACGCAGCGGGACTTCAAACTGCCGATTGGGTGCAGCACTCAGCTCAAGGCCGGGTCATCATCTGGAACGTGACAGCACAAAAGACGTTCGAGTCCCCGATTGTCGGAGTGGGTGCCAATATGACCCGCGAAATCGGGCCAGCTCACGACCGCGTGCACGAAGACAAACCGTCTGAGGATGGCACAGTCCCGATGATGTCGATCCATGCTCACAACGTGTTTCTTCAAACTTGGTTCGAACTTGGTGCGGTGGGGGTTGGATTGCTGGTCTGGCTGGGCCTTAGCCTCATCGCTGTGATGGCGCGATTGCATGAGGTGAGCCGACCTTACGCCTACGCGACGTTTGCTTCAGCTGCCACCATGGCGAGTGCGAGCTATGGTATGTGGCAATTGTGGTTTATCGCCTTGTTCGCGCTCACGCCGGTTATATTTGTCGTGGCTGACCGTGTGGGTGCTCAGGCGAAGTCGGTCAAGGACATGTCTGCGACGTCCTGATCTTTCCGGTCGATAAACGGGACCCATTGCTCTGGCCAACAACCGAACCGCTATCGTCGGCACATTCGCGACCACAGGTATCGTGGTCGCGCTATCGCTCATGACGAGTGTTCTGCTAGCGCGTTTTCTCGGGCCAGACGGACGCGGGTTGCTGCTTGCTCTGACATTCTGGCCAGGCTTTCTGTCAGGCATTTTTCGGCTCAGTGTCAATGAGGCGCTGGTATATCACGCGGCCAAGGTTTCGGACGAGGAGACGGCTGTTCGACACCGCCGTTTTGCAACTGCAGGATTTGCGATCCAGTCCGTCATTGCCGTTTTAACAACCCTTGCCACGGTTCTCATAATGCAATGGGTCTTGCCCGCGGATCGTCAGGCCCATCTGAGTACTGTCCTGTGGTATGCGGCGGTGTTCACGCCGCTGTCTGTATTGGATGTCCATTTCAAGTCTGTTCTGCAGGGACGGGGCGACTTCAAAGCGCTCAACACTGTTCGACTCTGCCAACCCGTTGGCTATGTCGTGGCACTGTTGGTTCTGGTTTTTGTGAACCAATTGAACGTCGAGGCGGTCATGATCGCCATCGTTTGCGCATTGTCGTTTTCACTGACCGCATCGTGGGTTTTCGCCGGCCTTAACCTGGAAACACCTGATAAGGGGGCGAGCGCCGAGTTGCTCAAGTCTGGTTGGGTGTTCCACAAAGCCAACCTCGTTTTGTATGCTGCGGCCGAGGCGGATAAGCTCATCGTCCTGAGTTTGATGGATGATACGCGAACAGGTTTCTACGCGGTGGCTTTGGCCATCAGTCTCGTAGGGAGCGGGCTTGTGGTTCAGAGCCTGGGTCTGGTGCTGGCCCGACAGATGGCCGGAAGCCCGACAATCGATACGCAGCGCGCAGTCTTTCTGCGGAACTTCCACACCGCGTTCATTTTGCTGCTTGGGCTGAATGGACTTGCTGCACTCATCACGCCGACGCTGTTGCCAATCCTATTTGGAAGCGCATTTGGTCCGGCCGTGTCGACTGCGATTATTCTCCTAGCCATGGGTGTGTTTCTCGGTCTGCGGCAAATCAGCGACCGCGCGATGCGGGCAACGCACAATACGCGCATAGGAATAACGGGCGAAGCGCTCGCCATCGCTGGAATTTTACTGTTCGCAACGACCGGGGCCTCGCTCGGTGGACTGGAAGGTCTGGCGGCTGGGCTGGTGCTGGCCCAGTTGACCGCGCTGGTCGTCGTCATCGTCATGGTTTCGCGAACACTGCACTTTAGCCTTTTTGAGCTTTGGCCATTTCGCCGTGATGTGATTGTCTGGCTATATTCCATCGTGCGAGATGAAGTTGTCGCCGGATGGTCCCGATTACGATGAGTGATACTGTGATTTTCTGTGCTTTATGTTTTTAGGTTCGGCTGCAACTGGTGCCGGGTCGCCAAGCTCATGCCATGTTGATGCGACCGGGGCCTCTGTCCGACCGCTGGTGTTTGCGTGGACCGTGTTGGCTGCGCTACCCGCTATTCTAGACTTGCCGCGCGAGTGGGCGGCTATTGGGCTCTTGGCCCTGGTCGCCGCGCCTATTATCACGATCTGGATTTCCACACGCCGACTGATTATTTCGGACCCCGTGATTGTTATCGGTGTCGCGTGGTTCTTTGCAGCCTCACTGCCAAGCCTGGCGCCAGGGCTTTATGTTGACCCGATCTGGCTGAAAATTTCCGACCAATCGTTGGAGACGGCAACGTTATGGATGTACCGCTCCTGGTGTGTGTGTGCGATCGTCTATTGGGGTCTAAGGGCCATGTGGCGTCACCGGCTTTTACCGGTGTCAGAGCGCGATTTGTTCGTTGCTGATCGGTTAAGAATGCTGATCGGCCTTGCTGGGCTGCTGGCCTGTTGCATGTTCATTTGGCGGACTGGCGGTCAATCTTATTCGCACCTGGAGGGCTTTGCTCTTACAACGGGTTTCGACCAGGTGATCACAGAGCTTCGTCAGTTTTCCAAGATCTATGTGTTCTTGTTCTTCTTTGCGGGCGGGCGACGTGGCGTTTCTCAAGTTGAACGGTATCTTCTTCTCGGCATTCTGACGGCCCACATAGCGATATTCGCCATGACCGGATCAAAGGCCGTCGTGGTCGAACTGGTTGCTATGTGGATTCTTGGAAGGGCGGCGGGTTCGCTTCGCATATCTGCCATACGTGACATTGCCGTAGGTGTGAGCGTGCTTGTACTTATCGCTTTTACATTCGCTTTTGTTGGCGCGTATCGTTTCGAGCTGGCCAAAGTTGCCGACATCCCAGCCGCTAACATTGGCGAAGCGCTCTCAACCCAAGTTGAGGCCGCTGATCGGGCATTGAATCGTGTCATGGGCGGTCAGGCTGATGGTTACGATGAAACCCGATTTGATATCCGTTCCACGTTTGATCGGCTCGCGTTGGTCGCGAGTTTTGCAACCATGCTCGATATCACAGGGGCGCGTTCTCCTTATGAAAACGCTTATCAGTCATTTCTCGCACCGGCCTATGCGGTGCTGCCGCGGGCGTTCTTTGGCGACAAAGCGCAGTTCTTTGACTCTGGCAACTTCGCCAAACTCCTCGGTTGGACGTTCGGCGGGTTTTCGGTCAGCTTTCCAGGTAGCGTTTTCTGGGCGTGGGGTTTTGAGGGACTGTTGCCCACAATGGCTGGTTTGGGGTTTTTGCTGGCGTGGATGGCGCATCGCAGCGAAGGCGATGGCCCCTCAAACCTAGTCTATCGGGTGGCGATGGTCTCACTCATCCTCGGGCTGTTGAATGTCGGATCGGCCTTCCAACCGCTTATTATTGGCCTCGTTCGAACTTTGTGCTTTGTCGGCTTGCTGTACGTTTTGGCAGGAATGACACAGCCTCGGACCGTGCATTGAATTGCGATGTGGCGAATGGACATGGAGGGACGCCTTCGTGTACCTGACGCTGATGTCTGAGATGTCTTCATGCTTGTGAAATCGATTGGTACAGCGCGGCGCGTGGTCAACAGCCTTGCAAAAATGGCGCGTGGGCCAAAAGGTGCTGCTCCACGTGTGGCGGATGTGGCGAACGCGGCCCGGTCGTTAGGTTTCCTGGCTGGCCGTAAGCTTGGAGCTGGGCAGTCAACAACACTCCATTTGGGATTTGCGGGACAAACCCATGCCTTCAGCATCAAAGATCGTAATGACCTCAGCGTGCTGGAAGACGTGTTCTTGGAAGATGAGTATGCGGTTGATGTCGCCACGCCAGACGTTATCTTTGACCTTGGCGCGAACTTTGGGGCTGCCAGCATTTCCTTTGCACACAAGTGGCCGGGCGCCCAGATCTTTTCAGTTGAACCGAACCCGGAGATGTTCCAACGGCTCACCGAGAACGCAAAGCCGTATGGTGCCATCACATGCCTGAACGTCGCGGTTGGTGCGGCAGACGGTGAGGCCGACTTTCACGTTACACCGGACCATGTTGGATCAAGCTTTTATCGCGACGGCTCTGATGCTCGGTCGATCAAAGTTCAGGTCCGAAGTCTGCGATCGTTGATGGAACAGTTCAATCTCAAGCATGTGGATGTTTTGAAGTTCGATGTCGAAGGTGCCGAAGAACTGCTGTTTCAGGATCCCCAAACCCTTCACGCTGTAGGCGCAGCGGTGGGGGAGGTGCATCCGGATCTCATGGCTGTCTCATCTGACGACTTTGTCTCGAAATTCGCTGATTTCGACGTCGCAACCGCACCACTTTTTGGCTCGCGTTTTCTTCTCCGGGCCATGAGGGCGGCAGCATGAAGTCGTTCCAATCCGTTTTCGAAACAAGCTGGCTGCAGGGCCGGAAGCTCGTTCCTATTATGGAGCGTCATGGAGCATTGACGCGCGGCAGCGTCTTGGATCTTGGATGCGGGGCGAGCCCCCTGCGACCGCTGTTTCCGAATGCCGAGACCTACATTCGGATGGACCGACTGGCGATTGATCCGGACGTCATCGTGATCGACGATCCGCTTAATTTGCCGTTGGATGACGCAAGCATCGAGGTCATCTTGTTGTCGCGCATGTTGGGGGACATTCCTGACCAGGTTGGATTGATGCGAGAACTTGCGCGGGTAATGCGGCCAGACGGGAGGATCTTGATTTACGAGGCTATCAGTTACCCACAGCATGACCTACCGCATGACTATTGGCGCGTGCTTCCAGCAGGCCTTGGGTGGGCTGCGTCCCGTGCAGGGTTGCAGCTCCAAGAAACTGAGTATCTTGGCGGCTACTTCACACAGATTGCTCTGCAGTTGAACGTATTTGCATTTGGTGGACTGGCGCGTTTTTGGGCGCTGCGGCCACTTGCGGCGGGACTGCGTGCTGTGACAAATCTCAGCTGTGCCGGCCTTGATGCGATTGCGCCACGGCCGGAACTTGCGACCGACTACTTTGCGTGCGTCGTGAAGCAGAGCGAACATGGAGGCCCATCGACTTGACGGTCAAGGCTGCGATCATCACCCCCACGCTATCGCACTTCGAAGTGCCCATGTTTCGGCTAGCGTCCACGCTATCAGGGCTCGATGTTCGCGTGCTCCATACCGACCTTCGAGACAATGCGTTCTATGACAAAGACTATGGTCGGGTGATTGACTGGGGCGAGGCCTTGCGTTCGGGCTATCCTAACACTGGTTACGCATCGATGCCGGAGGTGGCGACAGCTGTGTTTGACTGGAGCCCGGATGTTGTTTTGCAGTACGGGTACTTTTGGAAGGGCGCTCTGCCGCTCTTTGCTCGGATGCGGATGCGGCGAATTCCTGTTGTGCATCGCGGCTTACTCACACCTTACAAAAACACGCGGCACAATCCACTCATCACAAATACTTGGCGTGCAGTGCAACCGCACCTGTTGCGTCGGTTTCAAGGCCACCACTATGGCGGAAGCTACAGCGAAGGGGTGTTGAAAGCTGCAGGCGTTCCGAAGGAACAACGTTTCTTTGTGCCCTACTCGATCGACACGCCGTACTTTGCCGCGCGGGCCGACGCGGCTGAAGAGATTGGAAATGCCGAACAACTCAAAAAAGAACTGGGATGGGCGGAGGATACACCTGTCGTCTTGTTCATGTGCCAGCAGAGTTGGTTCAAGGCACCTGATGTGATGTTAAGAGTTGTGGCAGAGGCGCAAAAATCACTACCGGATTTGAAGCTCTTGATGGCAGGTTCAGGCCAGATGACTGATGAGCTGAAAGCCTACGCGGAAGCTCACCTACTGGCGGGGAGTTTTCATTTCCCAGGTTATGTGTCGAGCAAGCAAACGATGCCTTACTATCTGGCGGCGGATCTTGTCATGTTTCCTTCCAGGTATGACACCTGGTCGCGCGGTGTGAATGAAGCAATGCTCGCGCGACGCCCGTGCATCGTGTCACGCATCGTGCCAGCCGCCGGCGGACTGGTTGAAGATGGTGAGAATGGGTATGTCGTTGACGGACTGGAACCGGAACCATTTGCGGCCCGTGTTCTAGAATTCTTTCAACGACCGGAGGGTGAGCGGAAAAAAATGGGTCAAGCGGCCCGAGCGCGCGCTGAGACGTTCTCCTACGAGGCGCATGCTGATGACTTGCGGCGAAGCTTTATGGATGTTGTTGGTGCGCATTCCTTGATGAGTGAGGCGCGTTGATGAAGCTTCGAGCAGCAACAAAGGAGCTGCTTTACGGTGCTGCGCACGTGGCTGGCTTTTCGCGTTTTGCTCGTTCGAGGCTGGCTGAAACACTGACGGTTTTGACGTATCACAGCTTTGATGATGGGGATGCCCATCCGTACCTTTTTCGGATGCCAGTTTCGCGTCTTGAGGAGCAGGTCACGTACCTACGGTCTGCTTTTGAGATCGTCGATCTCGAAGACGGTGTGAACCGGATGACCGGCACTCAAACTGACAGTCAAGGCGGATCAACTGGTCGGCCCATGCTGGCGATTACCGTTGATGACGGCTATGGCGACAATCACACGGCTCTCGTGTCATTGGCACGTCGAAGCCAGTTGCCAGTCACAGTGTTTCTTGCAACCGACTATCTCGACACCGGTCGTCTACCGTGGCCGACGCGTATCAGCTCCGTACTGCATTTCGCCTCCGTCGATGAGTTGGACGCTCCCTATAGTCTTCCTTTGCGGACTGAGGCCGAGCGCATCCGGGCTGGGCAAGTACTTCGGCAAAAACTGAGTTGTCTAGACCACGGGGATCGGGATCATGCGATTGCGGAGATTGAACAGATGGTCCGACCTGAAGGTCTCCAGACATTGAAGCCGTTAACCTGGGATCAGGTACGCGACATGCGAGACGCGGGCATCCGATTTGGTGCTCATACGCGCTACCACGGTTGGCTTGATCGCGTGAGCGCCACGGATCTCGAAGAAGAATTGGGCCCTTCCAAAGCGCGGATCGAAGCGGAGACAGATATGGTGTGTCGCTCTCTTGCCTACCCAAATGGCAATTGGAACGCTTCAATCGTAGCGGCGGCCAAGACGGCTGGATTTTCGCATGCCGTTACACAGGACGGCGGTCGGAACGTTTCGCAATCGATGGACCCCTTCGCAGTACATCGCATTGAAGTTCCCTACAATGAGCGCATCGGCACTTTTGCATGCCGGATCTCAGGGATGGCGTTTTGAAACTGCACGCGAAGACACCGAGGGTTTTGCTTATCGGCAGCGGTCTGGCGGGTGGTGGGGCCGAAACGCGATTGCGGTTACTCGCCAAACATCTGTTCGGAGGCACGAGCGATGTGGCGGTCTTCAAGAACCCACACCCCAGGCCGGATGGGACAGGAAAGGTTTTTGATCTCAACTGGACGAGCAAATCGTCTTACCCGCGGGTGGGCCGCCAACTCCGAGCAATATTGAAGTCCGGTCACTACGATGTGGCGTTTGCTTTGGGCCTCTATCAAAATGCGCTGGTATGGGCCGCCTCCATTGGGTTGAAGAACCGTCCCGCACTTGTTCTGTCGGAAACGACGCGACCCGTTACAAATGCAAATTTGGACTCAGGTGAATTGGTGCGCAGGCTGCGGTTCGCCGCCTACAAAACCACCTACCCCAGGGCCGATCTGGTTGCGGCGAATTCCCTTGATGGTGTCAGTGAGATCGTCGACTATTTTGGAGTCCCACCGGAACGCGTCTGCCGTATCCCCAATATTGTCGTCAAGGATGATCTGTTTGAGCGTGCAGATCAGCAAGCCAACGTTGTGGATGCGCATCCATATCCTACGTTTTGCATGGTGACCCGGCTGGAACCGATGAAGCGGGTCGATACGCTCATCGAAGCGGCGGCAGGCCTTGGTCAGGAGAAACCTTGGGCCATTGATATTATCGGTGATGGTCCACACAGAACTGATCTTGAAGATCTTGTGCGTGCGCTCGGTATTAATGACCGCGTGCGGTTTGTTGGTTGGACTTCCAACCCCTATCCGTATGTTGCACGTAGCGTTGCAACGGTCTTGTGCTCGACTTACGAAGGCTTTTCGAACACGGTGCTGGAATCCATGTGTCTTGGTACGCCCGTCACTACGAGCCTTTGCAGTTCAGATGCAAAAGAAATGAGCGACGCCGGGGCAGCCCTAGCGTTTCCGGTTGGTGACGCCAACGCTCTGCGGGTTCATCTTGGAACGCTTCTTGATGATTGTGATCGGCGTGAGGAACTGCGCAACACAGCCCAACGCTACATTGAACCGCATCTCGTTGAGAACGCGATCCCTACCTATGAACGTGTCATTGCGAATGCGATGGCGGTGAAAGCTTCAGTCTAGATCGTTTCCGCTTTAGGCGGAACCGATCTGACTATTTTCGCTCACGGGTGCGGCGCACACGCCGGGCCGCAGTCGCGGCCTTGGAGCGTTTCGACCTGAGTCTGAAACGCTCTAAGACGGCTCTATGAGATCGCGCTTCATATCTGTTGCTGGCTCTGAGGACGGTGGAACCGATGATGCCCCCTGACTGCGGACACACTTTCGCTGTTGAACTGACCGCTCGGGATTAAGGTTTTGAGTTCCAGTCGTTGGCAGTTTGGATGCGGTATGCATCCAATGTGTCGAGGTTCACGTTGTCGATAATGAAGTCATACGAGCCGTCGAGTGCGCCGCCGAAGTCGTTGAAGTCGGACTTCAAAGTGAGGTTGGTCGCGCCCCCGGTGAAGTGGTAGACCGTGTAGCCCTTCCCATTGGGCACATTGGTCAACTCTTGAATGTCCCAAGTCTGGTCGGCGGCATCACCGCGGAAAAGCACGTTGAACCCGGTCAACTTTCCACGCCGGAAACGTAGTGTCGTGCCCGGATACGTCGATCGAATAGTGCCTGTGGAATTTAGAACGGCGGATATGCCATCCATCTCGATCACCTGATCTGCGCGGTCGGCTGTGAAAAGGGTCGCGCCCGGAATGGCTGGTCGATTCAGGAACGAAGCGTTCCCCTCAAGCCCTCTGAAAACCGTACGATCTGCGAGCGTTTTTACGCCTGTTTTGAACTGGCGGGCACTCACGTTCGTCAGCGACATCAGTTTGGTATTCGCTCCGGAAAACGGAACACCGCACCCGAATGCCTCGCACTCCTCGATCTCCACATTATCGATCTCTACTGAACCATCGGTATGGAAGTAAAAACCAATTGAACCCGCGCCGCCGTCCATCCATGGCGCCAGTCGCGCCTCACCGCCCGAAACGAAAGCGGCGTAGGCTGTTGAGTTGATGTAGCTTGGGGCGCCACTGTCTAAATTGACTTGGCGCAGCTTGAATGTGTCTGTTGCCACGTTGGTGACGAGGAACGTCCGATTGTTCACTTCCGTCATACCCGAGACACCGCTGATGACGATGAACTCGTTGTTCGCGAAGCCGTGCCCAGGTGCTGTGACTTCGGCTTGAGAGGCCTGGGATATGGCTGTGATGGCAACCGCCGGAAGGCGCGATTGATAAGTCTGGCGCGCCGTGCACCGCTTTAAGCGATACCAGATGTCGGTTTCTGGAGCGCCGTCCCCGGCGTTTGCTGTATCAAAGCCGATGTAAGTGGTGCCGGAACTGCCATTGCCATACCACCCGTCGGCCAAGTGATCTTCGACCTCGCAATAGGCGCGCATGAACAGGTTATGGGTGTTACCATCGGATGTTCGGCAACCACGTGCCTTGTTGTAGCGACCAAGGCAAATCGCTCCATACGAACAGTGGTTGCGGCGGGCGTGGATGTTTTCGACTTCGGCGTATGGTGTGGCGTAAAACCAAAGCCCAGCCTTTCGAGTGGTCGCTTCATATGTCTTGGCATCCGTCGTCGGGTTTGTTGACCCAGGCGGATGGACATAGATCGTAGTTGCAGATTGGTTCGATGGGCTTAGCACATGGAATGTGCCGGGTGTTGCATCGCAGGCGGCTACTGATGCGACGTGGGTCATGCGTTCGTCATCGACCCAGAGGCCCGGCCATTCGGCCGCGCGTATATCGGTTTCGACCGTATGTGCGATTTCATAGACGTTCGCA
>JBCBRD010000054.1:0-17411 GCA_039819885.1 Pseudomonadota bacterium
ATCAGCATTTCTGCTTTCTCAAGCGTCGTGGCGTCTTCGCTTTCGATGGCTTTCAGCGCTGCGTCCAGCTCAGCTGTCGCCCGACTCCGTGCAACCATGTTCGTTTCCTCATCGCGCAGCGTTTTCGCTGCTGCTTGTTATGGACCTAGGTAAACATGCCGCACTTAAGTTGGCTACTAGACTTTCAATCTGCAAATTAAGTTTGCAGCTGTGGGCTTTGAGGCAATGAGATGATCAATGCGGCGTTGTCTGCTGACCAGCGTGCTTCGATGTGTTCTGCGGTCCAGTCCTCTAGGCCGTAGTTATCGAATAGGTCGGGTGCTGAAACGATGCGGTCGCCTGCGGCGTTTCGAATTTTCATCAACGCTCCACCGGCCGCCATGTGATGAACGGGCAAGACATGGAGGTGGTCGTCGCGGACAAGCAGTGCGGCTGCGTCGATGCCTTTAAAATAGGTCGCGTAGACATCGGCTGGGATATAGACAGAGCCGCGTTTGATGGAGACGCGCGCCGTCATGATGGCTGATCCGATACTGCAGGGCTCGGGTGGTCTTGGGCCAACGCCGCGATCCGCGCGGCTACATTCTTGACAGCGTTTGAAACACTCCGGCTCAGACCCAAGCCAAGGTCGAGGGATTGAGCCTCAATCAGGAATACCTTCACGTCGCGGGGAAAGTCATCGCCGTAAATTTTTTGCCCCGCATATAGGGCATGGTCCCATCTGAAATCATGCAGGTTGAAACTGTTTGGTGGTGAAGCTGTCAGCTCCGCGCCTGGGACCTCATAAATGGCCCCTGCCTGATCTTCCGGTGCCTTTGCATCGATCAAAATCAGCCGTGTTGCTCCGCGTGCCTGATAGAGAACAGACATCCCGTCGGTTCCTGCGTCGAATAAGGCGACATCTGGGGCGAGTGTGAGTTTGCGCAAGCGTGCAATGGTTTCGGGGCCAGCACCGTCGTCTGATCTGTTGGGATTCCCGCATCCGATGATTGCCAGCATGTCCGCCTGGGTCTCCCCGCCTTCGTTTTTTCAGATACGCCAAAGTCGGCATGACCACTCGGGTTCTGCTGGCAACATCAACTCAGGTAAATTGCAGAAACGTCGATTTACGAGATAGTACATGCAAGTTTCGCAGGGTTGCTCAATCTCGTCATGGGTGATTGTGTGATCCGTCCAGCCTGAAATGACGAGCTTCTTTTCCAGATCGCCCGCTGCATCAGTTTGTAAGCGGCCAACGATCGCGTTGATCTCATCTGATGTATCCGCGCGTGGAAAAACTTCGGTGTTCAAGCCGTTTGCAAGTTTCTCGCGGATTTGTTCCCGGATGGCGTCGTCGTCCTTTTCATTCGGCTCGATTGTCATTTGAAGTGTCCTTGTTCCTAGATGCGCCAAAGTCGGCAATACCAATCGGGTTCGGCTGGCAGGCTGAGTTCAGGAAGGTCGCACCAACGTTTGTGTACGAGGAAGTACATGCATTCCTGACACCGCATTTGATCTTCGCCATACGGTTTCAGCAGCCAACCTGAGACGACCAATTTTTCGCGAAGTTGGTCAGCGCTTAGTGGGCGCAATTCATCCAGCAGGCCGGCGAACTCCCGGTCGGTTTCTGGAAACGGTTCGACCTTTGTTTTCAGGCCTTCTTTGAGAAGGTCCTCGATCATCTTCAGAAGGGTCGCGTGGTCTGCTTCCGACGGCGCAACGCCGTAGCGCTCGACAAACGACTTTCTTTCTGAGGACACGGCGTCGTCCTTCGGGGCCGCCGACATGACGTCCTCCCACCTTAAGCGTTCTTGGATTTTTTACGGGCGCCAGCGGATGCGCTTAGTCGCGCGTCCGCTGGCCGTTGGTTTTTATAGCCGATTTACGCGGTGCGGAATCGAGCGAGTTCTTCGCCTGATTTGCCGTCGTGAGCATGCACGGTACATACGAGGCAGGAATCGTATGACCTACAAACGTGACCGACTTCGACCGGATCGGATGCGTCTTTGATCGGCGTACCGATCAGTGCTTGTTCGATTGGGCCGAGTTCCCCGTCCGTTGCTCGAGGGCCGACATTCCACGTCGTTGGGGCAATGATCTGATAGTTTTTGATCTTGCCGTTTTCGACGTCAATCCAGTGGCACAATGCACCACGAATGGCTTCCGTTGCACCCCATCCGCGGCCGTCTTTCTCGGTTGGCTTGATGTACCATTCATCGTTGAGCTTGAACTCGCGGAGTATGCGTTCGGCTTCGCGGTAGAGAATGCAAAGTTCGTGCATGCGAGCGAAGTGGCGCAGAAGCACGGATGGCCCGCCCATCTTGCGGTACATGTCCAGGATGAGGCCGTCGCTGTGCTGGAAGTCATGACCGCCGTCCATGCCTGCGACGAGTCGACGGGCTAGTGGCCCTGCTTCAAGACGGCCGTTTTCTGCGTGCCGTACGGCGGTACACCATGAGTACTTCCCGTCAACGTCGATCGGGTTTTTGTTGACGGGATTGGTGACGCGATCGAAGGGGTGGACTTCGCCGCTTTCGTCATACCACGCATGTGTCATGTCTTCGCGTGCGTGGACCTGGTCCATCAGCTTGTGGGTGTCGCTTGCACCGTCGTAGACGCCCGACTTCATGATCACTGCATCGTTGCGGCCTGCGATGGTTGGGTTTTGGTATTTGTCTTCGTGCGGGAGGTAGCCCCAGGTGATGAACTTGCCATGGCCGGTTCCGAATTTGTCGAGACCGATTTCCTTGCCCATGCGCCAGTAGAGGCCCAGGTCCGAGTTGGCGTGTTCTGGACGTTCGTCCAGCCATTCCTGGAACTGTTCGTAGGTTTGGATTTGCTCATAACGTTCCATGGAGCAGCCCAGCCATAACGGCTCAACCCAGTTGCGGCGGAAGTGTTCGAGGATCGACCAGGCTCGCGTCACGTCGGTGAGTGTAGGTGCACACATCACACCACCTGGCACCATGTAAGATGAGTGCGGCCATTGCCCGCCCAGCAGAGCGTAGATTTCGACAGGGCGACCGGAGATTGTAACGCCTGCTTCATACGACGTACCGGTGAATGGCGAGTAGCGCTTCACGGCTTCTTCAAAGAACTGACTGCCAGCGTAGTTCTTGTTCGTGAAGTCGATCATGAACAGGCCGTAGTGGTGGCGCGGTAGCGATTGAATCGATTCGACAATCTGGCCAAGGTTGCGGGCCAGAATGGCGTTACGTGGGACAGTGGTGCCCCATGCTGTGTCCAATGCCCAGGCGGCACATGTCAGGTGTGATGCGCCACAGATCCCGCAGGCGCGCGGTGTTACGACGAGGCCAGCCTGAGGGTCTTTGTCTTTGAGGATGACCTCAAAACCACGGAACAGTTCGGCGTGTGTCCAGGCATTGCTGACCACGCCATCGGTGATGTCGACACGGACATCGAGGTCGCCCTCAACGCGGCCGACCGGTGAGATATCAAGTGTTTGTACTGCAGACATGATTGTTTTGTTTCCTCTCCGAGACGCCGATCAAACGACGAAGATGTCTTCTTCTGCCCAGGCCGGTGCGGCCCCTTTTGCGGCAGCGGTCAGCTTGACGTAGCCCTTCTTGTCGACGCCATCGGGCAGGTCTTTGGGGACGCCCATGACAGTTTGCGTCTTGAAAACCGTTCCTGGTGCAAGATCGAAGAATGGGAACTCGGGTTCGGTGCAACCGAGGCACGGCATACCGGCGCGTGTCTTCGAGGACTGGCGGTTCCATAGGATCCGGTTGCATGGCGAGTGGGTCATCGGCCCACGGCAGCCAAGGTCATAGAATAGACAGCCTTTGCGTTGGCCGAACGCAGTTGTTGAGACCTTGTAGGCAAAGTGCATGTTCCGAGTGCAGCCTGTTTGGGTGAAGCTCGAGAAGAACGTTTTTGGCCGATTGAAGTCGTCCAGTGCGATGTCGCCCGCGCGGCCGGTGGCGACGCCAACCAAGATCTGCGTGACCCAATCGGGGTGGGCTGGGCAGCCTGGAATGTTGATGACCGGCAATCCAGACTTGGAGGTGAAGTCGCCACCTAGTGTTCCGCCCTTTTGGCGTTTCAAGAACTGGAGGCCTTCGCTTTGCGTTGGGTTTGGTGCTGTTGCTGGGATGCCGCCCCATGTGGCGCAGTCCCCGATGGCCACGACGAATTGCGCGACGCTGGACAGTTCCTTGACCCATTCCTTCATCGGGCGACCGCAGAACCGGTTCCATTCACCCGTGCCATTGGGTGCGTTCAAGACAGTGCCTTCGAAAACGAAGATGTCGAGCTGGATCTCGCCAGATATACATTTTTGCAGAATTGCTTTGACGTTGTCGCCGAGTTCCAGACCTAGCGATGGTTGCCAAAGAACGTTGATCCCGAAGTCTGTAACGAGGTCACACGCACTTGGTTCCTCGGCATTGAGGAACGACATCGTGTTTCCAGAACAGGCTCCACCTTGGAGCCAGAGCAGATTGGCCATCCTTGCTCTCCCATTTGAGACCGCCGTTTGAGAGGCGGGCTTGTCTTCTCCAGACCGCTCATGGTGGCGGCCTTGGTTAATGGGTTAGCAAGCGCTGTGCCAGAATAGCGCATGTCAAAAAACTCAATGAATGCAACGTGTTGATGAATTTCTGATGTAGCCGAAGGTCGTATAGTGCAAACAAACTTTGTTTACACCCGAAGGAAAGTTGCTTGTCGGCGAGGTCACCATTTAGCCGTGGCGGTTCTTGCAAACGGGGCATTCAACTTCACCGGGCCGGCCATACCAAACGCCTCGGCACTGGCTGCACCAATGTCCGTGTGTGCCCTGCCCGCCCTGATCGACGGCCTTTGCGCGCTCGGTCAATCCGAGCTCATTGATGGGACGGTTTCTGCTGGTGCCTGCGACGCGTGATTGCGGGAACTTGATTACGCGGTTGGCGTCGCTGTTGTTGTCATCACTCATGGCATCATCTCCATGCGCCATATTGGCTGTCCATTCGGGGAAGGACAAGCATTGAGATCAGTCTGCATTCAGTCCGTATCGTTTGATCTTGTTGGCTAGCCCGACGCGCGATAGGCCCAGCTCTTGTGCGGCCTTGCTTTGGTTCCAGTGGAGGCGTTGCAGCGTCGTGCTTACGACTGTCTTTTCCAACCCCTCGACCATGGTTTTGAGTGTCTCGCCTGGCTGGCTAAACATGATTGGATCGTTGGCTGCGCGTGGTTTGATTTCGTCGAACACAGCGGACATGTGACGGGCCGAAATGTAGCCGCCCTGCTCGGCAACGGCGACCATGCGGCGGATTTCAGACTCGAGTTCGCGCACATTGCCAGGGAAGTGGTAAGCCTCAAACTTGGCGATGGCATCTTGTGTGATGCCGACGACGCGACGCCCAACGACGCCGGCGTGTTTCTCAATGAAGAACTGTGTGAGCGCAGGGATATCGTCAGGACGCTCCCGAAGTGCTGGTATGCGTAGTTCGAAGCCACGCAGCCGATAATAAAGGTCGCGGCGGAACTCACCCTTTTCGACAAGTTCCCGCAACGGCCGGTTGCTCGCGGCGATGATGCGCACTTCGCTGCGTTCGATCTTGTCTGATCCAAGTGGTTTGACTTCGCCTTCCTGCAAGAACCGCAACAGGCTGACCTGAAAGCTCGGAGAGACGTCTGATATCTCGTCGAGGAAAACGGTGCCGCCGTCGGCTGCGCGAAACAAGCCAAGACGGCTTGCAACAGCCCCGGTGAATGCGCCACGGACGTGGCCGAACAGCTCCGAGTGCAATGTTTCATCGGGCATGCCGCCACAGTTTTGCACATGCATTGGTGAATTCATGCGTTTGGAATTGTAGTGGATTGCGCGTGCGAGCAACTCTTTGCCGGTGCCTGTTTCGCCTTCAATCAGAACCGGGAGTTCGGTTTGGGCTGCTTGTTTTGCTTCGCGGCACAATTCGTCCATTTTCGCGCTGACGTAGACCAAGCGCTCAAACTGCGACCAACCTCCGACGACGGATAGTGATTTGGGTTCGTTGAAGATCCCGTCGTCCATTGAGATCTTAAGTTCGCGTGAGACCAAACGGTGCCGTCTGGATAATTCTCCGACTTCAAGCGACCGCTTGATCATCAGCCGCATCATGTCCGCTGGGATTGGTTTGTGCGCATAAAGATAGACGGCGGCGCGCCGTCCGATTTCAGCGACGCGGTCTTGTTGGTCTGTGGAGCCGATAAGGATCCGCGCAGCGTGCGGGTGTGAGATCCGAGCGTTGATGAGTGCATTGCGGTTGGCATCATCGATGAGGTCGCTGTCACCGATGATGAGATGTGCCTGGATGTCATCAAAGCGTGCGCTGGCCTTTTCCTCGCTGTCACAGATGATCAAGCGATAATCTGGGTCATCCGCCAAGGCGTCCTGGGCGTCTCTCACGAGTTGATCATCGCGGGAGACAAGAAGGACGGTATGCTCGGTTTGCACTGCTTAGCCGCTTGTCAAAGTGGAAAGATAGTTATCATATTACGCTGCAATTGATCTGGGTCAAGCTTGTTTTGCTTGGTTTTTGGGTGTTGTTCGCACGCACCCGTCGGCAACCTGAGCCGGCGCCAACCGGGCGTGATGTGATGTGTGGGTATTGAGAGGCAACGGCGCTATGGTCGCTGTCGCATTCGTTGTTGGGACGCCTGCTCACAGGAACTCGACCTCTAAGGGTAGCCCATTAGATGGCTTCAGGGTCAGGAGGTGCATGAACGTGAAGTCCTCGCAATCGGCTGCGGGACGAAGGCGTACCTGCTGGAGGAGCGTGGCGATGCCGGCAACCATTTCCACCACTGTAAATGCATTTCCGATACACACACGTGGGCCAGCACCGAATGGGAAGTAGGCCGTGCGAGAGAGCGTCGATGGTTCGACACGAAGGAACCGCGTGTGGTCGAACACGTTCGGATCTTCCCATAGATCTTCGTGACGGTGGATGGCGAGGATCGGCAGAAAGATCACTGCCCCTTTCTTAATATTGAACCCACCAATTTGTTGACCTTTGGCTGAGACGCGCATGAGCAGCGGTACAGATGGATAGACGCGCATGCTCTCTTTGATGAAAGCTTCAAGGTGAACCATATTCCGCAGAGCCTGACCATCGAACGGGCGGCCGCTTGCTGCTAACTCGACTTCCTCTGCTAGGAGCTCCTGCAACTCAGGTTGTTTTGCCAGATTGTAGAGCATCCAAGTCATCGCGTGGGCTGTTGTTTCATGACCCGCGGCGATCATTGTCATCAGCATGTCGACAATGTCGACATCTGTGAATCTTTGACCCGTCTCAGCGTCACATGCGTTGATCATGTTGTTGGTCAAATCGCGATGCTCAAAGTGATTTCACGCCGACAGGCCAACGCGGCTTCGATCGCCTTTCGCATCTTGAAGATACACTGGAGGAACTGGTTGCGGACAGGGTAAGGAAACCACTTTGGCAAGCCGAGCGTGGCAGTTCCCACAATCCATGGGATGGGTTCGAGGTACTCTTCCAAGTAGACGGGGAATTTTGAAATGATGTCTCGTTCTTCACGGGAAAACAGAGTGGTGCTCACCATTTCAAATGTGGCGTGGATCATTGCGTCTGCGCCTGACATCGTTGTCCCCGCGGGGCGCGATTTCCATTCGGCGACCAGATCATCGAAGGGCTTCACCATATGGGGGATGTGGTGTTCGAGAGCACGTGGTTGAAAATAGGGGGCTGCGAGGTTTCGCCGCCACTAACAGTCGTCGCCATCAGCGATCAGGATCCCATTCTTGGCTGCTGAGCCGAAGACAACCTGGTCGACTAGTGATTTCGGGAATGCTTTGTTTCGACGAAGCAGGACTTCTTCGACAACATCTGGGTCGTTTGCAAAAAGCACCTGGGCCATTGGCCAGGAATAAAGCATGCTTTTGCCTCTGTAGGACTCACCTGGGACGGCGGCGACAGGGTTGCTGATGACGTTTCGAAAGAACGTCGCAAACGAGGGTGTCTCGCTGGCGAAAGATACCGGCTTTGGTCGACAAGTCGGTACCGCAGCGATGCGGGTGTCGAAGTCATCGTGCTGAACCTTGCCACTTGTCGTTTTCGGCATCGCCATGGAAGCACGAACAACACATCATCCAAGCGCAAGCCATAATCCGTTGAAACGGCCTGCCGAATGGTCGCCTTGATCTCCTTTGCTTCAGTCACCAATCGTCGCTTCATCGCACGATCAACTTCACGCACGGCAACAACGTTCTGACTGCCGTCAATTTGCGCCTTGTATTTGGACCTGAGCTGTAGCCACAAAATTGGCTGTCGGAAGAATGTGTTTGGGCTCATGAGGACGGTGTGGTTGCCGAGAACCAGCGGCAAAAGCTGTGAACAAATTAGGCCCATGTGATGATGGTGGGGCTGCCAAGCAGGGGACTGGGTTGGCGGGCCGTGTTTTATTGTGTGTGCGGAACGACTTGGTGCTGACTATTAGCAGCAACTGAAAGCGGGACGTTGGTTAGGCTCAGCACGGGACGTTGGTAAGGGTGCGGACAGTGTAGGCATGTGAATGGGGGTGTATGGGTGTAGCCTGCTCGTGTAGGCGAAGTGGAGGGTCAGTTTGAAATGCCACGATTGAAGGTTCGCGCTGGATTGATTTTGCTGGTTGGCCTGACCCTCATTACTCTGTCCGTGGTGGGGTTTCGCGCGCTGTCCGGTTTGACCTACGAAGATGAAGTTGTCATCCGCGATCGTGCGTTGAGTGAGATGGGCGCATTGGAGTCTAATTTTCGAAATTCAGCGGCACATGTGGTTGGTGTTGGCCTGAAGGCGGTTCAAGAGGCGGGAGCTGCAGGCGCCTGGCAGTTTCGATGTCTCTATTTCGGTGGTGACTGCCCATCAGACCCTAATGGACTGGTTGCTTTCGCCGCGATTTTTGATGGCGAGCTCGATCTTCATCTACCTCCCAGCGATGAATTTGCGCGACCGGTCATCGAGACAGAGTTTTTGAAGCGCAACGGCGCTGTACTTCGAACTCTTGCCGCCGCGATCACCGCGCATGGTTCGACGCCAGCCCAAGGACCCGGTGTTCATACTGATCGGTTGGTATGGGCAGCAGATGGCCTCGCGTCTTGCCGGTTGGCGCCGGGCGTTGCAAAAATCGCAATTGAACCAGTTACGTTATGCGCGGTGCTTGAAGTTGATGCATTTGAAGCCGTCTTGTCCGGCGAGTTAGATCGCAGGCCGTTTGCTTCGTCATCGTCGCTGCGGTTTCAAATTCGTAGATCTGACCAAAAGGACGTTTGGTCGACAGATGGTGGGCGAGCGAGGGGCGATTTTATTGCTTCGGCTAACCTACGCGCACCATTCAGCGACTATCAGGTGATTGCATTTCAGCGGGCCGAGAGTTTTCCTAGCCTCCTCCCGTTTTATGGCTTGTCGCTTTTCATTATTCTCGCGTTTGGTGCGACGGTGGGTTTGGCCACATTCGTTCACAGGGAACACGTCGCTGTTCTCAATGCGGCTGAGGTCAGGGCAAATCGGGCCGCTCACCTGTCACATGATTTGCGCACACCACTGACTAACATTCGGCTCTATGTGAGTATGCTTGACCCAGGAGACAGTGCGCGCGATTTCACCAAATCTCGCGACATCATTGTTTCAGAAATTGAATGGCTGGATGGGTTGATTGAACACACTCTGGCTGTCGTTCGGCGCGGTTCGGGAGAGAACCCACTGGCTTACAATCCTGATGATATTGTCGAACACACATGCGAGAGGTTTGCACCGCTTCTGAAAAATCGGCAGTCGCATGTGACGACCGAGCTTACGGTAAAGCGAAGTGTGCCAATTGATCGTTGGGCGCTTGAGCAAGTACTGATGAATCTGCTCGACAACGTGCGTAATCATGCGCCGGTCTCGCATGTTTTGGTTGCGACGAAGTTGGTTGATGACGAGCTGATTTTGAGTGTTGAAAATGAAGACCTTCAACAACGGACGTCGACAAAGATTGAGATCCAACCGCGATTGCCGATGGAACAGCGACATGGGCTTGGGTTAAAGATATGTCGAGAGATTGTTGAGTCTGGAGGGGGGCGTTTGCGCACCGAGAAAACGACAAACGGCTTCCTCGCCGAAGCGTTCTTCAAAGTTGGATTGCCGGAATAGGAGGCGTTGTTGTCTGATCCACTCCAGGGGCTGAAAATCTTGATCGTTGATGACAACGAGGTTCTGAGACTTGGGTTGTCGAAGCTTTTTTCTCGCGCAGGTGCAAAGTGCTTGTTGGCCGACGACGGCACGAGCGGCTTTGAATCTTTCAAAAAGGAAGCGCCGGATTTTTGTATCGTTGACGTCATGATGGAGGACATGAACGGCTTCGAACTCTGCGCATCCATTCGCAGCGAGCGTGCCACGACACCTATCATTATGCTGAGTGCGCGACGGGAGCCAGTTGATCGTATTCGCGGTCTGGAGATTGGAGCAGACGACTATCTTGCCAAGCCTTTTGATCCCGATGAACTCCTGGCGCGAGTGCGGACTGTTCTGCGTCGTGTATCCAAGTCAGAAGGCCCGTCAAATAGTGACTGGTTCGCTATGGCAGGAACAGATGTTTACCCAAACCGTCTTGAGGCCGTGCGCGGGGACAAAAGGATCTCGTTGACGCTCCGAGAACTCAGAATACTACAGTTGTTGTTCATCAATGCGAACCGCATCACATCCCGAAATGAGTTGTTGGATTTTGCCTGGGGTATCGATTACGAGCCAAACTCTCGGGCGCTTGATCAGGCGATGGCAGTGCTTCGCAAAAAGATCGAAGAAAATCCGGCTAAGCCTCAACTGATACAAACAGTTCGCGGAGGCGGTTACGTCTTTAAGACGTGAGTCTCACGCCGCGTGTTTCAGATGACCTGAGCAGGACTTGCGTCCTCTGAGATAGCCTATTTCGTTGTGCTTGCCAAAGCTCGTTGAACTCACCAAGGCCCAATGCAGCAATCGCATTTAGGTCATCTCGAAGGGAATGGTGTGCTTAGTAGATGTATGGATTGTATTTCCAGTTGTCGGCATCCGGCGTCACGACATCGAGGTCGTAGTCTGCATCCTTGAGTGTCTGAGCCGTCTTGTCGCCCATATCGGCGGCTTTATCGATCATGCTGCGGCCGGCGATGAGATCTCTGGGGACACCTCGTCCGCGCAGCAAATCCAATCCGTAGTTGAAGGTGCCAATGTGGTCGCCGGCCTCCATCGCCTTACGGTCCCAGGCCGCAGCTGCGACTGGATCTTCAGGACCGCCAAGGCCGTTGTCTTCCAGCCATGACATCCAGGTCATAGCCTGGGTGTTGCCGCGTTTGGCATAGACCTCGAAGATCCTACGAGCGGTTTTGTTGTCGCCGGCTTTGGCAGCAGCATAACCGTAGATCGCACCCATCGGATCTACGATACCCGCATCCAGTTTGCGGACAAAGAATTCGATGGTGCCGTTTTGAGGATTGAGAAACCCGTCGTCGACTTCTTCAGAGATAGCGACTGACACAGTGCTACATAGCGCCATGGTGAGAGCGGCACAGATGTTTCCGGTTTCCATTTTCCTCATCCCGTATGTGCTTTTTGTTACGTCGACATAATCTGGGATACTGCAAGGCAAATGCGGTTGTGTCAGGCGCGTGTAAGTCTGACCCGACGCGTTTGTTTGCCGGGTGACGAACATAGCTGTTTGGCGCAGTGTGAGTGTATCTTGAAGTGCGGTATTGCGTGACGGTGATAGGCTGCGTTTGATTTCTACAGCCCAGCTTTGAATTGGCCCGAACCAACGTTCTTGCATTGCGTTTAGTCTTGGACCGACCTGATCTCGGGCCAGTGTTCACGCCGAAGCCATCGGAATGCAATCGGTTGGTTGCAAAGCAGGGCTTAGCCATGCGAACAGATGCTGAGGCTTGGGCGCCTCGTAGTGGTTCAACGCTCTGATTTGGCGGGAATATCTTTGGAACTGAAAACGCGACGGTTCTGTATCGCACCCATGATGGATTGGACGGATCGGCATTGTCGGTTCTTTCACCGTCAGCTCACTCGGCATGCGTTGCTCTATTCCGAGATGGTCACGGCCGATGCGGTTATTCATGGGGAGCGTGACCGTCTCATTGGTTTCTCAAGCGCCGAACACCCTGTTGCACTGCAGCTTGGTGGATCTGATCCTGACAAGCTTGCTGAGGCGTCACGCATTGGTGCTGACTTTGGTTATGATGAAATCAACCTCAATATTGGTTGCCCGTCGGATCGGGTGAAGAGTGGTCGATTTGGGGCCTGCCTTATGGCTGAGCCAGACACGGTGGCTGCGTGCGTTGCTGCGATGTCGCGCGCTGTTCAGGTTCCTGTGACCGTCAAATGCCGGATTGGGATTGACGATCAAGATAGCGAACACGACTTCCGAACGTTCATCGATCGTGTCGCAGATGCCGGGTGCAAGGTCTTTATTGTTCATGCGCGGAAGGCGTGGCTGACGGGGCTTTCACCGAAACAGAACCGCGATGTGCCGCCATTGAATTATGGACGTGTGCACCGGTTGAAGGCGGAACGGCCCGAGCTGGAGATCATTATCAATGGCGGGATTGAAACTTTGGATGATGCGCAGACGCATCTTACGCATGTTGATGGTGTGATGTTGGGGCGTGCTGCCTATCACACGCCTGCAATCCTTCGGCATGTCGATGGTGCGTTCTATGGAGACCAGTCCCGTGCTGTTTCGGCCGATGCTGCCGTCGAAGCGATGGTGCCTTACATTGATGAGTGGGTGGCGCGAGGTGGACGGGTCAGCGATGTCACGCGTCACATTCTAGGTGTGTTTCATGGCCAGCCTGGAGCGCGCGTTTTTCGTCGTCATCTATCTGAGAACGGGGTTGGTGCCGATGTCCGTTCCGAGGTGGTTCTTGATGCTTTGCAGGTGCGTCGTCGTGCCGCCCGACTTCCTGAGGTGGCTGCGTGACCGCGCCCTTAGCGCTTCTCCCACTAGCCGCTGACGTCTCATTTGGCACTCTCATCTTTATGGCTTCAGCGCTTCTCCTGGCGGGAGCTGCCATGGGATTTGTTGCAGGGCTATTGGGTATCGGTGGTGGCGGCATCTTGGTGCCGGTGCTCTATGAAGTGTTCTCAGTTCTAGACGTCGACGCAGCGATCCGAATGCATCTGGCCTTGGGGACGTCGCTGACCGTGATTGTGCCAACGTCGCTTCGTGGCTTTCAAACACACATCAAGCAAGGTGGCGTCGAATTCTCGCTTCTACGGCGTATTGCGCCCTACATCATTGTCGGTGTCGTGTTTGGGACGTTGTTTGCCAGCAATGTTGAAAGCTGGGTTCTCAAAGTCGTCTGGGTGTTTTTTGGTGGTTCGCTTGCTCTCAAAATGGCGTTGGGGCGTGATGATTGGAGGTTGGGCAATGCTCTGCCGAAATTTCCCTGGCCGGAGTTTTATTGTCTGTTCGTCGGCTTTGTCTCTGTTCTTATGAGCATTGCCGGAGCATCGTTTGTTGTGACCTATCTCACACTCTACAACCGGCCGTTGTTACCGTCGCTTGCCACGTCATCAGGCCTTGGGCCGCTGGTGGCTGTTCCCGGCATGCTTGGTCTGGTCATCGGTGGGTGGGGGGATCCGTCGCTTCCACAGTTCAGCCTGGGCTACGTGAACCTTTTGGCTGCGGCGCTGATTGTTCCAGCTAGCGTTGTCACCGCCCCAATGGGCGCGCGTCTCGCCCATGGCGTTTCAAAGCGCGCGTTGGAATTGGCGTTTGCAGGATTTCTTGGTGTGGTTGCGTGTCGGTTCGCGGTCAGTCTGGCCATCGGGTAAAGGATATGGTCCCTACCGGCTTGACTGTGCGGCCGCATTCGCATGTGCCGCACAGTCTTTTAGCAGGCGAATGCTTAGCCACGTCCGCCCATCATTGATCGGAGGAGGCCCCAAACCAGCGATCCGCCAGCGCCGCCACCGACACCCATTGCCAAGTTGCCCAAAATCGAACCGATATCGCCACCACCGACGAGGCCGCCGACCATTGGACCGTATGTCGGGCCGAGGAAATAAGATGCGACAGCGCCGGCTGCGACACCGACGATTGTGCTGGAACCGGCACCAACGCCAGACTTACGGAAAAAGGAACCAAGTACGTTCCCACCTAAAAGGCCACCCACACCACCTGTTGCGGCGGCCAGGACAGAAGGATCAATTTGATCGAGCATATTCATCTCCACGAGCGTTTTGCTGTTTTGGCTGCCCATGTTTGAGCAGCGTGTCTGACTAGCAAACACGTGATGTGAATGTGCAAAACAATGATGACGGCATGCTGATTTTTCCAGCATTTTGCTGCGGGATGACATCAGTGACACTCTTGACACAGATGAAAAACGATGAAAACCGACCGGTGAGACCAATGGAGGAGGACTGTAATGCTAAGACGATTCGAACGCCTGTTTTCAGTGGTACTGGGTCTTCATGCCCTTGGTGGAGCTGCCGTTGCGCAAGTTCCCGTTGATGCGGCGAGTGATCGACGTGTGGGTGATTACGTGTTCTTCAAGGCGTTTGGTGAGCCGAAGTTGCCGTTCGACGATCTTGAAGACGTCTCTGCCGTGCGGGCCAAGAGCGACGACTATTTCCGCTCTGAGCTTGCGACATGTGAGATCGAGAGGTCGACCTGCAATCCCGATACCGTCTATGAGCTTGCCGACAGGTTCTGTGAAGCCCTGGAGTTTCATGAGGCTGCAACGTGGCGCGTTAGCAAGGATGATGATGAGCTCACGTTGCACTGGGTTGTGTGCGGCCTGAAGAAGTGAACGGTTGGCGTTTCACTTCTCCAGATAGCGTTGGGCAGAATTGGAGATAGCGCCTTGAAGCGCATTCACTTTAGACCGAATTAGCGGGCGCGCTTTGAGTTTATTTTTTGGATCATGTTCTTGTCACGAATGTTGCTCGCCTTCGGCAAGACAAACCGCGTCCACTCTCGCGGAACATGATCTAGAGTTTCTGGTTGAAGGCGCCGACTTCAGGGTGTTTGGCCAATTGCTTTTCGATGTCGGCAAAGATGGCAGCGCGATTGTCTTCAGACGTGGGGCTTTCCACGACAATGACGAGTTCGGGCTTATTTGATGAGGCACGTACCAAGCCCCAGGTGCCGTCTTCGAGAACCACGCGAACACCGTTGACGGTGATGAGTTCTTTGATCTTCAAGCCGCCGATCGATGCGCCGTTTTTGGCCTCCTCTTCATAGTGGGCGACGATCTGATCGACGACGCCGTATTTTAAGGTGTCACCGCATTTCGGCGACATGGTCGGGGACTGGAACGTCATTGGAAGCGCGTTCTTTAAGTCTTCCATGGACTTGTCGGGGTTCCGGTCCAGCATGTCGCAAACGGCGAGTGCTGCAACGATGCCGTCGTCGTAACCGCGGCCCAGCGGTGTGTTAAAGAAGAAGTGGCCGGATTTTTCGAAGCCGACCAACATCTTGTTTTCATGCGAGAAACGCTTGATGTATGAGTGGCCGGTTTTGTAATACGTCGTGTGGGCTCCATTCGCCAGTAGCACGGGGTCTGTCATAAACAAGCCGGTGGATTTGACGTCGACCACGAACTTCGCATTTGGATGCAACGCTGAAATATCACGCGCGAGCATGACGCCCACTTTGTCTGCGAAGATCTCATCGCCGGTATTGTCGACGACCCCGCAACGGTCACCATCGCCATCGAAGGCGAGGCCGACATCGGCGCCAACTTCTTTCACTTTGTCAGCCACCGCATGAAGCATTTTCATGTCTTCGGGGTTCGGGTTGTGGGCTGGGAATGAGTGATCGAGGTCTGCGTTGAGTGCGACGACTTCGCAACCAACCGCTTCTAGGACCTTCGGCGCGAACGCACCTGCTGTTCCGTTTCCGCAGGCAGCGACCACTTTCAGCTTGCGTTTCAGCTTTGGGCGGTCCGACAGCATGGAAATGTATTTGTCCATCATGTCTGGCACAAAGACGTACCGTCCGCCATCAGCGGCTTCATAGTCGCCGTTGAGGACAATCTCCTTGAGTTCGGACATTTCATCCGGCCCAAATGTCAAAGGTCGGTTCATGCCCATCTTTATGCCAGTCCAGCCGTTGTCGTTGTGGCTAGCCGTGACCATGGCGACGCCCTCTACGTCGAGCGCGAACTGTGCGTAGTAGGCCATCGGTGAGAGGGCTAGACCGATGTCATGGACTTCCATGCCGCCCGCCAACAGGCCGTTGATGAGAGCCTGTTTCACGCTGGCTGAATACCACCGGTAATCGTGCCCAACGACGATGCGTTTTTTGACACCGCGACGGCCAAACAAGGTCGCCATGCCGAGGCCGACCGCCTGTAGGCCCATCAGGTTGATTTCTTCGGGGAACAGCCAGCGCGCATCGTATTCACGAAATCCGGTGGGCTTCACGAGGGGGAGGCGTTCGAAGTCTTCGGTGTTTGGTACTAAGTCAGCGCGCGGCTTGGGCAGCATCGTGCGGCTCCTCGTTGAAGGTTGTGGCCTTGGGTTCCCTGTTGCCATAGGCGTTACGCGATTGTCCGCGCCAGGGCAATTGCCTGTGCGCCGCACAGTCGTAAGTGCGTTAAGTTGTTGGGTTAATCTGTGGGCGGAAAGGGTTCGTGATCAACGCGTTACGTTCTGCGTGGAGTTGTGTTTCCCAACCGGTGATTTTGCGGTTGGGACGCTCAAAGCGCGTTCACTTTTGAGGAACATGATCTAGTTTTGCAAAATGAGTTTGCCACCGCTCATTTCGAAGCGCTGGAGTTTGCTCAAAAAACTCATGCCCAAAAGGGTGATATGCAACCGACCAGGTTCGGCAACGCTTGCCTGGACATTGCGGACTGTAATCCCGCCTAAGTCGACTTTATCGATCATCACTCGGGCAGATTTTGCAATCCCGTTTGCTGTTCGGCTGCGCCATTTAAAATCGCTTGGGCGCACGAAGATGCCTGCCGCGCGGGCATCGTCATAGCTCATAGCAACCAAAGTGGCGCCGGTGTCGACGACAACTTCGATTTCACGGCCGTTGAGGCGAACAGGTGTGTAGAAGTGTCCTCCGCGGTCGGCTGTCAACGCGACCGTTGGGCCGCGTGAAACCGATGATTGCTGAAGATAGTTTCTGTCATTGTCTAAACCTTCAGCGCCGCTTCTGGCGGGAGGGAGCCCGTTGGCTCTGTTGTCGCGATTGGTTCTTTGGATCCAATTGCCGTTGGTGGCCGCGTCTGGACTCGCAGTACGCGCTCGCACAGAACTGTCATTAGATGGGTCAGATTTCGAGGTGGCTTGTTCAATGCCGGCGATGTCTGCGAATCCTGCCTTTAGGCTTTCGAAGTTTGCTACAAACAAACCGAAGATAACCGCAAGTCCGGTCCACTTGATGATCTCTGTCAGTAGATTTTGCAGACCTGACAACACTGCCTGACGGAGTATGAAAGCCGACGGGAGATGTTGTGTGTCGTCAGG
>JBCBRD010000055.1:0-17271 GCA_039819885.1 Pseudomonadota bacterium
GATTGTTGGACGTATTGAAAGCGAAGATGCCCGGGCACAGGTGCATCAGTTCGGTGTTGTCCTCGGCCAAGGGGCATTGTTCGGCGCGCCCCGACTGGTTCGTGCTGAAGCGATGATGCCTGCGTCGAAGCCAACAGATCGGGCGCATGTCGCGGCGTAGGTCCAGTCTGGTTCAATTGCAAGTGCTCGTGCGACTTATGCGTTCGCGCTGATGGCAGCGTCTTGATTGTTTCATGGGGCAGGGTTACCTCGTCTGCCCATGACACAGATTGATCCAACTGCGCCGTCGCTGGTGGCAACAGACATTCCCATTGTTTCATCCGTTGCAGCGCTCGGGCGTGAGCGACGCGCTTGGCTTGTCGACATCTGGGGCGTGATGCATAACGGCGTGACCCCTTTCGCATCTGCTGTTGAGGCGTGTCAGACGTTTCGCCGTCAGGGCGGGCGCGTGTTGTTGCTGTCGAACTCGCCACGCACTGGGGCTGGTGTTATTGCCCAGCTCAAGCAGGTGGGTGTGGCTGATGATGCCTACGATGATGCGGTGACGTCGGGAGATGCAACGCGTGTCCTCATTTCCACGGTGAGTGACAAACCCATTTTTCACTTGGGACCGAAACGAGACCTGCCGATTTTTGATGGGCTGGACGTGAGGTTTTCCAGTGAAGATGATGGCGAGACGATTGTTTGTACGGGACTGTTCGATGACACAAGCGAAACGCCGGATGACTACAATGCGATGCTGCAAGGCTTTGCGCAGCGTGGCGTGACGATGGTTTGTGCCAATCCGGACATTACTGTCGAGCGGGGCGGACAGATCATCTTTTGCGCTGGCGCTTTGGCTGAGCGGTTTGAGACGTTTGGGGGGGTGGTGAAGCTGGCTGGAAAGCCGCATTCGCCCATTTACGAAATGGCGTTTGATCGTTTGGAAATGCTTCTGGGTCAACCGGTGCCGCGCGAGGATGTGCTGGCGATCGGCGATGGTGCGAAGACTGACATCGAGGGCGCTTTCGGTGCCGGGTTGGATGCAGTTTATGTGGCTAGTGCCGTTGGTCTTGGACTAGGTGGCGGACTGGACCGCGCTGCATTGGTCGGGCTATTTCCCGACCCTGAGAGTCGCCCGATCGCAGCGATGACCGAACTCGCTTGGTGATTAGGTTTTACTGCGCGTTAGACTGTCAGAATGACCTTGCCGATGTGGCTTCCTTCTTCCAGGCGAGCGTGAGCTTTGGCGGCATCCCGCAGCGGGAACGTAGAATCCATAACGACTTTCACGCGGCCATCCACCAGTAGTGGCACAACATACTCTTTGAGCTCGCTTGCGATCTTACCTTTCACATCGGTTGCACGAATGCGCAGGGTCGACCCTGTGATGGTCAACCGCTTAAGCATGACTCGCAGAAAGTCGATCTCTGCCTTTGAGCCCTTTTGGTAGGCGATGTTCACAAGGCGACCATCATCGGCGAGGCAACGGATATTGTTTGCGATGTAATCACCGCCGACCATATCGAGGATGACATTGACGCCGCGCTTGGCGGTTGCCTCTTTCACGACGTCGACAAAGTTCTGCGTGCGGTAATTGATAACGTGATCGCAGCCCAGTTCACGCATGGCATCGCACTTGTCGTCGCTGCCAGCCGTTGAAACGACAGTTGCGCCAAAGGCTTTGGCTAATTGGATGGCTGTTACGCCGATCCCTGAGGTGCCGCCATGAACCATGAACCATTCACCGGATTGAAGTGCACCACGTTGAAACACGTTGTGCCAAACTGTGAAGAACGTTTCTGGGACGCCGGCTGCTTCTGTTAACGACACCCCGGACGGTACTGGAATGCATGCGGGGGCCTCTGCAATGCAGTACTCCGCGTAACCGCCTCCGTTGACGAGCGCCATGACGGCGTCGCCCATCTCCAAGCCTGCCGCCTCAGGTCCTATGGCCACGACCTCACCGGACACTTCAAGGCCTGGTGTTGTGCAATGACCTTTTGGCGCTGGGTATGTGCCTTCACGTTGCATGACGTCCGGGCGGTTCACACCCGCGGCCGCTACTTTGATTAGTACCTGTCCAGGTCCCGGTGCGGGAACTGGAATTTCCATTGGCTTCAAGGCGTCTGGCCCACCAGGTTCTGGAATGGCTATGGCGGTCATAGTCGTTGGCAGATCGGACATCGTGTTTCCCGTTAGACAGTCATTTTGAATTTGTCGGAGCAGGCATGCCAGTCGAGCGACCGGGTTGCAAGCCACGTTGGCTGCGGCAAAACCTTGACGTTGGGCAGGTGGTGTCGCGATGCTATGCGATCAAAACTGGGCGGTGCTGATTTGGAGGACAGGTGTGATGGATTGGGAAGAACCGCAAAAACAGCCGAAGACTGCTATGGAGCTAGGCTGCGATCTCGACACGATTTCCATTGAGGAACTTGAAGACCGGATTGTCGCGTTGAAGCAGGAGATTTCAAGGTGCGAAGCCGCGATCCAATCCAAGCAAGTGCAACGATCCGCTGCGGATTCGATTTTTAAGTCCTAGTGCTTGAGTTCTGTTTTCATGACCGATCCGGCACATGGCCGGGGTCAGTTAACGCGATGGTTCTGAATTCGCGGCACATCAGTTTAGGCTTTGTTAAGCACATCATGGCAAACTAAGCTCAATCCAGTTTTCTGGATCGAACGAAGCAGCCTTAGGCGCTTTGTTCAACGCCTCCCTGTTGACTTTGAGCCGCTGGTGCATCCGGCGGCTCTTTTTTTGCTTGTTGCTCATCATTGGTGTGAGCAATCACAAGTCTGCCTCGTTTTGGGCCGATCCCGGTGGTGTTCTGTTAACAGTAGCGGGTTAGTCTGAGCGGAGTTATATAGTTGTTAGAGCGTTCACGGGTGTATCAAAGTCAAGCCATGAGTCATCGTAGTTGCGTTAACAATGCCGGTCTGGATCAAGACGTCACCGTTTCGTTCGGTGATCACTTCCAGGCCTCCACGCAGTTTGACACTGTGTTCCGCGAGGGTATGGAACTGGTCGAACGGACAGCGTGTTATCTGGATGGCGATGGACGTCGCGATTCAAAAAAGCTCAAATCTCCGGTTAGCATGGTCTATGCAAGTGAGAGCATGCGCCTCACAACCCGGCTCTTGGATATGGCATCCTGGCTTTTGATCCGCCGTGCGTTGAAGTCTGGTGAGATTTCCGAAGCCGAGGCGCGCGCGAAACGTCAGCGCGTCAAATTGAAAGCCATGGGGCGGCCATCACACATTACTCATTTCGAAGACTTGCCAGAAGGTTTGCAGGCTCTGATCCGGGAAAGCTGCGCGCTTCACGACCGTATCGTAAAACTAGACCGGTCGATGTCCGGGGTGGATGATGGGGCTGTCGAGCAAATGGTTTCCGATGTTTTGCCCGCGACCAATCCGGTTGGTCAGCAGCTCGACCGTTTGCGACGCGCTTTCGGTCATTGACCGATAAGTTCGGTTTGCCAAAAAGTTTGCTTGCCGATTGGCAGGTTCAAACCAAAACATGAAAAACCCCGCAGCGGTTGCTTGTGGGGTTTTTGGTGTCTCAATGGGTGTGTTCGAGTGGTGCGCTTCAGAACATACCTTCGAATTTCTTTTTGAAGCGTGAGAGGCGTCCGCCACGGTCTGTCAGCTTTTGATCACCGCCCGTCCATGCTGGATGGGACGTTGGATCGATATCGAGCTGGAGCGTATCGCCTTCTTTGCCATACGTGGAATAGGTCGTGAATTCCGTACCATCTGTCATCACCACTTTGATCGGGTGATAATCGGGGTGAAAGTCTGGGTTCTTGTTCATCAGGCTGTCCTATCTCAGTCAGATGGTCGGGCGTTGCCACTGCAAGGTGATGGTGCAGCCGTCCCGTCGTGGTCGACCGGGTCAGAGCGTGCAGACGCCGTGTTTTGAAAGCAGAGCCGCCGATGTAGTCCATAGTTGGGCTACAGACAAGGGAAAATCGCCTTTTATCGCCCATACAATCATGAAGTTGTATCGCGGCCTGGGGCAATCGGACGTCCTAAGGCATGGGCCATTCGTCCAGTATTGGCTAATGAATTTTGTTGGCGGAGTTGACCGCTGCTAAAACCTTCGTGCCAATAGGTATGTCGTCGACGTAAGCATTGTCTGAGGCTGGTCTCGGGCAGATCGCGTGAAAGCGCTGAAATCACTTTGGAATGAGATCTAATCTTGAGCCGCCGCAAGTCTTCATCTGAACGACAAAATACGTCCAACGACGTTGAAAACTCAGAGTCGAAACGCCGATCGCTGAAACCGCTCTTGGAGCTGAAGCCCTATTTGTTGCGGTACAAGGCCGCGTTGGGATTTGCAGGTCTCGCGTTGGTGATGTCCGCGGCAGCAACGCTTGCCGTTCCAATTGCTGTCAGGCGGGTAATCGACAACGGGTTTTCGGCTGACAATGGGGCGTTGATTGATCAGTATTTCACGGTCCTCATCCTTATCGGTGGTGTGCTGGCGCTTGCGAGTTCTGCTCGGTTTTACTTTGTGAATTGGCTGGGTGAGCGTGTCGTTTCCGATCTGCGCACCGATGTCTTTTCGAATTTGACACGACTTGGTGCAGGCTTTTTTGCGCAGACTCATTCCGGTGAGGTGATGAGCCGGCTCACGGCCGATACAACACAAATCAAGTCCGCGGCAGGGTCAGCGCTTAGCCAGGCGCTGCGCAACTCGATCATGCTGATTGGGGCGCTGGTGATGATGTTCTTCACCAGTGTCGAGCTGTCCACGCTCGTTTTGCTTGCGATCCCGGCGATCGTTCTACCGCTAATGGCCTACGGGCGTGTTGTTCGGCGATTGTCGCGGGTCGCACAAGATGAGTTAGCGGAGGCGTCGGCCTTTGCTTCGGAAAACCTTGCCGCTGTTCGCACGATGCAGGCGTTCGTCAATGAAAAGTCGATCGTTAAACGCTTTTCGACTGCTGTAGAACGCACGTTTGGCGCGGCGAAGGATCGGCTACTGGCGCGCGCTGGGCTGACTGCGCTCGCCATCTTCCTGGTGACAGCCAGTATTGTCGGCGTGCTCTGGTATGGGGCTGCGGCGGTGATTGCAGGAGAAATGACGGCAGGCCGGTTAAGCCAGTTTGTTTTGTACGCTGTTTTCGCGGCCGGTGCGCTCGCGGAACTTGCCGAGGTTTGGGGTGAGATGAGCCAGGCAGCAGGTGCTTCTGAGCGTTTGATGGAACTGCTTCATGTTGTGCCAGAGATTCAAGAGCCGGCCAATCCTGTTGCTTTGCCGGTTCCTGCACGCGGGCTTGTTTCGTTTGATGGCGTTACGTTTGCTTATCCCGGCCGGGAAGAGGCTGAAGCGATCTCGGATTTCTCACTTGAGGTTCAGCCAGGCGAGACGGTTGCGCTCGTCGGGCCATCCGGTGCAGGAAAATCGACCCTCTTCAATCTGCTGTTGCGATTTTATGATCCACAAAACGGAAGCGTCAGGCTGGACGGTGTTGATGTCTCTCGCGCGTCGCTTGGCGAATTGCGCGGGGGAATCGCGATTGTTCCGCAAGACGTTGCACTGTTCGCAGAGACAATAGCAGACAATATCCGCTATGGCGTCCCGGAGGCCGATATCACTGCTGTTCAGGAAGCAGCCAAGTTGGCTCAGGCTGATGGGTTTATCCAAGAGCTTCCCGAGGCTTATTCGACAAAGCTTGGTGAACGCGGGGTGACGCTATCTGGTGGTCAACGGCAACGGATCGCCCTGGCCCGCGCCATTCTGAAAGACGCACGCGTGTTGCTGCTCGATGAAGCCACGAGTGCGCTTGATGCCGAAAGCGAGTTGGCTGTTCAGGTGGCCCTTGAACGGGTCATGGAAGGACGAACCACGCTTGTCATCGCACACCGGCTCGCAACCATTCAGAAGGCCGACCGGATTGTCGTTATGGAAGGTGGGCGGATCGTCGAAGAAGGCAAGCACAGCGAACTTGTTGCCAAGGGCGGCCTTTACAGCCGTCTCGCACAGCTTCAATTCGGGCTGGAAGCGGCGGAGTGATATCGCCTTCCTTAGTCTTGTCTGGTTGAGCGTCTTGTTCGTGCGGCTAACCTGTGTTATACGTTTTGTATAACATGAGGGCATCGCCTTGAAGGTTCAAATCAAGAAGATTGGCAATTCAACCGGGCTCATTCTCCCAAAGGATGTGCTGGCGCGTCTTGGATTACAGCAAGGCGACGATGTCATTTTGAGTGAGGGGCCTGATCGGACACTTACGGTGTCCCCCTACGAACTTGATGACGATGTTACCCTCCAGCTTGCAAGGGATGCCATGCGAGAATATCGCAACACTCTGAAGAAGCTGGCCGAATGAGTGAGCCCGTGTGGCTTACAAGTAACCAGGTGGAACGTTTTCATTCTGAGCAGATGGCTATTTTTGGTGGCCCCGCCGGGATCAGGGATCAGAATTTGCTGCAATCTGCATTGGAGCGGCCACAAAACAAATGGTCTTACGGCGAGCGGGACATGGCGTTGCTCGCTGCGGCCTATGCCTTTGGGTTGTCTAGAAACCATCCGTTTCTGGACGGTAACAAACGCACCGGTTTTTTGACTTTGCTGTTGTTTCTCAGGCGGAACAGCGTGCCGTTTAGACCTGATGAACACCACTCTGCTGCAGCCATGTTGAGTTTGGCAGCAGGCGAAATCGACGAATCTGGTCTCGCGCGATGGATAGCCGATAGATGGCCAAGCGATACGGATCGCTTTTGGCCATCTTGATCTCCTTGCGGAGCCAACAGCTGTCTCGACTATCGGATCGCGTGATTTTCAAAGTCGTATAGCGGCCGGGTCGTCGAGTCGCGCGATCAGACCTGAATGGCTCTAGTTCGTCGTTGCTTTCATCGGGCCGACATTGGCGCGGTCTTCAGCCCAGTCGATCTCTTCTTCGCGATCGTCTCGAAGGGAGCGATATGGAAGGCCCAATGCAATGGAACCGTTGCCGTTAACCGGTGCATGATCCTCGTGTCCCGGAGGCACGTGAGACGTCATGCGTTTGAATTCCATGCCACGAATAAACTCGCGAATGCGCGGCTGGATCTCTGTGCGGAAGCGCGTGCCGTTGAAGACGCCGTAGTGGCCGACACCTGGTTGCACATAGTGGTACCGCTCATCGAGGGGTACGTTTGTGCAGAGGTCTTGTGCGGCTTCAGTTTGGCCCAGGCCGCAAATGTCATCACGCTCACCTTCAACGGTAAGAAGGCCTGTTTTTGTGATCAATGAGCAATCAACGATCTCATTGCGATGGGTCATGACGCCGTCTGGCAAAGAGTGACGTTGGAACACTTCCTCGACCGTCTGCAAGTAGAACTCGCAAGGGAGATCCATCACCGACAGGTATTCTTCGTAGAACTTATTGTGGGCATTGACGCTGTCGCAGTCACCTTTGACGAGGTTGTTGAACAAGTCCATGTGCGCCTTCGTGTGGCGCTCCAGGTTCATCGTCATAAAGCCCGTTAGCTGCATGAAGCCAGGGTAGACCCGCCGCATGAAACCAGGGTTCGGGAAGGGCACGAGCGAGATGACGTTTTGTTCGAACCATTCGATGGATTTCTTCTGCGCCAAGTCATTGACGACGGTTGGATTGCGGCGTGTATCAATCGGGCCGCCCATCAACGTCAATGACAATGGCTGGCAGTCGTCATCGCGCCGAGCCATAACCGCTGCAGCTGCCAGTGCTGGTACAGCCGGCTGACATACAGCCATAACGTGTGTGTTCGGTCCGATGTGTTGGATGAACTCGATGAGATAGTCGATGAAGTCGTCGAGGTCGAAGCCACCATCGGTAACTGGCACGTCACGGCAATCAATCCAGTCGGTGACGTAGACGTCATGCTCCTGGATCATGGCCTTAACCGTGCCACGTAGCAGCGTTGCGTAGTGACCAGACATTGGCGCAACGATGAGGACCTTGGGGTCATCGCGTTTGCCAACAACGCTCTCGTCGCGCTTAAACCGTTGAAGGTTGCAGAAGTTCTTCTCAACCACGTTCTCGATGCTGATTGGAACTTTCAGCCCGTGAAGTGAAGTTTCTTCGATGTCCCAGTCCGGTTTCCCATACCGACGCGTCAAGCCATCAAAGACCTCGAATGCCGCTGAATAGCTCTTGGCCAGCGGTGTGTAGGACCAGGGATTAAAGGGCGCGTTGAGTTGTACGTTGATGCTTTGTGCGATCATACGCATGGGTGAAAGGACGGCGTGGGCAAATTCATAAGCGTGGTAGCGCATAGGTGTTCCTGATCCGTGACGCAGAACGCAGTGCGACAAAAGTTTAACGCATCGCAACACTGATTGTCGTCACCGTCAACCCAGTGTGGGGGTCATCCTTTTGAGCAACAAAACCAATCTTTTCCTAAAAAGCTAAGTTAATACAAAAAGCTAACATAAGTCTTGCACGATTGGATGTGCCTTTAGGTACAGAATTCAGGATGTATTTATGAGGTAAAACGCATCTCTAGGCGGTGTGCGCTGCACAACAAATGCGGTAAATATCATGTTGATTGAGGGGCTTGGGGGCTGCGATGCGTCCGATAAACAGAATCAAGACGCAATTATCGGCTCGTCAGTTTGAGTTCGATGCGGCGGTTCCTACGCAAAGCCTCAAATGAAGCGCCATTATCTAGGGGGGCAAATTCCCCGTAACCTGCCGCTACTAGTCGTTGTGGCGGGACGCCGCGACTGATGAGGTATCTGACGACTGACAGTGCTCGCGACGTCGAAAGTTCCCAGTTGGACGGGAAGTCGGGCGTATTGATGGGTTGGGCATCTGTGTGGCCGTCAACCTGCAGGACCCAGTCGATTTCTTTCGGGATTTCGCCGCGCAGCTCATTGATAGCAGATGCAAGCTGGTTCATGGCGCTGAAGCCTTGAGAGGTCAATTGCGCCTGCCCGGATGGAAACAGCACCTCAGATTGGAAAATGAAGCGGTCGCCCACGACGCGGATGTCTTTGCGTGTGCTCAACAGTTCACGCAATCTGCCGAAGAAATCCGAACGATATCGCTGCAGTTCCTGTACTTGCCTGGCAAGCGCTGCATTCAGGCGGCGGCCAAGATCCTGGATGCGATCCTGACTGTCCTGGTCCTTTTTCTCGCTGGCCTCCAGCGCATCATTGAGAGCTGAAATCTGTCGGCGGAGAGCAAGTATTTGCTGATTGAGGAGATCGACTTTCGCAAGCGCTTCGCTCGACGCATTTTGTTGCTTTTCTAAGTCACTTGTGAGCGTGGCTATGCGGTCGGCTGCCGTCTTTGCAGCCTCATCTCCCGAAAGCGCAAACCCTGACAGTTTGGCGTTTTCGTCACGCGCGCTCGATAGTGAAGCTTGCAGCGCCGCGAGTTGGTCTTCAGCGTCTTTGACCTTTCCGCGTTCGAGAGACAGGATGTTGGTCAATTCCGCGAGCTGGCGGTTGAGACGTTGTAGGACGGTGTCCTTGCCGCTCGCCTCTTGAGTCGCAAAATATTGAGCCAGCATGAAGATCGACATGAGGAACATGACGACCAACAGCAACGTGGACAGGGCGTCAACATAGCCAGGCCAGAAATCACCGTAGTCTGCGCTTGAGCGTCTGGAGCGACCTCTGGCCAAAGCCTCATCCTCTCCGGCGATCGATTTTGAGCGTCAAATCGCGCAGTGTTTCGGCGACGTTAGCCTGCTGAGCAGCCTGGTCATCGGCCCATTCGCGGACAACCTTTTGTTCGGCGCGCATCTGGTTCACGAGTTGGTTGACGCCTTCGGTCAAGTTCTCAACGCTGGCGTTTGCATCTGATCCGGGGGCAAGTCCTCCGACCCCAGCACTTTCGCCCAACCGAATGTTCAATTCCTCCAAAATGCGCTGCATGTCGAAGAGTGTTGCGGCGAGTTGGTGGTTGGTGCCATCGCTCGTTGATGAGCCGCTGGGCGTCAACTCTGTGATGCCGGATAGCCATTCCTCAAGCTCATTATAAAAGCGGTTGTGGGCATGGCTCGCCTGCAATTCCAAGAAGCCCAGGACAAGCGATCCAGCAAGACCGAGGAGTGATGACGAGAAGGCCGTGCCCATGCCCTGCATGGGGGCTGCGAGGCCTGCTTTCAGGTCTCCGAAAAGTTGGACGGTATCGTTCGCGTTGGTGTCGATTGTGCCAATGACGCCGCCGACAGCCTGAATGGTTTCAAGCAAGCCCCAAAAGGTTCCGAGCAGACCAAGGAACACCAAAAGTCCGACGAGATATCGTCCTGTATCGCGCGCCTCGTCCAGCCTGGATCCAATTGAGTCCATGATCGAAGCCATGGCGTTCGTCGACAATGACAGGCTGCCCGTTCGATCGCGAAGCATTGTTGCCATGGGTGCGAGAAGCTTTGGCGAGGGGCCGGTGGAGAGGCCGGGATCGGCAATGCGGAACCCATTGACCCAACGGATTTCCGGATAGAGCCGGATAACTTGCTGGAACGTGTAGATGATGCCGAATGCGAGCACTGCGAGGATCAGGCCGTTTAGACCCGGGTTGGCCATGAGCGAGCGAAATAACTGCTCGTGCAGAATGGCTGCCACGAATCCTACGAGTGTCAGGAAGATCAGCATTCTGATCAGGAACAAGCCTGGGAAGTTCAATGTACGGTGCAGCCCCGCTGCTCCAGCGTCGCCTTTGCGTCGACGTGCCATGTCCGCCCCTGCTCTTCACCCGTCGCCTAGCTGTGCTTGCCGGGCCGACCATTCCCCAAACCGCGACCGACATGACAGCCGAACGGGGCAACATCATGCCATTCCAGTACCTGATGCAGCATTGCTGATTTTAGCGGTTGTGTATGTTGCTAATTGGGCACGCGTTGCGGATCGATGCGCATCACCTATGCGCTTCTTTTGGTATCTAAGCCTTTGCCGCACGTGCGGCTGCAGGCTCGCCTACGAGCGGCATTAGGGCCTTCTGAACCTGAACGTTCGCCGCAATAACGGTACCGGATGCCAGCATTTCGCTCCCACCTTTCAGATCAGTGACGATCCCACCGGCTTCGCGAACAATGACGATGCCTGCAGCCATATCCCAAGGTTTGATGTTGCGTTCCCAGTAGGCGTCGAACCGCCCGGCCGCGGTCCACGCCAAGTCCATCGCTGCTGATCCTGTTCGGCGGAGGCCGGCGACATTATTGAGGACTGCATCCATTTCACTTTTGAAACGGGCCTGCCCAGGTCGGCCACGGTGTGGAATGCCCATGGACAAGACGCAGTCATCAAGTGTGCGGCGTGCGGCAACGCGCAGGCGACGATCGTTCAGATACGAGCCTTTCCCTTTTTCAGCGGTGAAAAGTTCGTCGGTGACGGGGTTGTAAATCACGCCGGCAAAGAGTTTTCCTTCGCGTTCGAGGCCAATCGAGATGGCAAACAAGGGGATCGAATGCAGGAAGTTGGTTGTCCCATCTAACGGATCGACGATCCAGCGGTTGGCCTTGTCGCTGCCCTCGACGACGCCACCCTCTTCGAGCAGGAAGCCATACCCTGGGCGCGCTTTGGCCAGCTCCTCCTGGATGATCTTTTCGGCTTTCAAGTCTGCAGCGGACACGAAATTGGCGGGGCCCTTCACTGACACTTGAAGGTTTTCGACCTCTCCAAAGTCGCGAGCGAGTGATCGACCGGCCTTGCGTGCGGCAGATGTCATAACGTTTAGGAGCGGTGAAAGTGCCATGGGCGAGGTCGTAGTCCTTTGGAGATAAGGGCATGAGTTGGAGCTGTTGCCGGCTGGCAGGTGGCTGATTGCCATCGTCGCCTACCTATCGATTGCGGCAAGGCCTATCGTGCCGGCGGGGTAACCACAAGCCGATCATTTGACTGGCCAGCCACGTAGAGATGCTTTTGGTACTTCGCAGCGATTGAAATGACCAATGCGCGTGATGCGTGTCGTGTTCGCGTTATTGAACGCTGAGCGGAGAAATCAATGCGGCATCGCGAAACTCTGTTGCCGCCTGTTCTGCTTTGGCTCGCGTTTCATCCGGGAGTTTTGCGATCTTGTTGTCCATGAAGATGTCTTCGACGCCTCTTTGCTTGGCCAAAAGCCGCCACTTCGCCATTTCCACCGGGCTCTTGGTGACGCCAATTCCTTCCTCGTAGATGTAGGCCAAGCGGTTCTGCGCTCCGGCGATGCCTTTGGCTGCTGCTGACTTGAGGTAGGGGATTGCCTTTGGCTCGTCTGTTCGAATGCCATACCCTTTGAGGAGCATGACCGCATATTCATACTGGGCAACGGCCATGCCTTGGTCGGCTGCCTTGGAGAGCCATTTGGCCTGTTCGTAGGCGTCGCTTTCGGTTCCAACACCGGCTTCAATCATTCCGGCGAAGTCGTACTGAGCGGCCGCGATACCTTTTTCGGCGGCATACGCGATGTGGCGGCCGGCACGATGGACGTTCTTTGGTTTTCCGGTTCCGTTGAGAAACAATAGCCCGAGATTGTAGTTGGCTTGCGGATGACCGGTTTTGGCTGCGCTCTCAAACAGGGAGGCCGCTGTGTCATAGTTTTTTTCGACACCGCGCCCCTGGGCAAACATCAGGCCGATGGCGAACATCGCGTTGACGTCACCGAGTTCCGCGCCGCGCTTGAACCATTGTGCTGCGACCTGCTCGTCTTTGGCGACGCCATGGCCTTCGGAATAGATCCGACCGATCAGGGTGTGCGATGCTGCATGTCCGTCTTTTGCGGTTTTTTGCGCAAGCTCCAGGGCTGTCAGGTATTTGCCTTCATCAAACGCGCGGTAGGCAGCGTCGTCTTTTGTTGATGAGCCCGTGTTTGAGTTTTTTGACGAACCGGCTTTTCTTGCGTCCCCGTTTTCACCCGCCGTGTTGCTATCTTTCTTTTCGCTATCCGACCATAGCCATGAACTGATGCCTGCAGACGCGTTCGTTGGAACGATCAGTGTCAACACAAGTGTCAAGAGGAGCGGGGAGGTCTTCAAAGCGATCGGCTCGAAAGGCGGCAGGAGGAATGGCGAAATGAGTGTTCGCAACGGTCTGGCAAAAAACTGCAGGCTCATGCCTTGTCTCCGTGTCGTCGGGTTCGATGGTGCCGGATGAAATCATCGGGTTCCGATGGTCATGGCACTCCCTCAAGCGGCAGCCGCTTGTTTTTGGTCTAACCGATGGACGAGGCGTTCAGCCCACTCAATCAAGTCGGCTGTGGACTTTCCTTCAGGCGTTCGCACGCAAACGAAGTCGGCACCGGCGGCCGCGAGATCACTTGCCGCTTGTTCATCAGCCCCTTCGATGTCGGTTGCAACGCAGGGAATTTCAAAGACCTCGGACCACCACTCAACCATCTCACTGCGGTCGGAAGCACCTTTGGCAAGATCAACGGTTCCAGCAGGAAGGCCGAAGGCGACATACTCAGCACCTGCCTCTGCAATCACCATCGCATTGTGGCGCGAGAAACCAGCATCTGCCCCGATCATCAACCGACCGCCAGCGATTTCACGGGCCTCTGATAGGCGGTCCAATCCGTCGAGCGACCAATTCAAGTGAATACCATCAGCTTTGACGGTTCGCGCGAGGCATGGATCATCGGCAATCATCACTGCCACGCCGTTTTCGTGGGCGGTGTCAATGAACGGAAGTACGTGGGTCGCCGTCAGGGTCTCGCCGTTTTTTGGTTCGAGCAACAGTGAGGGGATTGCTACCTTTTGGAGGATGGCTGCCACCCGCTCGACGTTCGCCATGCCCGATGACGCACACACAGATAGGTAAAGCTGACATGGTATGGCTGAGCCGTTGGGGATGCCTGTACCTTTGGTCGTCGATTGCGATGTCGGGTTCATCTTGGTCCTCACGAACTCTGAACAGTAATTGCCCTGCAATGACCGGTAACATGCCATATCGGCTAACTTACCGGTGCTGTTGCTTGCGGCGCATGCTCTCGAAAAAGCAGGCCAAAAAATGAAGTCCGGCCGCGCAATGTATGTAACACGCGCGGCCGATGGATTTCATCTGTGGAAATGTACCGAGGCGATAGGTCTCGATTATGCGGCCTGTTCCTGGGCTGGTTCCCACTTTCCAAGGGCAGCCAAGCTGTTCATGCGGGCGCGATGCGAAAACGCACGCTGCCCTGCTGCAACATTCTCCGATTTTCCGCCCCAGGCTTTCAGAGCGGCGGCTTGCAAGGCGCGGCCGTACGAGAATGTGAGTGCCCAGGGCAAGTCGCCCATGGCGTTCATGAGTGAAAGGTGATGCGTGGCCTGTTCGTCCGTCTGGCCTCCCGAAAGGAAGGCAACGCCGGGAACGTTGGCTGGCACGGTGTCCTTCAGACATTTGATGGTCTTTTCAGCCACTTCCTCGGCGGATGCCTGATTGGGGCACTGCTGACCTGCAATGATCATGTTTGGTTTGAGGATCATGCCTTCCATGGACACGTTTGCGGCGTGAAGTTCGCGGAAGACGAGACGGAGGATTTTGTGGGTGACGTCATAGCAGCGGTCGATGTCATGGGTCATGCCTGGGCCGTCCATGAGCACTTCCGGTTCAACGATTGGGACAATGCCTGCTTCTTGGCAAAGGGCTGCGTATCGCGCGAGGCCGTGGGCGTTGGAATTCTCGCAGTTCCAAGTCGGGAGGCCGTCACCGATCGTGATCACGGAGCGCCATTTCGCAAAGCGCGCACCGAGGTCGTAGTATTCGGCGAGACGTTCACGTAGACCATCGAGGCCCTCAGTGACTTTCTCGCCCGGGCTCAGTGCGAGTTCCTTTGCGCCTGCGTCGACCTTGATGCCTGGGATACAGCCGTTGGCTTTCATCAGGTCGACCAACGGGGTGCCGTCGGCTGCTTTCTGGCGGATGGTTTCGTCGAACAAAATAACGCCTGAGATGTAGTCGCTCATGGCGTCTTTGGTTCGAAACAACATTTCACGATAGTCGCGCCGATTGTCCTCGGTGGATTCGATGTTGATGCTGTCGAAGCGCTTCTTGATCGTGCCCGTGCTCTCGTCTGCAGCAAGTAGCCCCTTGCCAGGTGCAACCATTGCCGCTGCAATATCTTCGAGCTTATCCATTCCTGCCGTCCTTACCTATCGCGTGTCATCAGTTGACTGTTTTATCTGCATCGCTTAGCGCGGTTCATTGTGTTTCGCCACATAACGCCAGGAAAACGTGGCGATCCAGCGCTCATGCTTGGAATGGCAAACGCGCTGGGGCGGACGCAAATTAGATCAGTTTGCCCATCGCAACGGCTGTGTCTGCCATTCGGTTGGAAAAGCCCCATTCATTGTCATACCAGGACAGGACGCGAACCAGCGTACCCTCCATGACTTTGGTCTGGTCCAGGTGGACGATCGAAGACCGGTTATCATGGTTGAAGTCTGTTGAGACGTTCTTCAGATCGGTCGTTCCAAGAATGCCTTTGAGTGGGCCCTCAGACGCTTTCAACAAAGCGGCGTTAACCTCATCGATGGTCGTTTCGCGTTTTACGATGGCCTTTAAGTCGACAACCGACACGTTCGGAGTTGGAACGCGAATAGCAGTACCATCCAGCTTGCCGTTCAGTTCCGGCAGCACCAGGCCGACGGCTTTTGCGGCGCCTGTTGAGGTTGGGATCATCGACAGGGCAGCGGCGCGGGCGCGATACATGTCTTTGTGCATCGTATCGAGCGTTGGCTGGTCGCCTGTGTATGCATGGATCGTGGTCATGAACCCTTTTTCGATCCCGACAAAGTCGTTCAAGACCTTCGCGATCGGTGCAAGGCAGTTGGTCGTGCACGATGCATTCGAGATGACATGATGGTCGGCGGTGAGTTTGTCGTGATTGACACCATAAACGACGGTCAGGTCAGCGCCGTCGGCGGGTGCTGAAACGATGACACGCTTAGCGCCTGCTTCAAGGTGAGCGGCGGCGGCGTCGCGTTTGGTGAAAATTCCTGTGCATTCCAGCGCAATTTCAACGCCCAGGTCTTTGTGTGGCAGCTCGGCAGGATTGCGAATGGCGGTCACTTTGATCGGGCCGCGGCCAACGTCGATGGTCTCACCGTCGACTTTCACGTCGCCGTTGAAACGGCCGTGGATCGAGTCAAATCGAAACAGATGGGCGTTGGCTTCAACCGGTCCGAGGTCGTTGATAGCTACAACTTCAATGTCCGTCCGTCCGCTTTCAATGATTGCGCGCAATACATTGCGTCCGATTCGACCAAACCCGTTGATCGCGACTTTGACGGCCATTGAGACGTTCTCCTATCTATCTGTAACTCGAATTGAGCGTGGTCATACCATCAGCTCGTTGGAAATGACGACGGCTGACATGCATTTTGCCTAACCGTTGGGATGGTTGACCTGCTTGCCGGTCATAAATCGGGCAGTATCTCGCGTGTCAATGCGTCATCAGCTGCACACCTCCAGATGGAGTACATGTATTTCTCCACAGGGCGTATGTGCAATTCGTTCGGAATTGGCTTTCATTTGATCCTGACAGTTGACCGAATTTGCCGAATGGGTAGTGTCCGCCGCCTCAGGTCGGGGTGCAGCGGGAATTTCGTCACTGCGTGCGCTGAATGCAGCGAGTGAGGGTCTATGGCTGAACGCGCCACTTCTAAGCCGAAGAAGTCTTCTCAATCGCGTGCGGCAAAGCCTGCGGCGAAGTCTCCGGCGCGTACGAAACCGAACGCTGGTGGTTCCAAGGCGAAAGCAGCGACTGATCTGACTGCTGCCATTGCACGGCTTGAAAGCGAAGTTTCAGATCTGAAAGCGGAACGGGACAGCCTGAAAGCCGATTTGAAACAATCCCAGTCGCGCGTCGGTGAACTCGAACAGGCGCAGACGCAGGCGATCAACCGCATTGATTGGGTGATCGATTCCCTCCATAACGTCATTGAGCCCAAGGATTAGTGCATTGCGTCTTGGCGGGCGGGGGTCCTCGTTGGACCCGATCGCAGGAGCATACGCAATGGCACAAGTTCGACTGAGCATTAATGGCCGAAGCTATCGCCTCGAGTGCGATGATGGGTCACGGATGCGGTTTGATGACATCGCGGAATACGTCAACGCAACAGTTGATGGCGTGATTGATGAATTCGGGCAGGTTGGGCATGACCAGATCTTGCTACTGGCGGCATTGAAGTTGGCGGATGAATTGTTTGACGCCCAGGGTGTTACTGATACCTCCGATGCCTCGACAGACGACGGTGCCGACTTGCCCGCAGCCGAGGAGCGAAAGGCTGGTTGAAGCAGGTCGAGCATAATCATCCGAATGCGTTGCTCGCATCGTAATGAAGCCTTGAAAAACACGTTTGGGGTTTGGCAGACCTATGGTTATGTAACAGGGGGCTGCGGGGTTCGTCAGG
>JBCBRD010000056.1:0-17049 GCA_039819885.1 Pseudomonadota bacterium
CCAAATTGGAGCCGGGACGGTGGTGACGCCTGAGAGCGGGACACCGGCTGAACCCAATACAACGTAGATGACCGGAGGACAGGGATGTCGGACCAGCCGAAGACCTTTGAACTTGATGCCACTTTGCCGCCGCTGCCCGTCCCAACCCTTCAGGAAACATGTGATCGCTACCTCGCAGGTGTTGAACCGCTTTTGTCAGCGGACGAATTTGCGAAGACCAAAGAGAATGTTGAAGAACTGCTAACGCCGGGCGGCGTGGGAGCAAAGCTTCAAGAGTTGTTGGAAGTTCGGGCGGCGACGTCGGACAATTGGTTGTCGGGCTGGTGGGAGAAGTATGCCTACTTGGCTTATCCCGACCCGATCGTGGTCAATTCTTCGATTGGTATTTCAGGTGATCCTGAAAACGCGCCGGGGCATCAAGCAAGCCGAGCTGCGCTGATCGCGCATGGGACTGTGCAATTCTATCTGGGCATTATTCATGAAACGCTGCCTCCAGAACGTCAGCGCGACGGATCTGGGTTCGACATGTCGTTGTTGCGGCGCTTTCTGGCAGCCACCCGTGTGCCGGGCATCAAGGGCGATCATCTCGTCAATTACGCACCGGATGAAACCGGTCATATCGTTGTTATCCGGCGCGGACGGTACTACAAAATCGATGGGCTAACGCCCGAGGGGCATGCGGTTGATCCCGCGACGTTGCGTGTCCACTTCGAGCGTGTGATTGCAGCAGCCGATGCTCAGGATCTGCCACCAGCGGTCGGGGTCCTGACAGCTGGAGAACGCCCATTTTGGTCACGTGAACGCGATCGGCTTGCGCTGGATCCAGTGAACCGGCGCGCGATCGATCTCATTGAACGTGCACTCTTCGTTGTGTGCCTTGATGATGAAAACCACGATAAGGCAGATGCGTTGGCGCGAGCTGGTCTGTACGGTCAAAAAGGCAATCGTTGGCATGATAAGTCGCTACACTTGATCATTGATCGGCAGGGTCGTTTCACTTTGCATGGCGAACATGCGCCCGTTGATGCGGGCGCGTGGTGCCCGCTGATTGATCAAATTGCCGGGCTTAGCGATCCGGTCGTCGCCCTATCAGATACCCGTCACATCACCCACCCGATTGAGCTGACATGGCAGCTGTGGCCTGAGACTTTGCAGGCGATCGATCACGCTTCGGCGGTCTATGATGGTCTCACGGACAATCTCGATTTGCACGTTCGGCCATTCACGGACTTCGGGAAGGATCTGATCAAGACGTTCAAGACGGGGCCCGATCCCGTTATCCAAATGGCGTTCATGCTGGCTTACTATCGCCGTTACGGGCGGTTGCCTAAGACATATGAGGCAGCCTCAACGCGAATGTACAAGGGTGGCCGAACCGAGACGATCCGCACGGCGTCAAATGAAGCGCTGGCGCTGGTTAAGGCCGTGGATGACCCAGGTGTATCGGCAGCAACTCGGCATGAGTTGATAAGGGCTGCTTTTGCCGAGCATTCCAAACGTGGCAAAGAGGCGTCTGCCGGGTTCGCTGTCGATCGTCACCTGTTCGGTCTCAAGCTAATTGCTGCTGAGAACGGCATTGATGACTTGCCAGCGTTGTTCAGTGAAGAAGTCTACACACGCGGCTGGGAGCTTTCGACCGCACAAGTTCCGTTGAAGCATGGTTATGTGAACCACTTTGGGCCGGTTTGCGCCGATGGTTACGGGATCGGCTACGTCATCAAGAACGCGCAGATCAACTTCAATATCACGAGCTGGCGATCTTCAGATGTCACTGACACGCATGCGTTTGCCGGTGATATCGTGAAAGCGATGCGTGATTTGCGTCAGGTGTTGGAGGCAGGCCTTGCGGAGCAAGCTGCGTGATTTTCAAACCGGTTTAAGTAGCGAGGGAGCGGGTTGACTTCGTGGTGATCTCTCAACCCGTTTTTGAAGTTCGCTCCAGTGTTGCGCGGGTGAAGAGACATCCGCTGTGCCCCTTGATGCTAGAACACTTGCGGCAAGCAGATGCGTTTTACACGGACCTACCGGCTGGGGCGTCGCTGCCGCAGACGCGGGGTGCATACGATGCGATGTCTCTCCACTTTTCCGGTGAGCGACCGACCAACGTCATCGTATCGGATGTTGTCATTGCGCGTCCGGTTACGGCTGTGGCTGGTGGCCTCCCACTGGTCGTTCGGATCTATCAGGTTGAAGCAGGTTCGCAAAAGCATTCGATGGCAGGTTCTGGTGCGCTTTTGTACTTCCACGGTGGTGGCTTTGCGCTGGGTAATTTGGAAAGCCATGACACGATTGTTGCTGACCTGTGCGCGCAGACGCGCGTGCCCGTTATTGCCGTGGATTACGCACGTGTGCCTGAGTTCGCGTTTCCCGCGGCCCTAGAAGATGCTCTGACCGCTTGGCAATGGCTATTGCAAAATGCCGAAAGCTTGGGTGCGGATGCTGCGCGTCTCGTGGTGGGCGGCGATAGTTGTGGGGCAACGCTTGCATCGAACATCGCGCATTGGTCGAGCGTTCAAGTAGACGTAGTTCAACCGATCGGCCAGCTTCTCATCTATCCGGTGCTCGGAGTGGATTTTGAAACGCAGAGCTACATTGAGAATGCTGAAGCACCGAACCTCACGAGGTCTGACATGATCGGTTGCTGGGATATGTATCTCCCGGAGGACATCAGGGCGCGGTATGCTGAGACCGTGGTGCCAAATCGTGCGGTGGTCACCGAACACATCGCACCAGCTGCAATCCTGACTGCAGCGCACGATCCGGTCTGTGATGATGGTTCTGTTTATGCAGCCCATCTGGGTCGAGCTGGCATTGCGACGGCGTATCGCTGCGATGAAGACCTGCCGCATGGTCATCTTCGCGCGCGGCGTACGGTTCCTTCTGCAAGTGCAGCGTTTCATTGGGTCTGTGCAGCCGCAAATTGTATGATGGATCGAGACGTGGTCGCACGTTCGACTTAAGATACAGGACTTGATAGATGCAGTTCGTCACCCAATTGGGTGTGCATCAGTGTTGGGTCGAGAGGAGCAAGACCACGCATGAGTTTCCAGCCTTGTGATGATCCCAAACCTGGTGATGTGACGGCTTGTGATCTGATTGACCAGGTGATTGTTCCACGTGCGCGCGATCTTGGCGGTTTCGAAGTGCGCCGTGCCCTTCCGGCGCAAGGTAAGCAGATGGTTGGGCCATTCATCTTTTTTGATCAGATGGGGCCGTCCGAGTTTTTACTTGGGGACGGTATTGATGTTCGACCCCATCCTCATATCGGACTGTCGACCGTCACCTACTTGTTTGATGGCGAGGTCTGGCATCGGGACAGTTTGGGGTCTGATCAACCCATTCGTCCAGGAGACCTCAATTTGATGTCGGCGGGGAGGGGGATTGTCCACTCGGAACGAACGGGGGATGAGGAGCGTGCCCGAACGGGTCGACTGTTTGGGATACAGGCCTGGGCGGCCCTCCCGAAAACACACGAGGAGGGTGCGCCAGCGTTCATCCATCACAATGTTGCAGAACTTCCTCGTATAGAGGGCGAAGGCAAACGCGTGCGGGTCATTATGGGCGATGTCTACGGGCAATCTTCGCCGGCTTCATTTCCTCATCCGACCTTTTACGCTGAGGCTGTTTTGGCGCCAGGGGCCGTAATCCCGCTGGACCCTGACTATGACGAGCGCGCTGTATATGTGGCCTCAGGGCAGATTGATATCGCGGGAGACACATTTGATGCGGGTCGCCTTTTGGTCTTCAAGCCGGGGGATTGTATTTCGATTATGGCGCTCAGCAACGCACGCATCATGTTGTTGGGGGGCGAGCCGATGGACGGGCCGCGGCATATCTGGTGGAATTTCGTCTCATCCAGCGAGGATCGAATTCGGGCGGCCAAGGAAGATTGGAAACAAAAACGCTTTGCTCTTGTTCCGGGTGATGAGGTGGAGTTTATTCCCCTACCCGAGTGATGCGGTGTGCCGCGTATTGCCAATACTTAAGCCATGACGGGCGTTGGAGAAGCACGATCAAGATGCGCGATCTCAGTTTCGTCAGCCCCACTGACCCGACCCTCAAGCGTTGGACGATGTCGGCGATTGAAGACATTCTTGGACGCCGCAAGTATGTCCCGCTTTATCGGAAATGGCAGCGCGATATTGCCCCACACTCTGAGAACATGCTGAGCGACCTGTTGGCATTCATTGACGTGCCATTAGAGATTGATGCGGCAGAGGGGTGGCCACTGACGGTTCCCGAAACGCTTCCGCTCGTGATTGTCGCCAACCATCCATTTGGGTTAAGCGATGGTATCGTTGCGTGCGCCTTGGCCGAGCAGCTCAGGCGACCGTACAAGGTGATCATCAACAACGATCTTTTGAAAATTCCGGAAATAAAACCGCACGCGCTCCCTATCGATTTTGGTGAAAGTCGTGAGGCGATGGCACTCAATATTAAAACGCGTGCGGAAGCTCGAAAAGCGTTGGATGCGGGAACGACGATCGTGATTTTTCCTGCAGGTGGCGTGGCGACGGCGGCCAATCCGTTTGGCCTCGCCGAAGATCTGCCTTGGAAAACCTTTGTGGCCCGGTTAGTGCAGCTCTCTAAGGCATCCGTCTTGCCACTCTATTTCAACGGGCAGAACTCTCCTGCTTTTCATTTGGCAAGCCGACTCAGCATGACGTTGCGGTTGTCACTCCTCATTTCTGAGTTCAGGCGGTTTCCAGGTCGGCCATGTCATGTCCGCATTGGGCCGTTGACGGCTTTTGAGGACTTGGAACATCGTGACGATCGTAAGCTGCTGACTGATGAAATTTATCGGTTGGTGCATCGGCTAGCACCGCATGCAAACGGACGCACGGAACAGGAGATTAACCCGCGGCCAGCTGAGCAGCGTCCCAAGTATCCCGGATTATAGTGGGGGCCGGTCGCGTTAGAGACTGCTTACGATGATGATGTGAACGTTCCTTGGGCCATGTGCTCCGCGGACAAATGCGCCCTCGATATCCGATGTTCCGCTGGGGCCTGTCACGAGGCAGGCATTGCGTGGGGCAGGGTCACCGGCGGCCTGCGCTGCAGCGATATAGTCTTCCAAGTGGGCGACGATGCTGCTCTGATAAACAATCACGATTTGTGTTGCAGCGAGAAAGTTCGGCAGGATCGGCGTGTCGTTGGCTGAGTGAAGCACGACTGATCCGGTTTCCGCGATGGCCCAACCGGCTAGCGCAACGAACGTGCCGTCTGAGGCGTCAGGCACAACATTCAAGTTACTTCCCATCCAATCGAGATCCGCCAAATCCTGATGGGGTGCCACCGAGGTTGATCGTTCGAGGGAATGGGCCTCGACGTATCGGACAACGGCACTAGGGACGTCGTCTAATTGTTCGATACGATCAAGGGTGGCATTGACCTTTGGGCCGACGACGCGCTGGGCGAAGCTTTCCACCGGGTCATTGTCGGGTAGGGTCGGGCGCGTTTTGTCGATGTCGGCCAGAAGAGCGTTTGCCTCTTCGGTAATGTCTCTTGGTCCGCGCCGTGCCTGTTTCGATGCGCCGAGAGCGCCGCGCACGTCCATCAAGATGACATCTCGGGCCGACATGCTCATTTGGTTTCACCTGCTGCTTGGCGTGCGCGATAGGCTTGCATGAAGGTCTGCTTGGCGGGTGTCGGAAAGTCGCGCGTTTTTGTCCAACCGCCCGCAAAAGGCATGGACCTGATTGAACCGCCCCGGTTGAAGAGCCGCATCCAGAACACTGCCACGCGGGTCGCGAGATGATAGAGTTTGGGTCGCGCTGCGATTTGTGCCCATATCCCCAGACCTGTTCGGACAGTGCGTGGTTCCAATCCCTCCTTCCAACTGCGGTCACGCCATCCGCGCAACAACGTTGGAAGTGGGATCTCGACGGGACAGACCTCGGCGCACTTGCCGTTGAGTGTGCATGCGTGAGGTAGATCGCGTGACTTCTCTAGGCCATCGAATGCCGGGGTGAGAACTGATCCCATGGGACCTGGGTAGGTCGCGCCATATGCATGCCCGCCGATTTGGCGATAGACGACGCAATGGTTCATGCATGCGCCGCACCTGATACAGCGCAACATCTCCGACAGGCCCTCGCGCATCATTCGCGTGCGTCCGTTGTCGACGAGGACGATGTGGAATGCCGTCGGGCCATCTGCATCTTTTGGTCTCTTTGGTCCGCAATGGAACGTCGTGTATTGTGTAAAGTCGCCGCCCGTCGCGGAGCGCACAAGGAGGCGCAACAGAACGGCGGCATGGTCCATTGATGGAACCAGCTTTTCGATGCCCGCGGTCACGATGTGGATGCGCGGCGGCGTTGTCGTTAGTTCCGCGTTGCCTTCGTTTGTCACTGTGCAGACCGCACCGGTGTCAGCGATGAGGAAGTTGGCGCCTGAGATTCCAACATCAGCATGTAGGAATTTAGCGCGCAGCTCCCGTCTCGCGCTGGCAACCAGGTCTGGAACGCTTTCGCTTTTTGGCTTGATCGTGTGTTTGGTGTTGAACAAGTCGGCCACGTCTTCGCGGCGCTTATGCATGGCGGGGAAAATGATGTGAGAAGGTGCTTCATCGGCGAGTTGCACGATGTGTTCGGCGAGATCTGTTTCAACGCGCGTAATGCCGGCTTTCGACAATGCATGCGGTAGCCCGATTTCTTCACCCAGCATCGATTTGGAGCGGGTCGTGCTTTTGGCATTCGCATCCGTGCAAATCTTGGTGACGATATCGCAAGCTTCTTGGGAGGTTCGTGCCCAATGCACGATGGCGCCTGAAGCAATCGCATTTCGCTCGAACTCGACAAGATAATGGTCGAGGTTTGCGATCACATGATCTTTGATTTTGCGACCACGGATACGGGCTTCTGCAAACTGAGGGAAGCCGTCAACCGCAGCCGATCGTCGGCTCTCGGCTGTTTGCGTTGTGCGGTCTATGGCCGTCTTAAGATGATTGTCCTTGAGGGCGCGCTCAGCCCGGAGTTTGAATGGAAGGAGGTTGCCGTGCGCTGTGCTCATACCTCCTCCCCAATGCCAGGAGCGTCACCCATTTCGGCCAGGACCTCTGCGGCATGCATTACGCGAACGGACTTGCCATCACGGGAGAGTTTGCCAGCGATATTCATGAGGCAACCGAGGTCACCACCAAGCAGCATATCGGCGCCTGTCTCATCGACGGCTTTGGACTTCTCACCGACGATCGCCGTCGATATATCGGGGTACTTCACGCAGAATGTCCCGCCGAAGCCGCAACATACTTCGTTGCCGGGCAGGGGCGTGAGTTTAAGACCATCGACCTCTGCCAATAGCGCGCGCGGTTGGTTTTTGATGTCCAGTTCTCTGAGGCCTGAGCAACTGTCATGGTAGGTTGCGTTTGCCTTCAGCGCGACGTCCTGTGGTTTAAACCCGCGGACCTCATCGAGGAAGCTCATCAATTCCCAAGTCTTATTGGCGAGCGCATTGGCGCGCTTGAGCCATGGTGGATCGTCGGTCAACGCCTCGGGGTAGTGTACTTTGATCATGGCCGCGCAAGATCCCGATGGGACGACGCAGTAATCAAAATCTTCAAAGGCTGCGATCACGTTCCGGGCGAGCGTGGCGCTCGCGTCAGTGGCGCCTGCGTTGAATGCGGGTTGGCCGCAACATGTTTGCGCGTCAGGTACACTGACGTGACAGCCGGATTGTTCCAGAAGCTTTAAGGCTGCGAAGCCGACCTGGGGGCGGATCAAATCCACAAGGCAGGTCACGAACAGGCCTACATTGGGCTGTGTTTGGGCCGGTTCCATGGCTCCTGTCTCCGCGCTGCTAGCGCTTTGCTTTAGTAGGTGAGATCTCAACAGACCATAGGCGGGCTTTGGCTGGGCGTACAATATCTAATTATTTGCAGGGTTTCAGCGCGCCTGAAATGCTCCCCCGTCGCCTTAGTGAGCAACACAGAAGGTTTAAGACAACCAAAGGATCACGGCGGCTGCAAAGGCCAATAGCAGCACGGTCTGAGAAATGACGATGGCCAGGGCGCCTGGACCAAGGCTGCCCATTTCGCGAATAGACGTCTTGAGCCCTAGCCCCGAAATCGCAATCACAAGGCACCACTTCGAAAGGTCTGACAAGGCGCTTCCGGCAACTTCTGGAATAGCTCCGAGGCTGTTGATGAGGACGAGGGCTACGAAGGCTAGCAAGAATGGTGGCACGCTGGTCGCCAAAGCTGCTGGAGAAGATTGTGTTTTCTGACTTGCGGCGTCGGCCATCAAGAAGGCGATTGCACCGATGACCGGCACCAGAAGCGCGACGCGGAATAGTTTCGTCACGGTCGCGACATCGCCGGTTTCGGCTGAGACTGTATAGCCGGCCCCGACGACTTGAGCTACGTCGTGGACTGTTGCGCCGATGAAGATCCCAGCCTCGCGATTGGTGAAACCGAGTGCCTGCGAGATTAGTGGGTAAAGAACCATAGCAACAGTGCTGAGGGTGGTGACAGCAAGCACGGTGAAGATTGTGTCGGTCTCGCGGATACCTGTTTTACCTTTGGGCAAGACCGAGGTGAGTGCAAGCGCGGCCGACGCTCCGCAGATGCCAACCGCCCCGCCGGTCAACACACCAAATGCAGCGGTGCGATCGGTCAATCTGGCCAGCAAGATGCCAATGGCGATCGAAAGCGAGACGCCGGTGATTGCTAATCCAACGGGTAGAGCGCCCAGGTCATACACTTCGCCGGTTGTGATGCGGACGCCGAGGAGTGCAACGCCGATCTTGAGAATGGTTTTGGATGCAAGCTGCACGCCTGGCACAAGGGTTGAGTTTTCCAAAAGCGGGTGCAGTGCCATACCAAGCAGAAGGGCGAACAGCATAACGGGTGCGCCGTAGTGCTCACTCAGGAAGGTTGCCGCCATTGCGATGGTTGCGCACAGAAGCACGCCCGGCGAGACATCGGACAGCCAGCGTTTGATTGTTGAGGGCTTGGTCAGCTGCCAACTGGTTGTGTCGCTTGTTCTGGCAGTGGCTGAAGAACCGGGGTCGTCAGATCTCGCCACGAAGACCGTCCGGGTTTTCCACCACGATCGTGTTTCGCTCGATCCGGAGGTGTCCCTTTTTCTGGAAGCGCGCGAGTGTGCTGGTCACCCACTGCCGGGTGGAGCCGACAATGGCTGCCAACTGCTCATGCGTAATCCGCCGGTCAACCAGAAGTCTGGTCCCGTCGCTGCGGCCCTCGACCTCAACCAGAATGAGCAAGAGTTGTGCGAGACGTTCGGTGACGGAGCGTGTGCCAAGCATCTGGACGAGTGCTGAGTAACATTTTCCCTTTGCGACGACACCGTCGATAAGAGCCAGTGCAACTGCAGGGATTGTTTCCGCCAAGTATTTGATTTTGGCTCCTGGCAGGTAGGACAGTTTAGAGCTCTCTGTGGCTGTGGCCGACCAGACATGCAAGCCCCTACCAAAGACTTCAGGGCCTCCGACGAAGTGGCCGGGTGTCCAGTACGCGAGTGTAATTTCTCGCCCAGATGGACCTGCGTAGAATGTGCGGACTCGCCCGCTTTCGATGAGGAAAATGCCGCTGTGTTGATCCCCTTGCATAAAAATGGCTTCGCCCGCGGCTACGTCCATCGGTGATGACGCGTGACGGACGGCGTTGATTTCTTCTAGGGTGAGGCGTTCTAAAAATCGAGCGCCGTCATTGATTTGTGCCATGGCTTCGGAGAGGAAGACCGCAGAGTTGTTTTGCTCGATCTGGTCAGTCTCACTGGTCGAAGCGTGTTGACGCTGTGTTGGATAAGGCAGCACTTGAGCAAGATCGCGCAGTTTGGTGTTATTGGTCATTTTGCGCCAGCGTCTCCCTCGGTTTTGAGCCTAAGAAGGCTGCTAGTGATTGTATCTCGCTTGCGGTCAGAAGCTTGGCAATTTGAGACATTGTGCCGGTTGCATCGTTTGCCCTTGCGCCAGATTTGAAGTCATTCAATTGCTTTTCCAGATAGCCTGGATGTTGCGCTGTGAGATGTGGTGCATAGGGAAGTTCAGCATTCGCACTGAGGTGGCATGTCGCACACGCCGGGATGCCACGTGTTTGATCACCATCTGTAACCATACGTGCAGCTGCGGCGGTTTCGGTGGGGAGCATTTTGGTGTCTAATTCGGCAGGTGGCGGCGGCGGTAGCTCGCTGAAATAACGTGCGACGTCGGGGTATTGTGCCTCCGAGATCTCAGTAATTACATTTGCCATTTGCCCACCACCGTTCAGACGGCGGCCCGCTTTGAAGTCAGCTAGCTGCTTTTCTATATACGCGCGTTTTTGTCCGGCAAGTTTTGGAAATCGGGCGGTGGCACTGATGCCGGTAAGGCCGTGGCACAAGCCGCATAACTCCTGAGGCGGTAAGTTGTCATAACCTAGTCCATCCGCATGGGCGGCACTCTTGATCATGACGGTTGCGCCAATGAGCGCTATGGCGCGCCAGGCGATGTTTCCAGGCGTTGTTAGCGATAGGCTCCAAGCAAATCCACGTCGTGTCATAACCATACCTCACATGGAGCCGTCTTCACGTCAGTTGCTTGCCGATGCGCGTGAGTGTTTGAGCATCAAGCTTGCGAGATAGATTGCGGTTTCTGAGGGGTCCATCGGTGGGTTGACGCCGGCGACGAGCTGACCCTTTGGGTCGACGACACTGATGACAGCGCTGTGGAACACTGGGTAGTCGTTATCGTCTTTTGCTTTGCCCTTTCGGTTGATTCTTACGTAACCCTCGAGAGCTTCAACTGTCTTCTCGATCTCACTCCATTCACCTGTGGCACCGATGAAATCATCTCCGAAGTGCTTCACATACCCGCCGATGAGTTTTGCGTCGCGATCTGGGTCGACGCCAATGAAGACGATTTGCGGTACGCGGGCAGGCGAGACGCGAATGGTCAGCTCTTCGCGCACCTGAGCGAGATTTTGCAATGTGAAGGGGCACACGTCAGGGCAATGCGTGAAGCCAAGGACGACAAGCGACCATCGGCCTTCCAATCTCGATTTGTCGAATGTTTGACCGTCTCCGTCGATTAGCGTGAAAGGCGTCAATGGCTTGGCAGTTGCGCGCTCTTTAACGTCGACGGCAGCTTTAGCGCCGATGACACTCCCGAAACAGAACACGAGTGCAGCGATCAGCACAAACAGTGATGTATGGAGAGATAGGCGGCTGACCGGCGACGGGTTAGCGTGGGTTGCGATTGATCCATGTCGATGACTTGAAGCACGATCCATATGTCATTCCTCAACTCTGGACGTTGGTCTCAATGCGAGACCAACGTGTTTGGGGCGATATGCTCAACTGTTTTGCTGCTCGAAGGCTTTCAGGCTTTCTTGTCGGATGTTTTCGTGACACTGACGGCGCAACTCCATGAAGCGTGGGTCGACCGCAAGATCTGAGTGGCGTGGGCGGGGGAGATCGATCTCGATGTCTGCAATGATTTTTCCAGGACTCGCGCTCATGACCAGAACGCGATCGCCTAAGAAGACTGCCTCGTCGATGTCGTGAGTGACGAATAAAACGGTGATCCCGAAGTCACTCCAAATCTTCAGCAGGTTCTCCTGCATCATGTGACGTGTCTGGGAGTCGAGCGCACCGAATGGTTCATCCATCAATAGAACGCGGGGGTAATTCGCCAGTGCGCGGGCAATGCCAACGCGTTGCTGCATGCCGCCTGATAGTTCTGCTGGAAAGCGATTGGCAAACTTGGAAAGTCCAACCATTTCGATAAATGTTTCCGCGGTTGCGTTTGATGCGATCTTTCCGCGACCAAGGATCTGAGGACCGAAGGCGACGTTTTCCTTTACGGTTTTCCAGGGGAATAGCGAGTATTGCTGAAATACCATGCCACGGTCTGGGCCCGGACCAGTGATCGGGTCCCCATCGACGGTTACGTTCCCGGTCGACGGTGTGACGTAACCAGCGATTGAATTGAGCAGTGTTGATTTTCCGCATCCGGATGGGCCGAGGATACAGACGAAGGTGCCGGGCTCGATTTCGATGGACGTCTCGCTCACGGCGACATGACGCGTGTCGCCTGACCCGAATACGACGGAAACATCATCGATGCTGACATGGCCCTGGGAAGCGCGGACACTGCTGTCGGATACCTTTTTCTGAGCAGGTGGTTCGGGTTCCGACTTTGCCAATCCAAACATGACGCCCATCCAATCTTTTTGTTATCGATGTCCTGCGACTAGCCGGAAACGGCCTTGCGAAGGGTTGCTTGAGGGGTGTTGGTTTTCGAGGCCGATGGTGCAAAAGCAGCTTTGCTGTAAGTGGTACTCTCATCGATATCTCGGAGCGGAAGCCGTGCCTGGGCTAGCAGACCGGCGATCAGGAACGCAAAGCCAGCAAGGGCGACCCACGTGCCAGCCGGCTCAAGCCAGTTTGCGGTTGCGACACCCATGCCGAGCATGGCGAGCCCGACGATCCATGATGGGGTCGCGCAGCACACGACCCAGCTCATCGTCGCGCCGGTGAGGGCAACGAGTGAGGTTCCGGCCCCTGTCGCAACGATTGGAGCGACAGCCTTGCTCGTGCACGCCCTTTGGCGTTCGTGGAACATAGCCCACATCGTCGCGATGATCATGCCCAGTACGACGATGACAAGCATCTTTGCTGGAATGAGGTTGAGGCTCCATTCGGATATGCCGTGTCCGAACGACATGTTCATGTAGCCGACTTCGAGGGCCCATTCCTCAATGATGATGGGCAGCATGTCTCGATAGGATGGCGTCGACTGGATGATTGTCCAGACGTTGCCGGGCCAGTTGTACCCGGTCATGTAGTTTGGCCAGTTGCCAAAGCGCACAATCATGCTGACCAGGAGGGCTACGTAGTAGGTGATAACGAAGCCGATCGTTATGATGAGCCATGTGTTCCAATTGCGGGAAATGGCCGTTCGCATTGTTGTAAGAGAGGTGGCTATCATCGCGCCTTCTCCTGCCATCTCAGGAACGGCCGGGTCATAAGCTGGACAAGGTAGGTGCAACCGGTTCCGAGGAAGCCGATACACAGCATGCCAACGACAATGTCTGGATAATTGATTAGTGAGTACGCATTCCAGGTGAAGTATCCGATGCCGTACTGACCAGAGATGATTTCACCGGCCAGCAACGAGAACCAGGACACGCCCATTCCGACCGCGAGGCCTGTTGCGATGCTTGGCAATGCGGCGGGTAAAACCACGTGACGGAAGATCTGCATTCGGCGTGCGCCGAGCGATCTTGCTGCGCGGATCAAGACTTCCGGTGTCTGTTCCACGCCATGCATGGTGTTGAGAATGATCGGGAACAGTGCGCCGAGGAACGTTATGTAGATGATGGAGGCTTCCTCTGTCGGCCACATCAAGATGGCTAGAGGGATCCATGCGACGGCCGGGATAGGCCGCAAGATTTCGATGTAGGGCATGAGAATGTCGCGGGCGAACTGCGAGCGACCCATGGCAAGTCCCAGTCCAACTCCGATCGCAACAGCTAAGGCATACCCGTAGAAAATACGCTGAAGGCTTACGATGATGTGGATATAGAATTCTGTTCCGCCGAGCTGCGCAACGAACGCCGTCCAAACTTTATAGGGTTCGGGAACGTTTTCGAAGTTGATGTAGTAGTTGAGATTGACGGTGGTGGCCCAATGCCAGAACAAGACGCCAATTGACAGTGCAAACAGGCGAATTCCCCACCGTTGCACGTGGCTGTTGTCTTTGATCGATTTGAAGAACTTCAAGACATCCAGTTGCCCTGCGCCAGGTGCGTCAACCCCATTTGTGCCGGTTGCGGCTTGGCCGATCGTTGGCATTGTTGCTGTTGCGGAAGGGCGAGCGGACTTTGGTTTTGTCTCCAAGGTCACGACCGCTGCATCTGCTGGCATTGGGCTATCCTTGTTCCTTGCTGTGACCAACGCCCAAGTGCTGCGCTTTCAGCCACCTTGTGTCGTCTTACGGAGCAGTCACGAGCACTGTCGGTTATTGGTTTGCAAAGCGCAGCCCACAGAGATCGGGAGATGCGCTTTGCTAGATCGTGTCGTTTGGCCCGATAATGAAACGGGCTCAAACCTTGGTTTTTAAGATGCTGATGTTGCTAGCGCTGTTTCAAAGTCGATGACCTTGCCACCCACTTTGGCTGCATAGGCTTCGGCTTCCTTTTTGCGCAAGAAGGTCGAGAACTTCTCATCACCACCGGCCACATAGACGGCTGTTTTGCCAAACAACTTAAGGCCTGTTTCTTTGTCGTAAACGTAGGTGGCGTTTAGCTTCTGCCCGACAGCGCGGAACTCGGCCACGGCCTTCAGGAATGCAGGGAGGTCTGCGTAGGTCTGAATACCATCGCGTGCATGCCAAACTTCCATCGGCAGGCCCTTGTTGGCGACAGCGGGATCAACGATTTTGGCTTTGTCGGCTTCGTAATCGACACCCATGTCTTTGTAGGCCGCACGAAGGTAGTCCTCTGTGATCCAGGCTTTCAAGTCGAGCGGTGGAATGGCTTTTTCGCGCTCAAGAACACCGTGGTTCAATTTGAGAGCATCAATCCAAGCTTGTTTGATGGATGGCTCAAGAGTGAGGTGGCCGCCTTTGGAGAAGTACAGATAGAGGACTTCTTTCTCAACGCCGGTCCATTTTTCCATCAAGTCGGTTGCTTTGATTGGGTCGGCTTCGATCCACTTGCCGGCTTCATAGACTGCTTTGATGAATGCCTGAACAACCAATGGATGTTCTTTGGCAAAGTCCTCGCGGACGACAACACCGTGGAGGTAAGGCACGCCCGTTTCACTGCCGTCAAAAATCTTGCGGCCTGTGCCTCGGAATTCCATGAGCTCTGACCATGGGCAGAAGTCTGAGTGCGCGTCGATTTTACCAGCGGCGATGTTGGCTGCGCCAACAGCTGGGCTCTGGTTCTTCAGCTGGATTTTAGAAACAGGGATTTCGTTGTCCTGGAGTGCTTTTAACAGCATTCCCCACGCGGCACTGCCGACAGGTGTCGAAACCGACTTACCTTCGAGTTCTTTGAACTCGTAGATGTCAGATTTGACAGGAACCACGATGGCGTTTCCGGAGCCTTTGAGGTTGTAACCGGTGCCTGCAACATAAACGGTGCGCAGTGAGTCTGTTGCCTGGAACTTGGCGCCGTTCACGATGAGTGGATAGTCACCCATCACACCGAAGTTCAGTTTGTTGGCCAGCATCTGGTTGGTGATCGGGCCGCCGGATGAGTAGTCGCTCCAAGAGATGTCGTATTTGGCGTCTTTGTACTTCCCAGTTTTCGGGAGGTGCTTCTCAAGGAGTTTTAATTCCTTTACGACGATGCCAGCGGTGTACGTGTCGGTGCACATACTTTGGTGGCCAACCGCAATCTTGATAGTCTCGCCGGCTTGCAGGGTGGCAGTAGACGTGATGAGGGCAACCGCCCCCAGTACAGATCTCAATCGAGTGCTCATACATGGCTCCCTTGACTGGTGACAGCTTGTCTTTATTGACCCTTCTATAGGGGCAACGCCCATGCCAACCCGTTGAGGCTGCGAGAAAAAAACTGGCAACTGGCTGTTATTAATACATTTTTAACAAACTCGGGCTCATCCGGTTTTTGCGTGGGTGGGAGGGTTTAAGAATGTTTTGCAGGCGGTCTGCCGCCAAATCGTGCACAGGATTTCGTGAACCCATGCGGTTGGAGCAAACAAGTGGTCGTTGCCGCTCTTGCGCCGACGGGAGCGGTCATTGTGGTTGGAAGCCCCGAGTTGCAGGCGGTGTGCGGTGATTGAAGGATATGCGAGGCACAGGGAACAACGCGCTTACTGGCGTCGTCTGTCCGCCTCCCGCGTGCCGCCTGCTTGGCCTGCGTGGGGCGCAGAAGCGGTTTATCGTTACAGATGTGGTGAATTCACCAGCGGGGGATGCGGGCGTGAAAGCGCATGGCATCCAGGCGTGCAAAAATTTCTTCCGAAGCGACCGTCGACCCCGAGTTGTCGAACGTGTTGCGTTCGAGCCGGGTCACGGGTTGGCCGGTCGTAACATCAAGTATCGGCGCATACGAGGCTGAGATTGGTACGACTTCTAACGTGACATCCGCGTAGCCAAGCTCGACGCCGATCTTCTCCTCCAGAAGCAGGAAGACGTCGCGATTGGCTAAGTCGAGTGTCATAAGGCGCCGACCAAGAACGAGTTTGTAGTGGCTGATATCGAGAGATACGACGGTGTGCCCTGCCAACCTAGAACGGACAAGACGCGTGACGATTTCGCCAGCTTCGATACCCAATGCAGCGGCGACGCTTTCGTTCGCAGGCGCCTCAACGAGTTCAAGGACGTTTGAACTGGTTTCGATGCCAAAGGGTGCCATCATCTCGCCGAAGCTCTGGAGGCGCTCAAGACTGGCATCTGCGCGCAATCGGGCTACGAAGTAGCCTTTACCGCGATGGGCAGTGACCAGGCCAGATTGGCGCAAAGCATCGAAGGCCTGACGGGCAGTGACTCGGCTCACCTGGAACTGCGCCATCACATCATGTTCGCTAGGTAATTGGGCTCCGCACGCGAACTCGCCAGATGCTATGCGCTCGGCGATCCAGTTGCGAATGACCTCGTATTTAAGCGTGCGTGCGCTACCGTGCATCGCTTTTGTTGCTTCAGGTCGGAGTTGCGTCATGGCATCCTCGTTCCTAACCCGTGTCCATGATTTGGATCTATCCAATCATAAGACAACAGCGCATCGTTTCAATTCTCACGCCGACCCCAGATTGCGATTCCCGCGTCTGGAGTTGATTAGCTTTTCTGATCTGAAGCCGTTGCGGCATGCAGTTGACCAAGTGCCCATCGCACGGTTTTGCGGACATCTGGATCATCATCATCCTGATATGGTGTGAGGTAATGCTCCGATCCAGATGCAGTGATTTCGCCAAGTGCTGCAGCCGTCTCTTTGCGTAGGTTGGCGGACTGATCAAGCGCCAGGTTTGGCCCGATCATATCAACCGCTTCAGCAATTTTCATTTTGCCAAGACTGCGCGTCGCCTTCAATACGACTTGCCAGTAACTGTCTGACATAGCCGTCATGAGAGCCGTTGCGGCCTC
>JBCBRD010000057.1:0-16759 GCA_039819885.1 Pseudomonadota bacterium
GTAATGGACGACAGATGAGTTCAAGGCAGCGCCCGTCCAGGCGGGCGCGCCTTTGTTTTTTAGAGCAGCGGGCCCTCGTTGAGGGAATGAGAAGTTAAATGATGAACGGACGACATCACCTCTCCCTGCTCGCGGGGAGAGCGAGATAGCGACCGTGCGTATTGGTTTGTGATACGTAGGCCCCATGGCAAACGATGAATTGAGGTCACAATGATCGTCGTCACGACCAATGAAATCACCGGCTACCGTGTGGTGCGCACGATCGGGTTGATCCGTGGCCTGTCAGTCCGCTCCCGTTCCGTTGTCGGGAACATCGGGGCCTCGATCCAAATCCTGTTTGGCGGGAACATCACGCTTTATACCAAACTCGCTGAACAGGCGCGCCAAGAAGCCTTTGACCTCTTGATCGAACAAGCTGAAGCACGCGGCGCCAACGCGATCCTCGCGATGCGTTATGACGCGAACGAAATGGCCGCTGCCGTCACCGAATGCCTTGCCTACGGCACAGCGGTTATCGTCGAACCCGAATAACGCAGACGCGTCCCGGTGCCTGCTCAATCACGGGTTTCGCGGTGTTGCCACCCAATCTATCGGATCGCGACCAGCGATCCGGGGAGCAAGGCGACCCGCGCTTTTAGCGCGCCCCCGCGGAGGGCGACTAGCCCGTGAGCGACCAACATGTGGCTATTTCACGTTAATCAAGCGAAAATCACACTTTTGGCGTGACAAGTGTGAATTCTTCCGCTAGATCCCACATCTTCCGGAACAGTTAAGATCGACGTGAGAAGTGACGCGCGCCTTTGACGGCGCTCGAGGGGTGTAGCTTAGTTGGTAGAGCGTCGGTCTCCAAAACCGAAGGTCGTGGGTTCGAGTCCCTCCACCCCTGCCAATACCATTAAGGCCAAGCATCACTGACAAACGGCACGATCACGGGTGTTGATTGCGGCAGCTTAGCGCGGTGAGAAGCAGCCATTTCGGCAGATGAAATGAGACGGAAATCTACCAGCCAAGCGGCTCGTGGCAAGGCATGGGCGAAGAAATGAACTTTGAGCGCGCGCGCATGGGCGGCCATGGGCCCAAAATGTTGACGCCTGCGCTTAAGACCAATTGGAAGTGATCGATGCGAAATCCTTTTACATTCGTGCAGGAAGTCCGCGCGGAAGTGGCGAAAGTCACCTGGCCCACTTGGAAAGAAACCTGGATCACGTCGGTCATGGTTTTGATCATGGTCACGCTGGCTGCCATCTTCTTCATGATCGCCGATCAGTTTCTCGGTTACATTGTAAACTTCATTTTGAGCATTTAAAGAGCGCCCGCGACGCCAGCGGTTCCTGGCGAAACCACTAGACACCCTCTCGAATAAAGCGTCCTGGAAGACAAAGATTAATGACCAAGCGCTGGTACATCGTCCACGCCTACACAAACTTCGAACGCAAAGTCGCAGACGCTATCAAAGAGCGCGCGAAGGCGGCCGGGTTGGAAGATGTATTCGAAGAAGTGATGGTTCCGACCGAGGAAGTCATCGAGGTCAAGCGCGGCCGTAAGGTGCAGACCGAGAAGAAGTTTTTGCCAGGCTATGTTCTGGTCAAGATGGAAATGACTGACCCAGCGTTTCTGTTGATCAAAAACACGCCGAAGGTCACCGGGTTTCTGGGTGCTGACTCAAAGCCGATGCCGATCGGTGAAGATGAGGCGATGCGCATCCTGAATCAGGTTCAGGAAGGTGTTGAAAGGCCCAAGCCTACGATCACCTTTGAAATCGGTGAAAGCGTTAAGGTTGCAGACGGTCCGTTCGCGTCCTTCCAAGGCCACGTGGAAGAAGTGGATGAAGAGCGGGCACGCCTCAAGGTGGCGGTCTCGATCTTCGGTCGACCAACCCCTGTTGAGTTGGAGTTCGGCCAGGTTGAGAAAATCGCGAGCTGACGCGATTGCAATTGGGATACCCGTGAAAACGGGGAGAAAGGGGGCGTTGGTCAGGTTTGGCCAATGCGCCCATTGAGTGCGGGAGGTGATGCCCCAAGACGTGGGGCTCACCGCTGAACCGCTAACAACCGGAAACGCATCGGGACAGGCCCGGTGCAACCGATTGGATAGAGGACGACATGGCCAAGAAGATCGATGGCTACATAAACTTGCAGGTTCCGGCGGGCAAAGCCAACCCGTCACCGCCAATTGGCCCAGCTTTGGGTCAGCGCGGCGTGAACATCATGGAATTCTGCAAAGCGTTTAACGCAAAGACCAAAGACGTTGAGCCGGATACGCCGATTCCAGTAAAGATCACGGTCTATTCGGACCGGTCCTTCACCTTTGCCATGAAGACACCGCCAGCCACGTTCTTCTTGAAGAAAGCTGCCAAGCTGAAAGCAACCGGCAAGCCAGGCTCAGGCTCCAAAGAGCCAGGCCGCGCGGTCGCCGGGCAGGTGACGATGGATCAGGTTCGCGAGATCGCCAAAATGAAAATGGCAGACCTCAATACCGACGATGTTGAACAGGCCGCACGCACCATTGCCGGGTCCGCCCGCTCAATGGGCCTCCGGGTCGTGGACTAAGGGGGCAAAAAACCATGGCAAACGTAACACCCGAAATTATCAAAGCGACACGGGATGCCGGCGGCAAGCGCATGTACGCCGTACGCCAAGGCGTCGATCCAAATTCGCTCGTCGACATCGAGACAGCTTTGAAGGCTGTCAAAGAACGCACCAAGGCGAAATTCGACGAGACCATCGAAGTGGCCGTCAATCTCGGCGTCGATCCAAAATACCCTGACCAAATGGTCCGCGGCGTCTGCAACCTTCCAAACGGCTCGGGAAAAACGGTCCGTGTGGCCGTCTTTGCACGCGGTGCAAAGGCTGAGGAAGCCAAGGAAGCCGGAGCCGATGTGATCGGCGCTGAGGACTTGGTCGAGGAAGTCCAGAAGGGCAACTTGAACTTTGATCGCTGTATCGCAACACCCGACATGATGGCCCTGGTCGGCCGTCTCGGCAAGGTACTTGGCCCCCGCGGCTTGATGCCGAACCCGCGCGTCGGGACCGTCACGATGGATGTGAAATCCGCCGTCGAAGGCGCGAAGGGCGGGGCAGTTGAGTTTCGCGCTGAGAAGGCTGGCATCGTCCATGCGGGTGTCGGTAAGGCAAGCTTTAGCGACGACAAGCTGCTGGAGAACATACGCGCTTTTATGGATGCCGTTGTTAAGGCACGCCCAACGGGCGCCAAAGGGACGTACGTGAAGAAAGTCGCACTCTCGTCGACCATGGGCCCTGGTGTCCGCGTGGATCTGTCGAGCGTATCGACTGGAAATGCGTCACAGAACTGAACGTTTTGTGGAGCTGACAAGTTTCGGGTTCGCTGTCGTATGGCTGCGGATCCGGGAAGACGGACGCGTTTTGCGAACCTCTAAGCAGGCGCGTCCGGCCTGTCCGAGACTGCAGGTGCCAAAGGCGGCTTAGGCCACTGGAAGCTTAATACGACGGCCTGCATGAGATGGGAGAGACAATCCGAGGCGCCATATGTTGTCGGCGTTTTCGGTTTGAACCTTCTGGGTCGCACCCGAGTTCGCGGTTTTCCGTATCGGGAGGGCAGGACTAAAGCGTTGTTGGCGGGAAACTGCTGACAATAAGGTGCAACCCGCGGGGGACCATCTGGTCGAAGGCCAGACGAACCCGCAGACCAGGAGAAGCGAAGTGGATAGAGCTGCGAAAAGTGAGCTCGTCGCGTCCCTCCACGAGGTGTTCAAGGACACCGGAGTGGTCGTGGTGACCCACTACGCCGGCATGACAGTCGCACAGATGACTGACTTCCGCGGCCGCATGAAGGAAGCGGGCGGTCACGTCAAAGTTGCGAAAAACAGGCTAGCAAAAATCGCGCTCAAGGATACGGACGCCTCTGGAATCTCGGACCTTTTCTCAGGGCCAACCTGCATCGCCTACTCAGACGATCCGGTCGCCGCTGCGAAAATCGCCGTCAACTATGCCAAGGAGAATGACAACCTAGTCATTCTTGGTGGCGCGATGGGATCTACGGTTCTTGATGCAGCAAGCGTAAAGGCACTGGCAGATCTGCCGTCACTGGACGAACTGCGCGCCAAGCTGATCGGTCTCTTGAACGCACCGGCGACGAAAATCGCTCGGACGATCAAAGAGCCTTCTGCGAAGCTCGCACGTGTGCTCCAGGCGAAGGCATCTCAAGATGAGGCCGCATAAGCCGTATTCAAGACGCAACGAACAAATCCGATCGACACTGTGGTGTCGGTCACTGGTAAAACCCAAAGGTTCAAACGCAAGGAAGATAAGACAATGACGGATCTTGCAAAGATCGCAGACGACCTCTCAGGCCTCACGGTTCTTGAAGCCGCTGAACTGGCAACGATGCTCGAAGAAAAGTGGGGCGTTTCTGCTGCAGCAGCTGTCGCTGTTGCCGGTCCTGCTGGCGGTGGCGGTGCTGCTGAAGCTGCCGAGGAGCAGACTGAATTTGACGTGATCCTTGAAGCTGCTGGCGACAAGAAAATCAACGTCATCAAAGAAGTCCGCGCCATCACTGGTCTTGGCCTGAAAGAAGCCAAGGAACTCGTTGAAGCCGGCGGCAAGGCCGTCAAAGAAGGCGTCGAGAAAGCAGAAGCCGAAGAGCTCAAGAAGAAGCTCGAAGATGCAGGCGCGAAAGTCGCGCTTAAGTAACGTTGAACACGGTTATCTGGCAGGCTTCTGGAAGGAAGCCTGCTGGAAACCAAAAAACACAAGGCATGAGCCGTCCAACGACGGATCACAGAACTGGGAACGAAAAAGCTGCAGACGGACGCGAACGGTTGTACTAACCTGGGCCGCACAGCATAGAACCAAACTAACGGTTCTTCGAAGCCTCCGATGCGCGTGAGTAAATCACGAAATCGGGGTTTTCGGAGAGCCGTTTTCGGCGTTTCAACACGCCAAAACTGCACATCCGGCAGGTGATTTTCGTATCACCGTCGAAGGCATCATCGGGCCGGCGACCGTTGATGCAAGAATTTTCAAACACGTGGGCCCGTCACCCGCGGATACGTTTTGGGAGCTGATATGGCTGAGACACTCAACGGTCGCAAGCGCCTCCGCAAGAAGTTCGGCAAGATCCGGGAAGTTGCCCAGATGCCGAACCTCATTGAGGTGCAAAAGAGTTCCTATGATGACTTCCTGATGGTGAAGGAACCAGAGGGCGGCCGTTCGGATGATTTTGGGATCGAGGCCGTCTTTACATCGGTATTCCCGATTTCGGATTTCTCAGGCAAAGCCACGCTTGAATTCACGCGCTATGATTTCGAGCCGCCAAAGTACGATATCGAAGAATGCATGCAGCGGGACATGACATATTCCGCGCCGTTGAAGGTAAAGTTGCGCCTCATCGTATTCGATATCAACGAGGAAACGGGTTCAAAATCCATCAAGGACGTCAAGGAGCAAGATGTGTTCATGGGCGAGATGCCGCTCATGACGCCGAACGGTACCTTCGTGATCAACGGCACAGAACGCGTCATCGTTTCTCAGATGCACCGTTCGCCAGGCGTCTTCTTTGACCATGACCGCGGCCGGACGCACGCCTCTGGAAAACTGTTGTTTGCAGCCCGCATCATTCCTTATCGCGGCTCATGGCTCGACTTTGAATTCGACGCCAAGGACATCGTGCATTGCCGGATCGACCGTCGCCGGAAGATTCCTGTTACAACGATGCTCTATGCGCTCGGCCATAACGATGAAGAGATCCTTGAGGCGTTCTACGAGAGGATCGAAATCAAAGACTCTAAGCGCGGTTGGAAGATGCCATTCGTGCGCGAAAAGATGCGTGGTGTTTCACCTATCGCGGATCTTTCCGATGCGAAGACCGGCGACGTCGTGATCAAAGCCGGTGAGAAGATCACCGCGCGCAAGGCACGTGAGCTTTCTGAGGGTGGTCTGAAAGATGTGCTATTGGCATCCGAAGACCTAGCCGGGCGGTATCTGGCTGAAGACATTGTCAACATGGAGACCGGACAGATCTATGCCGAGGCCGGCGCGGAACTGGACGCAAACCTGCTTGCCGAGCTGAAAGACCACAAGATCAAGTCATTCTCGATCTTGGATATTGACCACGTCCAGATCGGCGCTTTCATTCGCAACACGTTGGCCATCGACAAAAACGCCAACCACGAAGAAGCATTGATGGATGTCTACCGGGTGATGCGCCCGGGCGAACCACCGACAATTGAAGCCGCCACCAAGCTCTTCGAAAGCCTGTTCTTCGACCCCGAACGCTACGATCTCTCCGCTGTCGGCCGCGTGAAGATGAACATGAAGCTTTCGGAAGATCCGAATTTCGATGTGGCCGAAGACACGGTCCGTATCCTTCGGCCCGATGACATCATGGCCGTCGTTAAAACACTCGTGGGCCTTCGTGATGGTCGCGGTGACATTGATGACATCGACAACCTCGGCAACCGGCGCGTGCGTTCGGTCGGCGAGTTGATGGAAAACCAATACCGTGTCGGTCTTCTCCGCATGGAGCGGGCCATCAAGGAGCGTATGTCATCAGTCGATATCGACACGGTGATGCCGCAAGACTTGATCAACGCAAAACCGGCAGCTGCCGCCGTCCGCGAATTCTTTGGCTCATCACAGCTGTCGCAGTTTATGGACCAGACGAACCCGCTGTCGGAGATCACCCACAAACGCCGTCTATCGGCGCTTGGCCCAGGTGGTCTGACGCGTGAACGCGCAGGCTTTGAAGTCCGAGACGTTCACCCAACACACTACGGCCGGATCTGCCCGATTGAGACGCCCGAAGGGCCAAACATCGGTTTGATCAACTCTCTGGCGACGTTTGCGCGCGTCAACAAGTATGGCTTTATTGAAAGTCCGTATCGTAAGGTCGTGAACGGCAAGGTCACCGATGAGGTGTATTACCTGTCCGCCATGGCTGAGATGCGTGAGCACGTTGCCCAGGCGAATGCGTCGATCGACGAAAACGGTATGCTGACCGAAGACCTTGTCACCGTCCGCTTCCAGGGCGATGTGATGCCGGTTCCTCGCGATCAAGTTACGTGCATCGACGTGTCACCGAAGCAGCTCGTATCTGTTGCTGCCGCTTTGATCCCGTTCCTCGAAAACGACGACGCCAACCGCGCGTTGATGGGATCGAACATGCAGCGTCAGGCCGTACCGCTAATCAAGGCCGAAGCACCATTGGTCGGCACGGGGATGGAATCGGTCGTCGCCCGAGATTCAGGTGCCGCCATTGCAGCCCGCCGAACAGGCATCGTCGACCAGGTGGATGCAACGCGTATCGTTATTCGTGCAACCGAAGAGCAAGACCCCTCTAAGCCGGGTGTCGACATCTATCGGTTGCGTAAATTCCAGCGCTCAAACCAGAACACCTGTATCAACCAGCGCCCGCTGGTGAATGTGGGTGACAGTGTCGTGGCCGGCGAAATCATTGCTGATGGTCCATCGACCGACTTGGGCGATCTGGCGCTCGGTAAGAACGTGCTCGTCGCGTTCATGCCGTGGATGGGCTACAACTTCGAGGACTCAATTTTGATGTCCGAACGTGTCGTCTCCGATGACGTGTTCACATCCATCCACCTCGAAGTCTTCGACATCATGGCCCGTGATACGAAGCTCGGTCCTGAAGAAATCACGCGTGACATTCCAAACGTCTCGGAAGAAGCGCTGAAGAACCTCGACGAAGCCGGCATCGTCTACATCGGTGCCGAGGTGCATCCAGGCGACATCCTCGTCGGCAAGATCACACCGAAGGGCGAAAGTCCGATGACCCCGGAGGAAAAACTCCTCCGTGCCATCTTCGGTGAAAAGGCGTCCGACGTTCGCGATACCTCGCTTCGCCTACCACCTGGCGTTGCCGGTACGGTCGTCGAAGTCCGCGTGTTCAACCGCCACGGTGTTGAAAAAGACGAACGCGCTATGGCGATCGAACGAGAGGAAATCGAACAACTCGCCAAAGACCGTGACGACGAACTCCAGATCCTTGACCGCAACGTGTACGCACGTCTGCGCGAAGTGCTCATGGGCAAGGAAGTCGCCAAGGGTCCGGCTGGTGCTCGTAAAGGGACCAACATCGATAACGAGATCCTCGATGACATCCCACGCTCGCAATGGTGGGAAATTGGTCTGGCCGATGAAAAGGCGCAAGGCGAAGTCGAAGCCATCAACAAACAGTACGAGGACGCCAAAAAGAGCCTCGAACGGCGCTTCGTCGATAAGGTCGATAAACTCCAGCGTGGTGATGAACTGCCGCCTGGCGTGATGAAGATGGTCAAAGTCTTCGTCGCCGTGAAACGCAAGATCCAGCCAGGCGACAAGATGGCTGGACGTCACGGCAACAAGGGCGTGGTCTCTCGTATCGTGCCGAAGGAAGACATGCCCTTCCTCGAAGATGGAACACCCGTCGATGTCGTGTTGAACCCGCTCGGCGTTCCATCGCGCATGAACGTCGGACAGATCCTGGAAACGCACATGGGTTGGGCGTGCCGTGGTCTTGGCCGCATGATCGATGAAGCAATGGAGGAGTATCGTGCCTCTGGCAGTCTGGACGAGCTGAAAAAGCACATGATGGACATCTATGGTCCTGAACAGCTTAACGGGTCCATGGAAAACGAAACCGCTCTTGTCGAAGCTGCGCAAAACCTGCGGACCGGTGTGCCAATCGCAACGCCTGTGTTCGATGGTGCACGCGAGCCTGACATCGTCACACTGCTCAAGAAGGCAGGTTTTGAATCATCTGGTCAGGTCCAGTTGTGCGATGGCCGAACCGGCGAGCCCTTCGATCGCAAGGTGACCGTGGGGTACAAATACGTCCTCAAGCTTCACCACTTGGTCGACGACAAGATCCACGCACGTTCCATCGGTCCATACTCGCTCGTCACACAGCAACCGCTGGGTGGTAAGGCGCAGTTCGGTGGACAGCGCTTCGGGGAAATGGAGGTCTGGGCTCTCGAAGCTTATGGCGCCGCTTACACCCTGCAGGAAATGTTGACGGTGAAGTCAGACGACGTTGCGGGTCGTACCAAGGTTTACGAAGCCATCGTCCGCGGTGACGACACCTTCGAAGCCGGCGTGCCTGAAAGCTTCAACGTCCTCGTTAAGGAAATGCGAGCACTCGGCCTCAATGTCGAACTCGTCAATTCCGACGTTGGCGATGAGATAGAAGGTGAACTTGCGCCCGACGGTCCACCACAACCGACACCGCAACTACCACCAGTCGCTGAATAAGCAACCGCAACATGACAAAGCCCATCGGCAAATTGATTTGCCGATGGCCGCCCGGGCCGATAGCAACCCTCAAGCGTTGTTCGGCTCGGCCCGCGAAGGAAACGAATTCCATAGCAGGACCCCCGGCGTGCCGGACGGCGGTTCTGATCTCAAAAGTCGGGATGTGTGCCGCCATCCCGCACCAGGAGACAGTCGATGAACGAGATCACCAATATCTTCAAAAACCAGCAACCGATGCCGACGTTTGATCAGATTAAGATCTCGATCGCGTCGCCTGACGACATCCTGTCCTGGTCATTCGGCGAGATTAAGAAGCCGGAGACAATCAACTACCGCACATTCAAGCCGGAACGCGATGGCCTGTTCTGCGCGCGCATCTTTGGTCCGATCAAGGACTACGAATGCTTGTGCGGCAAGTATAAGCGGATGAAGTATAAGGGCCTGATCTGCGAAAAGTGCGGCGTGGAAGTGACGCTCACGAAGGTGCGTCGCGAACGCATGGGTCACATCGAGCTCGCGGCCCCCGTTGCTCACATCTGGTTCTTGAAGTCACTGCCTTCGCGCATCGGCTTGCTGCTGGACATGGCGCTAAAAGACCTCGAGCGCGTCCTGTACTTCGAAAACTACATTGTCATTGAACCAGGCATCACACCGTTCACTGACAAACAGCTTCTGACCGAAGAGCAATACCACCAGGCATTGGACGAATATGGTGCCGACAGCTTCACAGCCGGCATTGGCGCAGAGGCCATCCGCGAAATCATGATGGCCATGGACCTGCACCAGATCTCGGAAGATCTGAAACAGGAAATCTCCGAGGCGACGACAGAGCTCAAGCCGAAAAAGCTCGGCAAGCGGCTCAAGGTGATCGAAGCATTCATTGACTCAGGCAACCGCCCTGAGTGGATGATCCTCACTGTCGTTCCAGTCATTCCACCAGAACTCCGTCCGCTGGTTCCGCTTGATGGTGGCCGCTTCGCAACCTCAGACCTCAACGACCTATATCGCCGTGTCATTAACCGGAACAACCGCCTCAAGCGGCTGATGGAACTGCGCGCTCCTGACATCATTATCCGCAACGAAAAGCGGATGCTCCAGGAGTCAGTGGACGCATTGTTCGACAACGGCCGTCGCGGCCGCGTCATTACCGGTGCGAACAAGCGTCCGTTGAAGTCGCTGGCCGATATGCTCAAAGGCAAGCAGGGGCGCTTCCGCCAAAACCTCCTCGGAAAGCGCGTCGACTACTCCGGCCGTTCCGTGATCGTTGTCGGGCCTGAGCTAAAGCTGCATCAATGCGGGCTGCCCAAGAAGATGGCGCTTGAGCTGTTCAAGCCGTTTATCTACGCGCGTCTCCAAGCGCTGGGACAGGCAGCAACCGTCAAACAAGCGAAGAAGCTCGTCGAGAAAGAAAAGCCGGAAGTCTGGGATGTCCTCGACGAGGTCATCCGCGAGCACCCGGTGATGCTGAACCGTGCGCCAACGCTGCACCGACTTGGCATCCAGGCGTTCGAACCAACCTTGATTGAGGGTAAAGCCATCCAGCTTCACCCGCTGGTTTGCGCCGCCTTTAACGCGGACTTCGACGGCGACCAAATGGCGGTTCACGTTCCGCTATCATTGGAAGCGCAACTCGAAGCACGTGTCTTGATGATGTCGACAAACAACATCCTGCATCCAGCCAATGGTCAGCCGATCATCGTGCCGTCGCAGGATATCGTCCTTGGCCTCTATTACCTATCGCTGATCGCCGACAACGAGCCCGGCGAAGGCATGTTGTTCTCATCGATCGATGAAGTCGAGCATGCCATCGAAGCAGGCTCAGTGACGCTTCATGCCAAGATCAAGGGACGCTTCGACACGCTTGATGAAGAAGGCAATGTCGTCCAGGAAATCCACGACACGACGCCAGGTCGGATGATCCTCTCCAGCTTGTTGCCTAAGTCTAAGGGCGTGAAGTTCGACCTCGTCAACACACTGCTGACGAAAAAGAACATCTCGAAGATGATCGACGCCGTCTATCGTTCGTGCGGTCAGAAGGACACGGTCATCTTCTGTGACCGCGTCATGAGCCTCGGCTTCAAGCACGCGTTCAAGGCTGGGATCTCGTTCGGTAAAGACGACATGCTGATCCCGGACACGAAACCAAAGCTCGTCTCCGAAACCATGGAAATGGTTCGCGAATTCGAGAACCAATACAATGATGGCTTGATCACTCAGCTCGAGAAGTACAACAAAGTCGTCGATGCCTGGTCGAAGTGTACCGATAAGATCGCCAAGGAAATGATGGACCGCATTCAGTCCGTCGAAGTCCTGGAAAACGGACGTCAAAAGCCGATCAACTCGATCTACATGATGAGCCACTCCGGTGCGCGTGGCTCGCCCACTCAGATGCGTCAGCTCGCAGCGATGCGCGGCCTGATGACGAAGCCGTCCGGCGAGATCATCGAGACCCCGATCCTGTCGAACTTCAAAGAGGGGCTTTCGGTTCTGGAGTACTTCAACTCCACCCATGGTGCGCGTAAAGGCCTCGCCGATACCGCTCTCAAGACCGCGAACTCTGGTTATCTTACACGCCGTCTCGTGGATGTCGCACAAGACGCCATCATTACCGAGAAGGACTGCGGAACCAACGAGGGCATCAAGATCCAAGCCGTGGTCGACTCCGGCCAGGTTATCGTGTCGCTGGCCCAGCGTGCGCTTGGACGCACGGTTATCGAAGACGTGTTGGATCCTGCAACGGGTGAAGTTGTCCTCAAGGACGGCCAACTCATTGAAGAAAAAGACGCCGAAGCCATCGCAAAGGCTGAGGTGCAGGAAATCCGCATCCGCTCGATCCTGACATGCGAAACCGTCACCGGTGTTTGTGCCGCATGTTATGGCCGCGACCTCGCACGAGGGACACCGGTCAACATCGGTGAAGCTGTCGGTGTTATCGCCGCCCAGTCGATCGGTGAACCGGGCACCCAGTTGACGATGCGGACTTTCCACATCGGCGGAACTGCCAACGTCGTTGATACATCATTCATCGAGTCAAGCTTCAACGGCACGGTGAAGGTCAAACAGCGCGCGATCGAGAAGGATTCCGAAGGTCGGAATATCTCTGTGACACGCACAATGTCCCTGGTCATTGTCGACCAGTCAGGCAAAGAGCTCGCGGTTCACAAAATTCCTTACGGCGCGCGCATGCACGTTGATGAGGGCGACACTGTCAAACGCGGCACGCGTCTGGCCCAATGGGACCCCTACACGCGTCCGATCCTGACCGAGGTCAACGGGGCCGTTGGCTTCGAAGATCTCGTGGACGGCGCATCGATCCGCGAACAAACCGACGAAGTGAAAGGGACTTCAAATCGTGTTGTGATCGACTGGCGAGCAACCCCGCGCGGTGCCGAACTCAAACCTGCACTGATCGTCAACGACAAGGCCGGCAAGCCCGTGAAGGTTCAACGTGGCGGTGATGCCCGTTATCTGTTGCCGGTTGATGCGATTTTGTCCGTTGATTCAGGCGCCAAGGTGAAGGCCGGTGACGTTCTCGCACGTATCCCGCTGGCGTCGGCAAAATCCGGTGACATCACCGGTGGTCTGCCACGCGTTGCTGAATTGTTTGAAGCCCGTCGCCCGAAGGATCATGCGATCATCGCGGAAATCTCAGGAACGATCGAGTTCGGCAAGGACTACAAAAACAAGCAGCGCATCGCGATTGTGTCCGACGATGAAGAGCAAGATAAGGTCGAGTACCTCATCCAGCGCGGCAAAACACTGGCTGTGCAACACGGCGACCGTGTCGAGAAGGGGGAATACATCTATGACGGTCACCCAGCACCGCATGACATCTTGGCCATCAAGGGCGTCGAGGAACTCGCAAACTATCTGATCAACGAGATCCAAGACGTATATCGTCTGCAAGGTGTGACCATCAACGACAAGCACATCGAGGTGATCGTCCGTCAAATGCTACAGAAGGTGGAAATCACCGACATCGGCGAAACGGAAATGATCAAGGGCGAACAGATCGACCGTGTTGAATACGAAGACAACAACGCGGCCGCTGAAAAGGCAGGGAAACGTCCAGCAACTGCGGTGCCTGTGCTGCTTGGAATTACAAAGGCGTCCCTCCAGACCCGCTCGTTCATTTCGGCTGCATCCTTCCAGGAAACCACGCGTGTCCTCACAGACGCGGCGGTCAACGGCAAGGCAGATACGCTCGAAGGCTTGAAGGAAAACGTAATCGTGGGCCGCCTGATCCCGGCGGGCACTGGTGGCATGCTCCGTCGTTTGCGCAAGATTGCGGCGAAGCGAGATGAAATGATCGCAGCCGAAGAGGCAAAGGCTCAACCAGATGTCGGAGGTCCTGCGTTGCCAGCTCCCGACGGTGGTGTGGATGCGCGACGAAAGCGCCGCCCAGAGGATCAAGCGCCTGCAGCGGAATAAGAGGCCAGTCCCTCGAAAAGAAACCAACAGGCCGCAGCGGAAAACCCCCGCTGCGGCCTTTGATTGTCTCATCTCGCTACCGTCGCTGAAAAACCAACCGGTATGTCGAAATTATTTCAGTTTCCACGCCCGTTTGTGTTGACCATATCGGGAGCGGCATATATATATCCGCAATCTCTCGACAGGCCGTAGGCTGTCGCGCGTCTCTCGCGCGATTTTGACGTCGCCTAAACGCTGTCAAACAGATGCACGAAACATTTCGCAGATCCATGATCCTCCGCGCTGCAAGTGGCGGGTCCTCTGGCGGGGTGCCGAACAAGCGGGCTTTAATAGGCGCGCCTTCGGCCTTTTTGATTTCGGGCTCCGCGCACTCGTTTGCGCATGCCGAAAGATGGACGAGGCGCATGCCGACGATACAACAATTGATCCGCAAGCCGCGGACGCCGAAAACCTACCGCGAGAAGTCACGCCACATGGAGGCGTGTCCTCAAAAGCGTGGCGTTTGCACGCGCGTTTACACAACCACGCCGAAAAAGCCGAACTCGGCTTTGAGGAAGGTTGCCAAGATTCGCCTAACGAACGGGTATGAAGTCATTGGTTACATCCCCGGTGAGGGGCACAACCTGCAAGAGCACTCAGTGGTCCTGATCCGCGGTGGTCGCGTCAAAGACTTGCCTGGTGTGCGCTACCACATCATCCGTGGTGTCCTTGATACCCAGGGCGTCGCCAACCGGAAGCAGCGCCGCTCGAAGTATGGTGCCAAGCGTCCAAAATAATCAATGGTTTGAAATGATTTGCTGGTGTGTGGCCGGGTTCCGGCGCGCGAGCAAACGAGAATAGGAAGACGTCATGTCGCGTCGTCACAGAGCTGAGAAACGGGAAATCAACCCGGATCCAAAGTTCACCGATCTGGTCATCACGAAGTTCATGAATGCCGTGATGAGGGACGGGAAGAAGTCCACTGCTGAGCGCATCGTCTATGGCGCGTTCGAGCGCATGGAAGACAAGGCGAAGTCTGATCCGGTTCAGATGTTTCACTCTGCGCTGGAAAATGTGATGCCAGCAGTTGAGGTTCGCTCCCGTCGGGTCGGTGGTGCGACCTACCAGGTGCCAGTCGAGGTGCGCAACGAGCGCAGGCAGGCGTTGGCGATCCGTTGGCTCATTATTGCAGCACGTGCACGCAACGAGAACACAATGGTTGAGCGTCTGTCAGGTGAATTGATGGATGCAGCAAACAACCGCGGAACCGCTGTCAAGAAGCGGGAAGACACACACAAAATGGCTGAGGCGAACCGCGCCTTCTCCCATTACCGCTGGTAAACTCCGCGCTGTGGTCGGTTTGGTCCGACCACGAGCGACATCAAACGCAAGAACGTAGACGGCAACGTCACTAGAGGCGCTACCCATGGCTCGCGAATACGACATCAAGGACTACCGCAACTTCGGCATCATGGCTCACATTGATGCGGGTAAAACAACGACGACTGAGCGGATCTTGTTCTACACCGGCATTTCGCACAAAATCGGCGAAGTGCACGATGGTGCGGCCACCATGGATTTCATGGATCAGGAAGCTGAGCGTGGCATCACGATCACGTCCGCTGCGACGACCTGTTTCTGGCCGGGTCGCGACGGGAACATGCGTCGCCTGAATATCATCGACACACCTGGACATGTTGATTTCACTATTGAAGTCGAGCGCTCGCTGCGTGTTCTCGACGGTGCCGTTACGGTTTTGGACTCAAACGCTGGTGTTGAGCCGCAGACTGAAACTGTCTGGCGTCAAGGTGACAAGTACAACGTTCCACGCATCGTCTTTGCCAACAAAATGGATAAGACGGGCGCAGACTTTTACATGTGCATCCAGGACATTAAGGACAAGCTGGGGGCGCGCCCGGTTCCAATCCAAATCCCAATCGGCCAGGAAAGTGATTTCGCAGGCGTTGTCGATCTCATCGAGATGAAGGCGATGGTTTGGTCTGGTGAAGACCGCGGTGCCAAGTTCGAGACAACGGAAATTCCGGAAGAGCTGAAGGAAAAGGCTGAGGAATTTCGATCAGCGATGATCGAGGCTGCCGTCGAAATGGACGACGACGCAATGACGGCGTATCTCGAAGGCACCGAACCGGACGCCGATACGATCCGCAAGCTATTGCGCCAGGGATGTATCGCTAACGAATTCTACCCGATGATGTGTGGGTCGGCGTTTAAAAACAAAGGCGTACAGCCTCTACTTGACGCGGTCGTAGATTTGTTGCCGTCGCCTGCTGATCGTGAAGCGTATCAGGGCACTGATCCTAAGTCGGAAGAGCCAATCTTGCGCAAGCCTTCGGACGATGATCCGCTTGCGATGATCGCATTCAAAATTATGAACTTTGAACACGTCGGATCGATTACGTTCTGCCGGATTTATTCGGGCAGGGCTGAGCAGGGAATGGCGTTGGCCAATACCTCGCGAGACAAGAAAGAGCGTGTTGGCCGCATGTACATGATGCATGCCGATGACCGTAAAGAGATCAAGGAAGCCTTCGCAGGCGACATCATCGCGCTTCAGGGTTTGAAGGATACACGGACAGGCGAAACGCTGTCTGATCCCAACAAGCCGGTGATCCTCGAAAAGATGGAATTCCCCGATCCTGTTATCGAGGTCAAAGTCGAGCCGAAGACGAAAGCCGACCAGGAAAAGATGGCTGGTGCCCTGCACGAGATGGCCGTTGAGGACCCATCGTTCTCTGTTTCTGTCGACCAAGAATCCGGTGAGACCATTCTCAAGGGGATGGGCGAGCTTCACCTTGATATTAAGGTCGACATCCTCAAGCGAACTCATGGTGTCGAAGCCGATGTTGGTGCGCCTCAGGTGGCTTATCGCGAAACCCTCGCGTCGGCCACGGAACTCGACTACACGCACAAAAAACAAACAGGCGGCACAGGTCAGTTTGCGCGTGTGAAGATGAAGTTGGAGCCAAACGAAATTGGTGCCGGGAACGAATTTGCATCAACGATTGTTGGTGGTGCTGTTCCACGTGAATACATACCGGGCGTCGAAAAAGGCGTGAAGTCGGTGTGGGACACTGGCGTGCTGATCGGTTTCCCGATCGTTG
>JBCBRD010000057.1:16769-17041 GCA_039819885.1 Pseudomonadota bacterium
CATTCCACGAGGTCGATTCCTCCGCGATTGCCTTCGAAATCGCAACGCGAGCCGCCATGCGCGAGGGTTGTGAGAAGGGCGGGATTAAGCTTCTAGAACCGACAATGGACGTCGAGATCGTCACACCGGAAGATTTCGTTGGCGGCATTATTGGCGACGTAAACTCGCGTCGTGGCCAGATCCGCTCGCAAGACCTTCGCGGCAACGCCGTTGTCATCAAAGCTTACGTGCCATTGGCCAACATGTTCGGCTACATCAACACGTTGCGATCT
>JBCBRD010000058.1:0-16721 GCA_039819885.1 Pseudomonadota bacterium
GTCGCTTCCCGCACCGCAATCAAATCCTCGGACGCCAATCCACTCAAGCTGAAATAGACTACCTGTCAAAACCCGGCGCAGGCTTTGGTTAAGCCCGTATTACAAGCCACTCAAAGCGTGTTGAGAGTGTCTTACAATGTCAAAACTCAGCGATTTTGAATCCCACATTTGCGACCTGCTTTCACCTATCGGCCCTGTCCGTATCAGACGAATGTTTGGTGGCTCCGGCATCTACGCCGACGATCGCATGTTCGGTCTCATCGCCAATGACGTGGTGTACATCAAGACAGACGCTCGATCAGTTACGGAATTTCAGGCAGCGAATTCTGAGCCCTTCACGTACGAAGGGAAGGGCAAGCCAGTAAAAATGTCATATTGGCGAATGCCAGATGACGCGTTCGACGACCAAGACACATTCTGCAATTGGGCACGCCTCGGAATTGAGGCAGCCCAACGCGTGCCGGTGAAACCCAAAAAACTGGGCAGACGCGCAAGCGGTGCATCCAAAAGAGACGGACGCTAGATCATGTTCCGCAAAAATGTACGCGGTTTGTCTTGCCAAAGGCGAGCAACTAAGGAGTGCCGAAAGCGAGCAATATTCACGGCAAGAGCATGATCCAAAAAAGGAACTTAAAATGCGTCAGCGAATTCACTCTAAGGTGCACGCACTTTAGTCCGCCGTCACTTCAGCGTCCTGTTTTGAGGCATCAGTACTCGCGTCTGCGCTTTCAGACTTCGCTGTCGACTTAGAACTTGGTCGCTTGACCGGCCGCCTTAGAAACGCAGGAATATTGTCGGCGAAACCGGCAGCAGGTGCGCGGATGGCCTCACCATTCTCACCGACCTCTGCACGCTTCCGAGAGGACGAACGGCCCCGTGTATTCCTGTTCGTTTCTTTGTCCGCACTGTTGTTTCGTGCCGACTGCTTGCGGTCGCCATTGCCTTGACGGTTCGAACGGCCCCCACGCGCTTGGCTTTCAGCCTTCATTGTCGGTTGTTCACTGCCAGGTTGCGCGACATCTGAAACCGGCGCCAGGTCCGCTCCTGCAACAGTCTCGGGTTGGACAACCTTCGGTTCGCTTCGACGTCCAGATCTGCGGCGTTCACCTCCGCGGCTTCGCGTTTCGCGGTCACCACTTTCGCGGTCGCGCCGTGCATCACCACCAGAACTGGAAGAACCAGACCGCGTTGAAGCCGATCGTCCGCGGCCGCCTCCACCCCGACGACGCTTGCGAGATGTTGCAGCTTCGCGGTCTTCATCGGTCGGTTCATCCCCAACCCACTCAACAGCATCACCTGTGATCTTCTCAATATCACCAAGCCGACCGAGTTCCTCAATCGTGACAAGCGAGAAGGCAGCACCTTCTTTACCCGCACGACCGGTGCGCCCAATGCGGTGCACGTAGTCTTCCGATTGTTTGGGCAGGTCGAAGTTGAAAACGTGGCTGACGTCAGGAATATCCAACCCGCGTGCAGCGACATCACTGGCGGCAAGCAGGAGGATTTCACCACTTCTGAACTTGTCGAGTGTTTCCATGCGGCTGCGCTGATCCATATCGCCATGCAAACACCCGGCGTTGAAGCCATGTTTGGTCAACGATTTTTCAAGGATCGCAACATCCCGCTTGCGGTTGCAAAAGATAATCGCGTTCTTCAGATCCGCATCGCGAATGATTTCGCGCAGAATTTCCCGCTTAGCCCAATCATCACTTTCAGGACAGAACTTGAAGCGCTGCGTAATGGTCTTGGCCGTCGTCGCAGGCTTCGCCACTTCGATCCGTTCCGGCGTTTTCATAAACTGATCGACAAGCCGGGTGATTTCAGGCGGCATCGTTGCGGAGAAAAACAACGTCTGGCGTTTCGGCGGCAGAAGTTTACAGATCTTTTCGATGTCAGGAATGAAGCCCATATCGAGCATACGGTCGGCTTCATCAATGACCAGGATCTCAACACCCATCAACATCACACGACCACGTTGAAAATGGTCAATCAATCGGCCTGGCGTGGCAATCAAGACATCAACGCCGCGGTCAAGTTTCTTGGATTGCTCATCCATTGACACGCCACCAATGAGAAGCGCCAAGTTGAGCTTGTGATTGACCCCATACTTCTCGAAGCTTTGCGCCACCTGCGCAGCCAGCTCACGTGTCGGCGCGAGGATCAGCGAGCGCGGCATCCGTGCGCGTGCTCGTCCGGTCTCTAAGCGTGATATCATGGGCAAAGTGAAAGAGGCGGTCTTCCCGGTTCCAGTTTGGGCGATACCGAGAACATCTCTTCCGGTCAACGCAACAGGAATAGCTTCGGCCTGAATAGGAGTCGGGATCGTATAACCCGCATCATCAATGGCGGACTGAACCTTGGAGGAAAGCCCAAGATCGGCAAAAGTGGTCGATTGCAAAAGTTCAGTTCTCCAAAACGATGGGTGCGGCGTAGCGACTCAAGTTGGACGCTTACGGATCACGGTAGGCAACGACACATTCGGATGCATCGGGCCTGGCAAGCCTCTCAAAACCTGAGGCGTTCAGCGGAATTCCTGGGGACGACAGTTGCCAATCACATTCACCGATCGACAGGCGATACACCAGGAGCGCGCCCGTCTTGAGAGCCCGCGTTCCCTTACGGCGACCAAGGCACAAATGCCGTAAATACGCAAGTTTCAGCACTGAGCCACAGTGTCTCAACATGTATAATGTGGCGCGATTGTCGGTCGCTTCAGCTGATTTGCTGTCTTTTTAGCCAGCTCACAATGATCAGGCCGTGATCAAGCCCGCGAAACTCGCAATGAGTTAACCAACCCCAAAAGCTTCCTGACAACCTCGTCAAGCTCAGCTTCTGGAAGCTCTTTACAATCCATATGATGTTAAATCATGGAACGTGAAGCCTTTGACAGATGTCATAATGGTGTGTTGCCAATTGTGATCTGAATTAACAGGCCATTGAGAAAGGATTGAGCCCCGGTCCGCACATACCAAACCGGGGTTTTAGCCTGGGGAAGCCTCCTATGCGTTCACAGCAGTTGAATTCATTTGAGCAATTGAGTTGCCGCAAGCAGTCGGACATCGCGGCCGATCGCGATTTGAACCGGCAGTTCACGATTGAACAGCTTAAGACGCGAGATAACTGGACGAACATCGGCTATCTCGCAAACGTCTACCTGATCATGATCACGACGGTCGTCACTGCCTTATGGACCTTTTATGTTGTTCACTCTGCCGGCATCGGTTGGTGGTGGAACATCCCGATTGCCGCGATTGCAGTTGTGGTGATGGGCGCTTCACAACATCAACTCGGTGGTGCTGTCCACGAAGGGACCCACTACACGCTTTTCAAGGATCGCAAGACGAGCGAGCTGGTCTCGGACTGGTTCGCCGCTTTTCCCATCTACACGACCACTCAAGCCTTTCGGCTCCACCATCTGGCGCATCACCAGTTCGTCAATGATCCAGAACGTGATCCAAACTTCGACCAGGCGAAGGAAAGTGGGCACTGGTTGGATTTCCCGATCGCACATGTCGATTTTCTGATGGCCGTCCTGCGTCAACTCAATCCTGTGCTACTCGTGCGCTATATCATCGCCCGGATCCGCTACAGTACAATGGGTGTCGAGACGAACCCGTACACACGACCGAACGGCTTGGGATCACCGTCGGCCATTCGGGTAGGTGTGTTGTTTGCAGTGGGCGCTCCCATCGTCTTACTGCCCCTAGCCATAATGAATTGGCACGCAACGGCCGCTATTGCCTTAGCCTCGATGCTGGTGACTGTCGTGGGCTACTACGCAACGATCCCTGAGAACGACTTTCCCAAAAGCCGGGTCAACCCGGTAATCTCGCAACGAACAACGCAAATTAGTCGCGTTGTCTATCTTGGTATCCTCTACGCGGCATTGACGACAGCAGAGTACACGACAGGTGCCCCCATGTGGGGTTATTTCGCGCTGTTCTGGGTAGTGCCGCTCTTCACAACATTCCCCTTGTTCATGATACTGCGCGAATGGCTACAGCACGGAAACGCAGACCGTGGTCGATACACAAACTCACGTGTTTTCCTCGCCAACCCACTGATGCGCTACGCTATTTTTCCATGGGGTATGGACTATCACCTGCCCCATCATCTCGTGGCATCTGTTCCGCACTACAAGTTGAAAGACCTGCATGCGTATTTACTCGAAGATCCAAAGTACGCTGAGCAGTGCCGAATTGTAGAAGGCTGGTCTCAACCTGCGGGTCAGGGCTACCCAACAATGATAGATGTACTTGGACCCAACTACACGCCGCAGGGCAATCCGATCCATGTCGATGATGCGACACTTGAGTTGGCGGATGTGACCGATAAAGCTGGGATCGCGGCGCACGCCAAGGCGTCACGCGAAGCCTGATTTTCAACGAAATTGAGCACATCCAAGCTGCCCAAATATTTAGTGCCTTGATCGCGTTTTTGCCGAACCGCGGTCTTCGTTGAGCCCTTTTTTAGAGCACATGTCATTACACTCAGCCTGTGTGGCATGATGTAAAATTGGGGGACTGTTTGTTGCGGATTTTTCAGGTTTTGTGCTGCGTACTACTCACGGTCACAAGCGTATCGGCATGCGCTCAAGTGAAGTCACCGGCACCGGCCGATGTCGCTGGTCAACAGGCTCTTGAGAAAGCCGAAGCGGCCGAGTGCAAACTCGTTGAGAGCACTGGCGTGACAGCCAAGGGCTGTTCATAACAGCAGCTCTCAAATCGAGACGCTACGTTTCAGATATCGAGATCCTTCGCGAACGCTGCACGGTCCTGGATAAAGCGGAACCGCGCCTCGGGTTTTGACCCCATCAATGCGTTCACAGCATCCTTGACCATTTCCTCCGGCTCGTCCCCGACCTCCACGCGCAGCAAGATCCGGCTCGTCGGGTCCATGGTCGTTTCCTTAAGCTGGCTTGCATTCATTTCACCCAAGCCTTTAAAGCGACTGATCTCCACCTTCTGATTTGGCTTAAATTCTGACTTCATCAGCTCTTGCCGATGATCCTCATCGCGGGCGTAGAACGACTTCGCACCATGCGTGAGTTTGAAGAGCGGCGGAACGGCGAGATACAAGTGGCCGTTCTGAATCAAAGCCGGCATCTGTTGATAGAAAAACGTAATCAGCAACGACGCGATATGCGCTCCATCAACATCCGCATCTGTCATGATGATCACACGCTCGTACCGGAGATCATCATCGTTATAGTGGCGTCCAATCCCTGCGCCGAGCGCCTGGATAAGATCCGACAAGAGTTGGTTTTGGGCAAGCTTGGCCGATGACGCATTGGCAACGTTGAGGATCTTACCCCTCAACGGCAAGACAGCCTGGCTTTCACGCTTCCTTGCACTCTTGGCCGATCCACCAGCCGAGTCGCCCTCAACGATGAATATTTCAGTCCCAGTCGCTTTCTGGATCGTACAGTCAGCCAACTTTCCGGGAAGCCGCAGTTTCCGGGTTGCAGACTGCCGACTGATCTCCTTGTCACGCCGCCGCTTCAACCGCTCTTCGGCCTGCTGAATAGTCCATTCCATCAGCTTGGCGGCCTGTGTTGGCGCGCTTGTTAGCCAGTGGTCAAATGCATCACGAACCGTAGTCTCAACAATCCGCGCGGCTTCCTGCGTTGCAAGCTTGTCCTTGGTCTGTCCTTGAAATTCCGGTTCGCGAATAAAAACAGACAGCATGCTGGCCGCCGTACTCATCACGTCATCAGCCGTGATCTGGGCAGCTTTCTTATTGTTCGTCAGCTCGCCATAGGCTCGCAAGCCACGCGTCAAGGCTTGGCGCATGCCCTGCTCGTGCGTGCCACCTTCACCAGTTGGGATCGTGTTGCAGTAAGAGCGTGAAAAGCCGTCATCATTAATCCAAGACACAGCCCACTCAACCGAGCCATGCCCACCTTCCTTCTCAACACGTCCTGCAAAAATGTCGGGCATAATACGCGTCTTGCCCTCAATGGTCGCACCGAGGAAGTCCTGCAGACCGCCGGGGAAATGGAACGTGGCCTTGTCAGGCGTGGTATCTTTGATCAGCTCGGGATCACATGACCAGCGGATTTCAACACCACCGAACAAATACGCCTTGGAACGCGCCATGGTGTAAAGCCGTGCAGGCTTGAACGCCGCGCTCTTACCGAAGATCTTGTGATCTGGCTTGAACGTGACCTTGGTGCCGCGGCGGTTCTTGATTGACCCAAGCTTTTCGAGCTTTGTTTCTGGATGACCGCGCGAAAATACCATGCGGTAAAGCTGTTGACCGCGCGCCACTTCGACTTCGAGCCGCTCCGACAACGCATTGACAACCGAAACCCCGACACCGTGCAAACCACCGGATGTCTGGTAAGCCTTGCCGTCGAATTTCCCGCCCGCGTGCAGCGTCGTCATGATGACTTCAAGTGCCGACTTCGACTTGAACTTTGGATGCGGATCAACCGGGATGCCACGGCCATTGTCCGCAATCGACAATTGCCCTTCGGCATCAAGGTGCACATCAATCCATGTCGCGTGACCGGCGACCGCCTCGTCCATCGAGTTGTCGATCACCTCAGCGAACAGGTGATGAAGTGCTTTCTCATCGGTTCCGCCAATGTACATTCCAGGGCGTCTGCGAACAGGCTCAAGGCCTTCAAGCACCTCGATATCGGCTGCGGTATAGCCATCTGATGCATCAGTCGTTTTGCGCGCGCGGCCAGCTTTGTCACTCAACGGCGTTTGTCCCGATGAAAAAAGGTCTTTGGTCTGGGGTCTCGCCATAGTGTGGTCTCGTCATTTCGTTGTTCGCAAAGAGAGACGGTCGGTCTCAGCCCATGAGACTGGCGTTTCCCAGCCTAGGGCTATCCAGGCGAAGCGAGACGAGGCACGCTGGCAGTGAGTGTCATATTCCATGACACAATTACGTCTGTGCCACGGCCATTGCTGATTTGGCAAGCTGAAGGCGCCAGCCCGTTGTGGGCGCATCGCATCGCGTGGCTTTCCTGCGTCGCTCGACTTATGGACCTCCATGCAGTTATCCACAGACAGGCATCGCCATGACCACCGTCAATCTACGCACGCTTCTTCTCATACTCCGCAGATCGTATGCTTGGCCGAACTGCATCGGGCGACCACGGCGCGATCTGCACCATATGTCCACCGAGTTTTCGGAAAGCTGCATCTCGGCAGGTCATCAAAAAGATCTGTTGCGACTGACTGGCCGTCTCTAGCGCCTCAAACGTCTTTGCGATCCGCACATCATCAGCATACGCAAGCGGGTCATCTAGAATGATCGGCGTGGACTGTCCGGCATCGGCAAACACACGCCCAAATGCCAAGCGTACAAGCAGGCCGATCTGCTCCTGCGTCCCTTCGCTTAAAAAATCAAAGCTATCGGCAATACCAGCTCGACGAACCTCGACCGGTCGAAACGCACTATCAAAGACGATCTCTGACTCGCCAAACACAAGCTCAAGAAACGGAGCAAGCGCTTTGTACACCGGACGCGCAAACCGGTCATGCGATTGCGCACGTGCCGCATCCAACGCGCCAATTGCAAGCTTCAATCCCTCGGCCTGATCCGTTAACCGATCCGCCTCCCTTTGCGCCCGCGCCAATTCTCCACTCAGTTCAGCAACCCGTTGCGCTTGACCATCCTCATCATAGGCCGAAATGAGCCCAATACGTTCGGCCCGCTCGTCCTTCAACAGGGCAGCTCTGTCCGCGGCCTGCCTGATTGCCTGTTCAGCCTCCGTGACCTGTGTCTGCAAAGCAGCAAGCGCCGCCTCATCTGGAACATCCTCACGCGCTGCAACGACCACAAGCCGTGCCTCATGCGCTAGAGCCATTGCGGCCGCAGCGGTTTCCTTGAGCGTATCTGCGAGGTTCAACCGCTCATCGTCCGGTCCTAGCTCGGCATTGAGTTCCACAATCTTGGTCTCAAAAGCAGCAAGCTTTTCCTGACAATGATTGAGCTCCAACTCGGCAGTCTTGAACGTGTTTTCGACACCCTGCAGGGCCACCTGCGCTGCATCCAACTCGTTCTGACTGGCAGTAACAAGCGCTTCCATATCATCGACCGACAGTGCACCGCCCTGACCGTCAATCCCACCAGCCATGTCATCTGGCCCCTTGGGTGCCGCATCGGAAATCGCAAGTGCCTGGTCTGCAAGTTCATCAATCCGCGCTTGAAACGCCTGAGCCCCATCCGGTGCAAGACCGTTCAAGGTTGCAACAGCTTCGCTTAGCGCACGCTCGGTCTTGCGGCGTTCATCGAGCGCGGCTTCGAGTGTCGAAATGTCGCCAACACCTGCGACTTCCAGCATCTCAGCCAGACGACGGCTTGCAGCAGCATGCTGGTCCTTGGCGTCGCTGATGTCTGCAGTATCGCCGGGTGAAAGAAGCAGTTGTCCGACACCTGGAATGACAACGTGTGTCGGATCGGTAATCCTTATCCGCTCTTCTCCCTTGAGCGGCTGATCACCAACCAGAAGACCACCGTCCTTCCCAGGAAGATAGTCAACTTCTAACCAAGTCGCAGCGGTATCCAACCGGCTTGCAGCAAGCTCAATATCACGCTGAGCGGCACGTGCCTCATCACACAACTCAGCGCTGACATGCATCTCACGCAGCGTCTCATTCAATCGACCAATGTCCTCTTCGAATATCCGCACACGGGTCAAATCGGCTTCAATGCGATCCCGCTGATTGTGAATATCAGCCAGCCGTTCGGCACGCACACATCGCTCCAGGGCAAGTTGGTTTTGGTCACGCGCAGACGTGAGTTGCGCCACCTGTTCAACAAGCCGAGCCTGCTCAGTCTCTGCGACTTTGATTGTCTCAACCAACTCGTTGCGCTTGGCCATTGCATCGTGTTGTTGACCGAACAGCGCTTCTGCCGCTGCGAGTTTCTCGCAAAACCGTTTCGCTGCCGCTTCTTCACGCGCCGCAACAGCCTCGGCCCTATCCCGTTCTGATGCCTGCAGCTTCAAGCGATCCGCAGCCATTTTGGCAGCTTCATAGGTCTGCTGTGCCTCCGACAAACGGGCCTCACGATGGTTGACAACGTGAGGTGCAGTCAAAGCAACCAGATCGCTCTCGATCGCCTCCAGCCGAAGACGGCTCTCTGCGGTCTCGTCGGCCCGTTGACGCGCAACATCGAGCGCATCACTCAGCTCCGCGCACAAACTGAGCGCCCGGTCCAACGGCCCATCACGTCGTGGTCGCGCCTTGGGCCCACCTTGTTGCGGTTTGGCGATGCTGTCGGTCAAAAGCAGCTTCGCTTTCGCGAGCAGAACATCGCGAACGACACCGGCCAGACTACCACCCGCCGTATCATCGATTTCCTGCTCAATCGCCGCCAGCAATGCCTGCTGCTCGCCCCCCCCAACCTTCACACGCTTCGTCTCAGGGTCGAGATCGAGAACCGGCGCGCCCAGACCATGGCGCTGACCAACCCACAAGGTGCCAAACCGCCCCTGCAGACCGTCAGCAACGTCTAAAAGCTCATACAGCTTGGCTTCGGCATCCGCGTTTCGCCAGGACGCACCGCCGCCCACAACCTGTAACGTTGCAGTTTTTCCGCTGCCGTACTGTTTTGTGATCCGCCACGTCGTGCCTGCCACCTCAAAGTCTGCTTCGATAAGCGGCGTCCCACCACGCGTTGGCGTCAGCTTTGTAAGAAACCTACCCGTCGCATTGTATTTCTTGAAGAACACAGCCTGCAGTGCACGAAACAGTGTGGACTTGCCCGTTTCATTTGGCCCAAGCAGCAGATCGAGCCGACCCGACAAACCTTCGACCGCGACAGGCTCCTCGAACCCACCGACATCAGCGACACGAACCGCGCGTAGCTTCATGCCGCCTCCTCTTCGAGCGCTGTTTCAACGGCATCAAGCAGCAGTTGAAGCCCGACCTGCGCCTGGCGGGGACGAGCACTGTCTGCACCATTTTCGGCACCGTTCCCGTCTATACCCTCCATTTGCCTTAGCACCTCTGCAGCCGCCATCAGCTCTGGATTCGCTGAAAAGGCAGAATGCCCAGAAAGATCACCGCGCACCTTGAGCCCGTCGTCGCGCACAGCCATGTAAGCGACTTCGGCATCAAGCACCTCACACCAAGCCTTCACCCTCGCCAAATCAGAAATAGATAGTCCACCCGACAACGTCAGCCGGACAAGTGCGCGTACCGGACCGTCGGAAAACTGATCATCAAGACGTGACCGAAGTCCGTCGAGATGGTCTGCATTGGTGAGTTCTTCAGACAAAGCGACCCATGAGAATTGCGCAGCCCGCACTTTCTCAACCTTCGGGACAGCACCCGGCGACCCAATCTCAACCACCAAAGCATGCCCACTCTCGTTGTCGGAAAACCGGTCAGGTTCAGGCGTGCCAGAATACCACGTGCGGGCATCCACCCTTACAGCACCATGCCAATCCCCAAGCGCCAGATAATCCAACCGCGCTGACGTCGCACGCGCCGGATCAAGCAGCGCATTGGTGTCATCATTGCTGCCAAATCCGGTTACAGACCCATGCGCCAAACCAATACGATAAACACCTGGCTTGGTCTCACATCCGTTCATCCATGCTGTCGGGTCATGTGAAGACACACGCTGCCGTAAGGGGGCAGGCAGGATCGTAACATCAGGATCAATCTCAAGAGGTTCCGCCTGATCTGCAAGAATGACGTTTGATGGCAGATCCTCGGCAAGCTTCGCCCAAATCCCGCCTGGTGCCGCCGGATCATGGTTGCCTGGCAACAAAATCCAGCGGACATCACGATGTGCCTCCATCCGCTTGAGCGGTTGCAAACGAACCTTCCGCGGCAAGCCTTCAGCATCAAACACATCGCCAGCAACGAGCACAAACCGTGCATCATGCGTCTTCGCCAATGCGCCAATCCGGTCGATGGCATCAAGGCGAGCAGCCTGAAGGCGCCCAGCCATTTCATCAGGGAACCATTTGAACGGGCGACCGATCTGCCAATCCGCTGTGTGAATGAATTTTAGAGCCAAACTACCCTCCAGGATAAGGATATGTTCTTATTTTGTTCACATCAATTGTCAAGAGGGTGAACCACGTCGCCCACAGCAGAAACGCCTCATTTCAAAAGAAGGAACAACGTGAGTTGCATGAAAAAGACAGCGTCATTCAACGCCGATCACCCGCCGACAGCCGCCTTTCCACGAAGGCCGAATAACGCGACATCGCAAAGCAAAAGATCCAGAAGATGAAGCCGGCAAAAATGAACCCAGTCGCACCTGTCTGCGGCGCAAACCACTTGGCATCGGATGTCACCGCCTGCTGCACAATGCCGAGCAAATCAAACACCCCAATCGTCAGCACCAGTGAGGTATCTTTGAACAGCGCGATGAACGAGTTGACGATTCCCGGAATCACGAGCTTCAAAGCTTGCGGCATGACAATCAGCCCCATCTTTTGCGGATAGGACATGCCGAGTGCTTCAGCACCCTCGTATTGCCCGCGCGGAATCGCCTGCAAACCGCCCCGGATGACCTCTGCGAGATAAGCGCCAGAAAACAACGCGACGCCGACCAACGCGCGTAACAGCTTATCGATTGTAATCTCGCTTGGCAGAAACAGCGGAAGCATGACGGATGCGAAAAACAACACCGTAATCAACGGTACGCCGCGCACAAACTCAATGAAGATGATTGAAGCCCACTTGATGATCGGCAGATCAGACTGCCGCCCCAGCGCAAGCAGAATTGCAATCGGGAACGACGCAGCAATGCCCACGCACGCCACCACCAACGTCACCAGCAATCCACCCCAATCACTTGTTTCCACAATCGGCATGCCAAGCGCGGGCGCACCCGTCAGCAGAAAATAGGCAAGCACCGGGAACGCCACCAACATGTAGATCGACAGCCACAGCTTGCCCGGCACCTTGGGGATCATCAGCGGCACCAGCCCGGCCAACGCGAGCACATATGTCAGGTTGACCCGCCACAGCTCTTCGACCGGATACCGGCCATACATGAAGACCTTGAACTTGTTGGTCACAAACGGCCAACACGCGCCAGCACCCTCGAAATTGCAGTCCTTGCCGCTTTGTCCGGAAAACACCGCACTAAAAAGCGCCCAGTTCAAAAAGCCAGACACGACAAGGTACATGAGATAGAGACCGACCAACGTGAGAAGCGTATCGGTCACGGAGGAAAACAGGTTCTCCTTGACCCATCTTACAGCATCAAATGAACGCACCGGGGCGACGCGGGGTGCCGTCGATGTCTGCGTCTGATCAATCATTATCAAGACCCCTCATCGCTCGACTAGCGCCATGCGGCGGTTGAACCAATTCATCAGCAACGAGGTCGCAAGGCTGATCGTCAGGTAGACGGCCATAATGATCAAAATCACTTCGACTGCCTGGTTGGTCTGGCTCAAAACCGTATTCCCAAAAACCGAAACCAGATCCGGATAGCCGATCGCCACAGCCAGCGAAGAGTTCTTGGTCAGGTTCAAATACTGATTAGTTAGCGGCGGGATGATAATGCGCATCGCCTGTGGGATCACAACAAACCGCATCACTTGCCGGTCGTGCAGGCCAAGCGCGGCAGCGGCTTCCTTCTGGCCATTCGGCACTCCCAAAATGCCACTGCGGACAATCTCCGCAATAAAGGCAGCCGTGTAGAGCGACAAGCCGACAACAAGCGCGACGAATTCTGGCTGGATCGTCAACCCGCCGGACACATTAAACCGCCCCGCCGCTGGCACGTCGAAACTCAACGGAAATCCCATCAGCGCAAAAACAGCAAGCGGCGGTCCAATAGCCATCGCAAGAAGCCGAACCAACATCGGGGTCTGTTCTCCAGTCGCCACCCGATGCGCCCTTGCCCGCATAGCCGCAACGACCGCGGCGATCAAACCCGCCACCAGCGCAACCAGAACAAGCGCACTGCCATCCCCCCAAACCGGAGACGGCACATAAAGCCCACGCACATTCAAAACCGATGACATGGGAAGTGCGATGGAATCGCGCGGCTGCGGCAGGTTCTTCAACACGCCGAAGTAGATAAAGAACAACATCAACAGTGGTGGAATGTTCCGGATCAGCTCGACGAACACGGTGGCCAAAAACTGGATCAGCTTGTTGTTTGAAAGTCGTGCAATCCCCACGACAAATCCAACGACCGTGGCAACAACAATCCCGATGACAGCGACCAGCAGCGTGTTCATCAAGCCGACTAGAAATGCCCGACCGTAAGTCGACGTCGTCTGGTAGCTGATCAGTTTTTGGGAGATGTCGAAACCAGCGGTCCGGTCAAGAAATCCAAAGCCGGAGGTGATGCCCTGTCGTTCCAAGTTCTCAATGGTGTTGGTGACAATCTCGTAGCCCAGCCACACAAGAGCGAGCACGACGAGAAGCTGAAACACCACCCCACGCGACTTGGGATCATAAAGCCGATCCGTCAGCCATTGCTGCCAGTCCGTGCGTAAGACGGGTTGCGATTGTTCGGCCATAACACCTCGAATTCATGTCCGAGAGGAGTGTACACGGCTTTGCGCCAGGAACATGTATCAAAACAAAACCTGCAGCACGTTCACGAATTACCGCGAACACGTCGCGCAGGATACAACCCGTGAATTGATTGCTTGCAGGGTTAGATAGAGTGTTGAAACGCATGAAAGGCCACCGCACCATAGGAAACATCCTCAGACGCAATGACCTTTGATAGAAGCATCAACGGATCGGTGGAGCGTACTGCAGCCCACCATCAGACCACAAGGCGTTCTGGCCGCGCGCAATACCGAGTGGCGAATCCGCCCCCACATTCCGCTTAAACGATTCTCCGTAGTTGCCGACCTTCTTGATCACCCGATAAGCCCAATCATTCGTCAGACCGATTGGCGTGCCGAACTCGCCCTCAACGCCTAGCAAACGACGGATCGTTGGCGTTTCCGAATTCTTCATGTCGTCGACATTGGCCTGGGTGACGCCGAGTTCCTCAGCATTCAACATCGCAAAATGCACCCAGCGCACGATATCACCCCACTGTGCATCACCTTGCTGGACTGCCGGTCCAAGGGGTTCCTTTGAAACCACTTCGGGCAACACAATATGGTTGTCAGGATCACCCAGCGTTAGCCGGATCGCATAAAGCTGAGAGACGTCCGTCGTAAACGCGTCACAACGGTTCGCGTTGTAGGCAGCAAGCGTCGCGGGTAATTTCTCGAAAACCACTGGCTTGTATTCAAGCTTGTTCGCCCGGAAATAGTCAGCGAGGTTGAGTTCCGTCGTTGTGCCGGTCTGAACGCAGATGCTGGCACCACCCAGTTCTTTGACCGACTTTACGCCAAGGTCCTTTTTCACCATGAACCCTTGGCCGTCGTAGTAGTTGATCCCGGTGAATTCGAGCCCGGACGTATCACGGCTCATCGTCCATGTCGTGTTCCGGGAAAGCACATCGATCTCGCCCGACTGCAACGCCGTAAAACGCTCCTTCGCCGTGAGTGGGACGTACTTGACCTTCGTGTCATCATCGAAGACGGCCGCCGCTACGGCACGGCAGAGATCGACATCCAGGCCCTTCCAGTTGCCCTTGTCGTCAGCCGAGCTGAAACCCGCCAAGCCGGTGTTGACGCCGCACTGCAGGATGCCACGCGTCTTCACCGTTTCAAGTTTACTCTGGGCGTGTGCCGCCCCGGCAAGACCAACGGTGCCAACCAAAACGGCACTAAGAGCTGTGAAAGCGATACTCAGTTGGTGCGATGGACGCATCAAAGTCATCAACGGTCTCCTGATCAAAAAAAGATCGATTGCTACGTGAGGAAAGTGGGCAGGTTCCCAAAACCGATACCACTGCATCGACGAGGTTTGAAAACCAGTTTCGGTTCAGTGGTTGAGGATCTGGGCGAGAAACTCCTTGGTACGTTCCGATTTTGGGGTGGTGAAGAAAGTCGACGGGGGCGCGTCTTCAACAATTCGGCCTTCGTCCATAAAAATCACACGGTCAGCCACGGCTTTGGCAAACCCCATCTCATGTGTCACGCACAACATGGTCATGCCTTGCTCAGCCAACTCGATCATCACATCCAGCACTTCTTTCACCATCTCTGGGTCCAGTGCAGATGTCGGTTCGTCAAACAGCATAATCCGAGGGTTCATGCACAATGCCCGCGCAATCGCGACGCGTTGCTGCTGCCCGCCGGACAACTGTCCGGGAAACTTCGATGCCTGATCGGGAATGCGGACGCGCTCAAGATATGTCATGGCGACATCCTCCGCCTCGGCACGTGGAAGTTTACGCACCCAAGTTGGAGCTAGGCACAAGTTGTCAAGAACGCTCATATGCGGGAACAGATTGAACGACTGGAACACCATTCCAACCTCAGAACGGATCTTGTCGATCTGCCGGAGATCATCGGTCAACTCAGTACCATCGACAACAATCTGGCCAGCCTGGTGCTTTTCAAGCCGATTGATGCAGCGAATAAGCGTAGATTTTCCAGACCCAGACGGGCCACAAATCACAATCCGGTCGCCGGTGCGAACATCCAGATTGATGTCCTTCAAAACGTGAAAATCGCCATACCACTTGTTTACGCCAACCATATGAATGGCTGGATCATCTGTTTGTCCATCAGATTCAATCGCGCTGGCGGTGCTGGTTGCGACTTCACTCATCAGTTCGCCCTTGTTTCACGTCGAACCGCAGCGAAAGCACGCGGATCGAGAAATTACGCGCAGCACGAGTTCCGTAGCGTTGGTGTCAGCTCTACGCCGACCGATACAACATAGGTTCAGCCGGGCGCCAACAAAAGGCTTCACCGCGAAAACAAAGTACGCACAGAACCAGCTTCATAAACAAGAGCAGAGGATCTTAGGCAATGGTCATCAGTTTGACATCGCTTAAAGCGCGCTCACTCTAAACGGAATCAGCGGGCGCACTTTAAGATTCTGTCTTGGATCATGTTCTTATCGCAAAACCGCGCACACTTTTGCGGAACATGATCTAGCGGGTCGCGTGCAACGGCAACTTTGCCGCCAGCATCGCGATTTCATTGCCATCCAAGGCCTCAACACAAACCGGCTTGAGACCCAGGCGTCGATAAAACGTCACGTTCCGAGACCTAGCGCCGGTCACAACATGCAACCCACCGGCACCTTTGACATACGCTTGAGCCGAAAACCTGCGAACAAGGCGCTGCCCGATGCCACGGCCACGAAATGCTGGGGCCAGATTAATGTGCAAATGAGCGGGGTAAAGCGCGCACAAATCAGCCAGGCGTTCAAAGTATGGGATATCACTGAACAGCGGATCGCAGCTCGGATCTCGCATCGACCCAATAACGTATCCCGCGACCACAGGCGCACGACCACGTTCAACCAGAGCAACCGACGCGAAAGTGGGTCGTTGGTCCAGATACCGACCCAGCCACCGATCGCGGAAGGCAGCACGCACCGCCCCATCATCAAACGTTTGCGTCGCTGAGGCTTCAAAAAAGATGCTGTCCAACTGCGAAGTCAGTTCATCAAAGTCATACCGTCGGCAGGCCTGCTGCCAAGACATCAGCCCAACCAACTGGCCCCCTCCGTCTCGGCACCCAGTGCCTGGCATCACCACGCCCGAACTGTGCGTCCGCCCGTAGGTACGACACGCGCAGCCCATCCAGCATCCGCCACACGATCCCCACGATAAGAGTTTGTCGGCTGGATAGAGCCTTGCCGTATCGGCTCGGACCCGTAGTTAGGACTGAACGGTTCGGGCGTGGTGATGCC
>JBCBRD010000059.1:0-16610 GCA_039819885.1 Pseudomonadota bacterium
TCCTTGACGGTCCCAGCAAACAGTTCAACGGCCTGCGGCAAATACCCGATATGCTGACCGAGATCTTCGGGGTCCCAGTGGTCAAGACGAGATCCATCGAGTGTGATTGAACCCGAGGCTGGTGCCCACAGTCCGACCAGTGCGCGAACGAGCGACGACTTGCCAGACGCGCTCGGTCCAATGACGGCAAGCATCTCGCCTGGGCGCACATCAAAGTTGACATTGGCAAGTATGAGCTGCCGGTTTTGCGGGGCCGCAACACGTAGACTGCGGACCGCCAAGTGCCCAGTGGGAGCAGGCAGTTCGGTGCGACGGCGTGTGGCCGGTTCCTTTTGCAGAAGCTCATCGATTTTCGCGTAGCTTTCGCGTGCCTTCAAAAACGAGCGCCACTGCCCGATGGCCTGTTCCACTGGCGCCAGAGCACGCCCGAAGATAATCGTTGCCGCCACGATCACACCGGCGGAGATCTCCGACTGCAGCGCGAGGTAGGCACCAATCGCGAGCATCATCGATTGCAGCAGCAGCCGCAAAGACTTGGACGCAGCCGTCATCGCACCCAGGCGGTCGGCTGCCTGCATCTGCCAAGCCAAAGCATTCTGGTTCGTAGACTGCCACCGTTGGCGAAACGCGGTTGTCATTCCCATCGCCAGAATGGCTTCAGCGTTGCGCTGACCGGTTTCAGCCATCTCTAGGCTACGTCCGGCGGCACGCCCAGCCTCAAGGATTGGCTTGCGCGAGCGGACTTCGCTGAGCCATGCAAGCGTCAGTAGGATGAGTGCACCGCATGCCGCAGCAACACCAAGCATCCAGTGCATCAAAAAGATGACAAGCAGATACACCGGCGTCCACGGCGCGTCGAAGAATGTCAGCGGACCCTGGCCTGCCAGGAATTGCCGCAGAGAATCCAATTCGCGTAGCGCAGGCACCGAATGACCCGTTCCCCCAACCGACCGCTTCAGGGCAGCCTCAAACACGCGCGTTGTCACGCGCGCATCAACTTCCATGCCCACGCGGACAATGACGCGTGAACGCACAAGTTCGAGTATGCCAATCACAGCGTAAGCGCCGAATGTGAAAATCGACAGCGCAATCAGAGTTGGGACAGACCCTGATGTCATAACCCGGTCGTAGACCTGCAGCATGAACAACGGCCCAGCCAACATCAGTAAGTTGATGACAAAGCTGAACATGGCGGCTGAAACGAAAGCATCGCGGCTAGAGCGCAACGCGGCACCTAGCTCACTGGCTTGCGCGCTCTTGGATGCAACAGCCTCGGTAATGGGCTGGGCGCGCTTTGGAGTTGCGTTCGCTTGCGGTGGAGGTGCGGGCCGTTCGCCAGCACCATCAACGCGTTTTTCAAGGTCTGCCAGCAAGCCCGGAGGTTTGCTGTCGATACGACCAATGCTCACGCTCTCAGATGCGACATCGCGCGGATCAGCTTGCTGCGCTCGGCGGGCATTGCGTCCTGCAGGAGTTGCAGCAGAATTTTTCGGTTTTTGTCTCGTTCGAGCCGGACGTGAGGCGGCCGCTTCAGTCGCTGGTCGGATACGACCTGCCGCAGCGCGCTCTAGTCGCGCCTGCAAGGCATGCTGCGGCGATGCGTAAGTCTGGTCCGCTGGGTGTTGGGCAGGCTTGTCTGGTGTGCTGCTTTGGTGCTGCGGCGTTGGCGTGTCTGCTACTTGCCCATCAAGCGGCACCGAGCGTCCATCGGCGAGGCGCTCCGCAATCGGCGTAACTTTTATGCCAGGACCGGGGTCGCGCAAAAGTTCAGCCAGCCGATCCGCTCCATCGCGCATCCGCTCTGCGTCCTGATCCAATGCAGGCGCTGGCACTTTAGGCTTTCTCACGCTTCAACCCTTAGATACCCGCTGAACGCGGCCATACGCTGCGACTTTGATCGACACACGAAAAAAGTAGCTGTTCCCCCCTGTTTCCAAACACATGGGAGGCTAACGGCCCAAGAGCAGACGCAATGAATAAGATGCTCCGGGCCACTCACTGTTTTGAGCCAATAGCGTGAGGAATTACTTAATCCGTGTTGGAATTTGAGATCGCGCGTCGTTAAAAAAGAGTGCAAGGTTTGCGTAACGTTTACGACTGATTAAGAAAGTCTGTGCGAATCTCCCAATCGCAACCAGTTTTCGCGTTTTGCAGGAGTTAAGTATGCGTATCCAAGCCGTATTGGCTGCACTCATCGTTGCGGTTGCAGCGATTATCACGGGCCCGAAAACCGCTGATGCGGGCGGGCTGTTCGGCGACCGGGCACCGGCTGGATGGGGCACTGAGCGCACCGTTCGTCACTATGTCTACGCACCGCGCTATCGCCACTCCTATCGGTTTCATAACGGCACTGACCCTTATGCATACCGCTATGAGCCTCGCGGCTATTACCCCTACTACAATTCAGGCTATTGGCGCCCTAGACACACAGTGAAAAAGCGCCATGGTCACTATAAGCAGGCGCCTTACTACCAAGCGTGGGGTGATAACCGGAAACACTACAAGCACCGCAAGTGGCACAAAGAGCATCACGGTCGCCACCGGCTCGGTCATTGGTGAGCCGTTTCGGTTCCACGTGCCAAAGAATCAAATCCAGCATCAAGGTGCTGGATTTTTTTGTTCAAATTGCCGGATGTGTTGATCACTCATAGCTGATCTGCGCCCAGTGCAGTACATTCTGTGCTTGAATGCTGGTCGATTGATCGCAAAGAGCCTGTTTGGACTGCATATGCTCAAAGTCGTGGCAGCCACATAAGAAAGTTGGATCCGAGACCTTTAAAATCAAAACCAATCGCTGTCCCTTTCGTTTCGCAATGCACCAAAGTGAACTTGCAATGAGAGGCCACGCTCATGCCCCAAGATCATCGACACGTATCGACGTTTCGACGCCAAAAGACACCGACAATCGGGATCCGCGAACTTGCACTATTCAATATCGCAATCGGTTTCTGCATGGGGATCGCCTTATCGAGCGCACTATTGTTGCTCGACCTTGGAAGTCTGAAGACGCTGTTGCTGCAAACAGAACGCCCTGACCTTGCGATAGTGCTGCTCTATGTGTTCAACGGCCTAACTGGTGCAGCTTTCAACGCGTCGATCGAATGCGCACTGAATTCCGTAGATAGAACCGACAAAACCGATACAGGCTTCTGACTGCACAGATGACGGTGATTGCGACAGTCATGAGTCTGAAATCTGCGACGGTGGCCAGAACAGCCACGGCGCAGGGCAATTGGCAACACGCATCCTCAGGACACCGTGTGATGGACATCAAACAACAACCCGACGGGCCGCCCAGTCGACCCGATAGCAAGATCCCAAAACTGATCTGGTTTCTCGGTCTGAATTGCGGCATCGGGATCGCGGTGGGTGTCGTCTTTGTCTCTGCGATTTATCAGATCAACTTGGCGGGCATACGTGACCTGTTGCTGGCAAGTTCGGAGCCGTTTTTGCCACTCTTCATACTTTATGTCTCAAGCGCTTTGACGTTCGGAAGTCTCAATATGGGTGTCGCGGTGATGAGTTTGGCGTGGGACGCTCCCAGCGATGGCGATAGTTCGGGCCGGTAGCTCTGAAAGCCCTAACCGCGCTTAAGCAGCACAGTGTGAAGGGCAACGGCGGCCGCATTGGAAACGTTGAGTGAGCGCAATGCATCACCCGTCGTGATAGCCGCCAGTTGCGTACACGTGTGCGCTGTAAGCTGGCGCAATCCCTTACCCTCAGCACCGAGAACCAGGGCCGTTGGACGGTCGAACGGCAGGTCTTCAAGTTTCACGTCCGCCGTGCCATCCAGGCCGATGACTTGGACACCTCCATCCTTAAGTTGTTCCAAAGTGCGCGACAGGTTCTGCGCCAGGTGCAACGGCAAAATTTCCAGCGCCCCGGAAGCGGATTTCGCAAGCACGCCACCAAGTGGCGGTGAGTTTCGCCGGGTCATGATAAGTCCACTTGCCCCAAACACCGCAGCCGAACGCAAGACCGCGCCGACATTGTGTGGGTCGGTGACCTGATCGAGCACGACCAGAGGCCCATCACCACACAGTGCAATCATCTCATCCATCGAAGGTTCTTGCGGGGCATCGGCTTCCAGACAGGCGCCTTGATGGACCGTGTCCGCGCCAAGCCGCTTGTCGAGGTCTCGCGGTGAAACGCGCGTGACGGTGAGGCCGCAGGCGGCAACCGCATCGGCAATTCGCCGTTCAGCGTTCTCTGTGAGATACAACGCATGCAGCTTGCGGCTTGGGTTGGTAAGTGCTGCTTCAACAGCATGAAGTCCAAAAAGCACCGTACCATCGTCACTGGCCTTAGCTTTTCCAGCGCCCGGCTTCGCGTGGGGTGCTTTGCCTCGTCGATGCCCATTATTGGCATGCTTTGTAGCGCCACCTCTCTGGCTGCCACGCCCTTCCCCCATGCAGAACAAATCCTTGATTTTTGACCTCTAACGACCCGCCAGCCTTACGCTTATGGCGTCAGCCCGGCAAGATGGCGCAAAATGGCCGTTCCGGCATTGACTTTTGCCCTCCATCCCAGGATATACACCGCTCGCGTTTTTCGTGACGGACCGCTTTTGGGTCGTCTGATGGGGGAATGTCCCGAGCGGCAAAGGGGGCGGACTGTAAATCCGCTGCGTAAGCTTCGTAGGTTCGAGTCCTACTTCCCCCACCATCTGCCTGGAACGCGATGCGGGCGTAGTTCAATGGTAGAACGGCAGATTTCCAATCTGCATATGCGAGTTCGATTCTCGCCGCCCGCTCCATTAATTCTCAAAGAGTTACATGCCGCACAACCGGGGCTGCACAAGATGTTCGCAGTCTAATCTACGGTTCGCGGGCTTCCCTGTCGCAAGCTGTTTCCTGCAAACTTCCGGATGTTTCGCTCAAAGCGCTCCAAATGCTTTGAAATGGAGGGCTCGATCAGTGTTCTGATGACGCGAGGGGTCTGGTTCATCAGAGCTCCAAAGAAACGGCAGTGGGAAAAAGCGATCATGAGACGATATTCAACGGCCTCAGTCGTCGGCCTTTTTGCGGCTTTTGTCGCAATGAAACCGATTGATGTCCATGCAGACATGAAGGGGTGTAGCGCATGGGATTTGTCCGTTCAGCAGCAAGAGGAGGGGCGCGAGTGGACGGCATCGGTGTGTGCATCCAAACAAGACACAAACACAATCTTAGAAGTGCGTTGCTTCGGCTCTGACGTCGGCGTCCGCTACATGCCAGCCGTGGATTTCCCTTTTCCAGATAAGGGCCGTGACATAGAGTATGTCGTTGATGGACGAGTGCGGCCCGTGTTCGTCCAATACGAGGGTATGGACGGAGCACTCTCTGCATACATCCCGTTCGACCACACAGTCGTCCAGATGTTAAAAAGCGGCGCTAACGTCGAAATTCGCGATCCCGAGAGCGTCGCTCCAACGCGGACATTCATCCTCACAGGAGCCCGCAAAGCCATCGACGGACTCGTCTCAAGGTGCCGGAATTGAGACACTGATTAGCGCTTTGATCATAGGGCGGTAAGCGGAATATTGACGTCCAGTCTATAGACTGCCGATCGGTGAAACACATTCCGATGGCGGGCCGGTCAAATGTCAGATTTCTTGGATGTAGTCTCCCGACTGGAGCAAGGATCAAAGGCGTATAGACAATCTGAAGCGGACCGGCCGAGTTTCTTTAGAAGCATCAAATCGTTCGGATCCCGTTTCAAACTGGCAACCCGGCTCATTCGCGAAGAGCCAGAAATCATTCTGTTTGCCTGCATTCAATGGGTCATCATCGGGCTTGCTTATTTTTTATGGGCCGAACTCTTGCAACTCGTCCCAGATGACGTCTGGGAGGCAGCCAGGAAAGACAGTGAAACTGGCGAGAACGCCACTTGGCTTCCTAGCCTTGTTTTATTCGTCATTTCTTTCACGATTGTGGGGTTGGCAACATTCCCCATTGGAATTTGCAGCGCGTGCATTGCTGCCTGTCACATTCTCAGGCACCACGGCGAGACATCGACGATCCCAAAGTGCCTAAAACTGGTCGGGCCGCGTGCGGTATCGATTTGGCTTTTTCAATGGTTGGACGGTTGGATCACAGTTGAGCAAGTCTTGGATCGCTTGCCTCGGAAGAATGATCGACGCACCATCGCGGACCGTTTGGCCAGCGAAGCTGCATACTTTGCCTGGAAGGTCAGCACGGCTGGTATGATCTTGGGGCTTGTATCTGGAAAACGACCCATGCAGGCCGTCAAGTCGTCGGTTAGCTTCTTCATGCACAAACCAGTTGAATTGATTGCGTTGCGCTTGGGTTATTCGACCTTGTGTTGGCTGTTGGGTCTCATCACTTACGTCGGTGGCATTATGGTTTTTGCTGCCTATCCAGAACTCATGCCTGAGGTTGAGGGGACCGGGCCAGCGGTCCAAGCTTTCTATGAACTTGGCGGCATCCCATTGATGATTGCCCTTGCTGTCGTTGTTATTATCCTACAGCCCATTTACGCGATCGCGGTTTCCGACCTTTATGCTGACTATCTGGAAGCCGTGGGCGAACAGCCTATTTTGAAGGAGAGTCCAAGCAGCTTATTCACAGCTGTGGCCTCAGTTAGCGGACTGGCGGCCTGTCTAACGATCGCATTGGTCTTCCGCGACCAGTTGGGGATCACCACGATACTATCTTCTGTCGGATCGTGACGGCGTTCAACAAACAGTCGCCGATTGGATCGTTAAGTTACCGGCCGCTGAAAGGGCAAAGCTCACAAACCCATTGCCGACCGCGCACTGACGCGAAGTTGGCAGTGCAAACCACTTGAACATCTCCGTTCTGCCCTATATGGCAACGCTCAGACGTTGGTGGAGCCCCTGCAACATGTGTGTTTCGCACTGTGTTGGAGGGGCTTCGCGCGCTGATCAAACGGATTGTCAGATGTGCTGGTGGTCCGACAGAACGACAAGGACACGAGAATGGCCAAGGAAAAATTCGATCGCTCGAAGCCGCATTGTAACATTGGCACGATTGGTCACGTTGACCACGGCAAGACGTCATTGACTGCTGCGATCACGAAGGTATTGGCGGAAGCGAGCGGCGCGAACGAGGCTGTTGCTTTTGAAAACATCGACAAAGCGCCTGAAGAGCGCGAGCGCGGGATCACGATTTCAACGGCGCACGTTGAGTACGAGACCGACAAGCGCCATTACGCACACGTCGATTGCCCTGGTCACGCCGACTACGTGAAGAACATGATCACGGGCGCAGCCCAAATGGACGGCGCGATCCTGGTGTGTTCAGCAGCTGACGGCCCGATGCCACAGACACGTGAGCACATTCTTCTGGCCCGTCAGGTCGGCGTTCCAGCGCTTGTTGTGTTCTTGAACAAGGTCGACATGGTCGACGACGAAGAGCTTCTCGAGCTTGTTGAAATGGAAGTGCGCGAGCTTCTGTCGTCCTATGACTTCCCCGGCGATGACATTCCAATCACCAAGGGCTCGGCTCTGTGTGCGTTGGAGAACCGTGAAGAAGCGATTGGCAAGAACGCTGTTCTTGAGCTGATGAAGACGGTTGATGACTATATTCCTCAGCCAGAGCGTCCAGTTGACCAGCCGTTCCTGATGCCGATTGAGGACGTGTTCTCGATCTCGGGTCGCGGAACGGTTGTGACGGGTCGTGCGGAGCGCGGTGAGTTGGCAGTTGGTGAGGAAGTCGAGATTGTCGGCATCCGTGACACACAAAAGACGACTGTTACGGGCATCGAGATGTTCCGGAAGCTGTTGGACAAGGTTGTTGCCGGCGACAACGCTGGTGTTCTTCTTCGGGGCATCAAGCGTGAAGACGTTGAGCGTGGTCAGTGTTTGGTGAAGCCCGGCACGGTCACCCCGCACAAGAAGTTCAAGGCTGAGGCTTATATCCTGACGAAGGAAGAGGGTGGTCGTCACACGCCATTCTTCACGAACTACCGTCCACAGTTTTACTTCCGGACAACGGACGTGACGGGTGTTTGCACGTTGGCTGAGGGCACTGAGATGGTGATGCCTGGCGATAACGTCTCGATGGACGTTGAGCTGATCACACCGATTGCGATGGAAGAAAAGCTCCGGTTTGCGATCCGCGAGGGTGGCCGCACCGTCGGCGCCGGCGTGGTCGCAAGCATTACGGAGTAATCAAACAGTTGGCGCCACGTTCAAGTTGCGTGGCGCCGACAAATCCAAGGTGCTTGAGATGGGGCAAGCCCCCATCTCAGATCGGCGCCGGCGTCGTCGCAAGCATTACGGAATAACGGACGACAGATGAGTTCAAGGCAGCGCCCGTCCAGGTGGGCACGCCTTTGTTTTTTAGAGCAGCGGGCCCTCGTTGAGGGAATGAGAAGTTAAATGATGAACGGTCAAAACATACGCATTCGCCTCAAGGCGTTCGACCATCGTATTCTCGATGCTTCGACCCGTGAGATCGTGAATACGGCCAAGCGAACCGGCGCTGAGGTGCGTGGACCCATTCCACTTCCAACGCGAATTGAACGGTTCACGGTCAACCGCTCTCCACACATCGACAAGAAGTCGCGTGAGCAATTCGAAATGCGAACGCACAAGCGCCTTTTGGATATCGTCGATCCGACACCCCAAACAGTCGATGCTCTCATGAAGCTCGATCTAGCAGCCGGTGTCGACGTCGAGATCAAGCTGTAACAAACCAATAACGGCTAGGCTCTCAACGAGCGAACGGCCAGAACAAGAGATCCTCTGCCAGTCACGAACGTCACGACTGATACGATCCGACATACGAAGAGGGAATGCACATGCGTTCCGGAGTGATTGCACAGAAAGTGGGAATGACCCGCATTTTTTCCGAGGCCGGGGAGCACATCCCAGTCACCGTCCTCAAGTTGGAAAAATGTCAGGTTCTTGCTCACCGCACGGAAGACAAGAATGGCTACACCGCGCTGCAGCTCGGGGTTGGCACACGCAAACCTTCGCGTGTTTCAAAAGCCGAGCGGCAAAACTTCGCCATCGCGCAGGTGGAACCGAAGCGTAAGGTTGCTGAGTTCCGCGTGAGCCCGGATAACCTGATCGAAGTTGGCGCTGAAATCACTGCCGACCACTTCGTTGAAGGCCAGTTCGTTGACGTAACCGGCACCAGCAAGGGCAAGGGGTTTCAGGGCGCCATGAAGCGCTGGAACTTCGGTGGTCTGAGAGCCTCGCACGGTGTTTCGGTATCCCACCGTTCGCATGGTTCAACCGGGCAGCGCCAAGATCCTGGCAAGGTCTTCAAGGGCAAGAAGATGGCCGGTCACATGGGCGATGAGCGCATCACGACCCAGAACCTGATCGTCGCTAAGACCGACGTTGAGCGCGGCCTCGTCATGATCCGCGGTGCAGTACCCGGCTCAAAAGGTGGCTTTGTTCTGATCCGCGACGCGGTCAAACGCAAGCTACCTGACGATGCGCCAAAGCCAGGTGCATTCAAAGCCAGCGAAACTGCAGGCGCCCCTGAAGCCGCCGCCGAGCAGGAGGGTGCGTAAATGCAAACCGAAGTAAAAACCATTGACGCTGGCAGTGCCGGTACCGTGGACCTCGCCGAACCAATTTTCGGTCTTGAGCCTCGCCCAGATCTATTGCACCGCATGGTTCGCTATCAACTCTTGAAGCGTATGGCTGGAACACATCACGCCCAGGATCGTTCCGAAGTCACCACGACCGGCAAAAAGGTTTACCGCCAAAAAGGCACCGGTGGCGCGCGGCATGGCGACAAAGGCGTCACGTTGTGGCGTGGTGGCGGCAAGTCGTTTGGCCCCAAGCCACGCTCACACGCTATCGACCTTCCAAAGAAGGTTCGCCAACTCGCATTGCGCCATGCCTTGTCCGCTAAGATGAAGTCTGGCGAAGTGATCATTCTTGATAAGGCGACGTCAGCCGACGGTAAGACGAAGTCGCTCAAACAGCAGTTTGCGAAACTCGAACTCGGCAACGCGCTGATCATCGATGGAGCATCGTTGGAGCCGTCATTTGTTCGCGCAGCCCGCAACATCCCGAACATTGATGTCATTCCTGTTCAGGGTATCAACGTTTACGACATCCTACGCCGGCACAAACTGGTGCTGACAAAGGCCGCTGTGGATGCGCTTGCCGAGCGGTTCAAGGACGCCAAGATCAAGTCGGCTGATGCCGGGGAGGCCGCCCAATGAACCTTAAGCTCAAGGCCTATGATGTAATCCTATCACCGGTGATTACAGAGAAATCGACATTGGTCGCAGAAGCCAACCAAGTTTTGTTCAATGTCGCAAAGACGGCCACCAAGCCAGAAATCAAAATGGCTGTGGAAACACTCTTCAACGTCAAGGTGAAGGCTGTGAACACACTTGTCCGGAAGGGCAAGAAGAAGGTGTTCCGCGGTCGTCCCGGCGTGCAGTCAGATGAGAAAAAAGCGATCGTGACCCTCGAAGATGGCCAGGCCATCGACGTCACGACCGGTCTGTAAAGGTCAGGAATCGAAACGTCATGGCACTTAAGACATTCCGCCCAACGTCGCCTGGTATGCGCCAGCTGGTCATCGTCGACCGTAAGCACCTGCACAAAGGCAGTCCGGTCAAAATGCTGACCGAAGGCAAGGGCAAGACAGGCGGTCGGAACAACTATGGTCGGATGACCACACGCCACATCGGCGGTGGCCACAAGCAGAACTATCGCTTGGTCGATTTCCGTCGCCGCAAGCACGACATCCCTGCGACCGTTGAGCGGCTCGAATACGATCCCAACCGCACCGCCTTTATTGCCTTGATCAAGTACGACGACGGCGAACTGTCTTACATCCTGGCACCGCAACGCTTGTCACCCGGCGACAAGGTGATGTCAGGTGAAAAAGTCGATGTGAAGCCCGGCAACGCGATGCCATTGTCCTCGATGCCTGTTGGAACGATTGTTCACAACGTCGAATTGAAGCCCGGTCGCGGTGGTCAAATCGCACGGTCCGCAGGGGCATTTGTTCAATTGGTTGGGCGCGACAGCGGCTGGGCCATTTTGAAATTGAACTCAGGCGAAACGCGCAGGGTGCGTGCTGACTGCATGGCAAGCGTGGGCGCTGTTTCAAACCCTGACCACGGCAACACGGTCGTCGGTAAGGCTGGGCGTAACCGTTGGCGTGGCATCCGTCCGACCGTTCGCGGCATCACCATGAACCCGGTCGACCACCCGAACGGTGGCCGCACGAACGGCGGTAAACACTTCGCAACGCCATGGGGCAAGCCAACAAAGGGCGCCCGGACGCGGAGTAACAAGTCAACGGATAAATTCATCGTCCGTAGCCGTCACCAGAAGAAGAAATAAAAGCGCTTGGGTCGCTGTCATGCGACGCGCAATGAGGAGTTGAACTGTGGCACGCTCAGTCTGGAAAGGTCCGTTCATCGACGGATACCTGCTGAAGAAAGCAGACAAGGTGCGCGAGTCCGGCCGCAACGAGATCATCAAGATCTGGTCGCGCCGCTCGACGATCCTTCCGCAATTCGTCGGTCTGACGTTTGGCGTCTACAACGGCCGCAAGCACGTGCCCGTTTCAGTGACCGAAGACATGATCGGTCACAAATTCGGTGAATTCTCGCCAACTCGGACATTCCCCGGGCATGGCGGAGACAAGAAGGCGAAACGATAATGGGCAAGCAGAGCCGCGAACGCGCCCTACCTGATAATGAGGCCAAAGCAGTGACCCGCAACTTGCGTGTGTCACCCCAGAAGTTGAACCTCGTTGCCGGGATGATCCGGGGCAAGAAGGTCGACCAGGCATTGTCTGACCTTGAGTTCTCACGCAAGCGCATTGCCGACGACGTGCGCAAGTGCGTGATGAGCGCGGTCGCAAATGCTGAAAACAATCACCAGTTGGACGTCAACCAACTCATCGTTGCCGAGGCCTATGTCGGCAAGAATTTGGTTATGAAGCGGTTCCAGCCCCGTGCACGTGGTCGTGCTGGTATGATCCGCAAGCCGTTTTCGCAGATCACCGTGATCGTGCGTGAGGTTGATGAGGAAGCCGAAGCCGCGAAACAGGCAGCGAGAGCCAAAAAGCCAGACGCCGCATCAGCGCCGGCCGAGAAGGAAGCCGAATAATGGGTCACAAGGTCAATCCAATTGGTCTGCGTGTTGGCATCAACCGCACTTGGGATAGCCGCTGGTTTGCTGGCGGCCACGAGTACGGGCGTCTGCTCCATGAAGATCGGGCCATCAAAAAACACATCATGAAGATGCAGCGTCAGGCTGGCATCTCCAAAGTCGTCATTGAACGCCCACATAAAAAGTGTCGCGTGACAGTGCACACTGCACGTCCAGGTGTTTTGATCGGGAAGAAGGGTGCAGATATCGACAAGTTGCGCGGCCAGCTTTCGGCATTGACCGATAGCGAAGTGCACTTGAACGTGGTCGAGGTTCGTAAGCCCGAGATTGACGCCATTCTGGTCGCTGAAACGATCGCCCAGCAGCTTGAGCGCCGTGTCGCGTTCCGTCGCGCAATGAAACGCGCTGTACAGTCCGCCATGCGCCTCGGTGCACTCGGCATCCGGATCAACGTAGCTGGTCGTTTGGGCGGTGCAGAGATTGCACGTACTGAGTGGTACCGCGAAGGGCGCGTGCCATTGCACACGTTACGTGCCGATATCGACTACGGCCACGCTGAAGCGTCGACCGCCTATGGCATCATCGGCATTAAGGTTTGGATCTTCAAAGGCGAAATCATCGAACACGATCCAATGGCAGCCGAACGCCGCGCCATTGCCGTCCAGGAACAAGGCGGCGGCGGTGGACGCCAGCGCCGTGACCGCGATCGGCCAAATGCTTAAGTCCCACCGGGGATGAGACAGTAGCCGCCGCGATTAAAAGAGAACTCGTAGGACAACAGCCATGTTGCAACCGAAGAAAACAAAATACCGCAAGCAGTTCAAAGGCCGCATCAAAGGCAATGCCAAAGGTGGAACGCTTTTGAACAATGGCTCCTACGGTTTGAAAGCCATGGAGCCTGAGCGGATCACGGCCCGTCAGATTGAAGCCTGCCGTCGTGCGATCACACGCCACATGAAACGTGCTGGTCGCGTTTGGATCCGGATCTTCCCGGATCTGCCTGTTACATCGAAGCCAACCGAAGTTCGGATGGGTTCTGGTAAGGGGTCGGTAGATTATTGGGCGGCGCGCGTGGCACCAGGCCGGATCATTTTTGAGATCGACGGTGTGCCTGAAACAGTTGCTAAGGAGGCTCTGCTACTGGGAGCCGCCAAACTGCCGATTAAAACGCGCATCGTCAGCCGCATCGGCGGATGACGACTAGGAAACTCCAGGTGCCGTCGCTGGCACTGAGCCGACTTTGAGAACGGACGAGACCGATGGACGAGAAGAAAAAAGACAAAGCCGAGGCGATCCGCGACCTGTCGCTCGACCAACTCGACGACAAGCTCCTGGAGCTCAAGAAAGAGCAATTCAACCTGCGCTTTCAGCGTGCGTCTGGCCAGCTTGAGAACACATCGCGTGTACGCAAAGTGCGCCGTGCCATTGCCCGCGTTATGACCATTGCTCGCGAAAAACGAGCTGGCGCCGAAACGAGCGCGTAAGGAGATTTTGATATGCCAAAGCGCATTCTAAGCGGCGTCGTCGTGTCCGATAAGACGAACAAGACCATCGTCGTCGAAGTGGAGCGTCGTTATACGCACCCACTTTTCAAAAAGACGGTGCGTCGTACGAAGAAATACCAGGCCCACGACGAGGCTAATGCACACAAGATTGGTGATCGCGTCCAGATCCAGGAGACCGCACCAATTTCGAAGACGAAGAGATGGACGGTTCTGGGTGACCCCGGTGCGCCGCAGTCTTAGACGAGTCTCGAAAAGAATACCCTGACAACGGGGTCGAATGACCGGGTTGGACAGGTGGAAGCAAATACAAGTCGGCTCTTTCAGCCGTGAGCGCCAAACACATACGTTTGGCATGGAATGAGGACGAAGCGCGATGATCCAGATGGAGTCGAACCTAGACGTCGCCGACAACTCCGGTGCGCGTCGCGTACAGTGCATCAAAGTACTGGGTGGCTCGAAGCGGAAGTACGCAAGCGTCGGTGACATCATCGTCGTGTCGGTCAAAGAGGCTATCCCAAAAGGGAAAGTCAAAAAAGGTCAGGTCATGAAGGCTGTCGTCGTGCGAACAGCAAAGGGTGTGCGCCGCGCGGACGGATCTTTGATCCGGTTTGATCGCAATGCCGCCGTTCTGATCAACAACTCAGGCGAGCCGATCGGCACCCGTATCTTTGGCCCAGTCACACGCGAATTGCGTGCAAAGAGCCACATGAAGATCATCTCGCTCGCTCCGGAGGTTTTGTGAGCAATGGCGTTAGCTAAGATAAAAAAGGGCGACCGCGTCGTCGTCCTATCGGGCCGCGACAAAGGCAAACGCGGTGTCGTGTTGGAAGTCCGTCCAAAGGAAGATCGTGCGTTGGTGCGCGGAGTGAATATGGTGCGTCGCCACCAGCGTCAGACGGCACAGGCCGACGGCGGTATTATCTCTAAGGAATCACCAATCCACGTGTCAAACCTCGCACACGAGGACCCGAAAGACGGGAACGCAACACGGATCGGCATCAAGTTACTGGAAGATGGAACACGTGTCCGCTTTGCAAAGCGGTCGGGCGAGATCATTCCAGAGGCGGAAAAGAGCTAAGTCATGGCTGAAACAGAAACACAAAACGGCAAGAGCCGTCCGGCTGACTACAAGCCGCGCATGAAAAAGCATTACGAAGAAACCGTACGGTCGGCGATGCGCGAAAAGTTCGGCTACAAGAACATCATGCAGATCCCCAAGCTTGAAAAAGTGGTGATCAACATGGGCGTTGGCGATGCTGTGAACGACCGTAAAACGGTTGAAAACGCATCGAAAGACCTCGCACTGATCACTGGCCAGAAGCCGGTGACTACAAAGGCACGCAAATCAATCGCGGGCTTTAAGGTTCGCGAAGGCATGGCACTTGGCACGAAGGTCACGCTTCGCGGCGATCGGATGTACGAATTCCTCGACCGGCTCGTCACGATCGCGATGCCACGTATTAAAGACTTCCGAGGTCTGAACCCCAAGAGCTTCGATGGTCGCGGCAACTACGCGCTTGGCTTGAAGGAGCATATCGTATTCCCGGAACTCGATTACGACAAGGTCGATCAGATGCGCGGTATGGACATTGTCGTCTGCACCAGTGCCCCAAATAACGATGAAGCTCGCGAACTGCTGAGCGGCTTCAACTTCCCGTTTAAAAAGTAGCTAGAGATACCTCGGGCGGCGCCCGAAAGGACCTTTAGAAGGAGACAAGATGGCCAAGTCCGGCAAGATCCAAAATAACCTCAAGCGACGCAAGCTCGTTGAGCAGCACGCCGAAAAGCGCGCACGCCTCAAGAAGGCTGCAGCCGACCAATCGCTTTCGACAGAGGAACGTTTCAAGGCCCGCCTACAGTTGGCCGAGATGCCGCGCAACGGCGCTAAGAACCGCATCCGCAACCGCTGTGAGATCACCGGTCGCCCGCGTGCCTACTATCGAAAGCTTCGCATGTGCCGCAACAAGCTCCGCGAGCTCGCCAGCCTGGGTCAGATCCCAGGTATGACGAAATCGAGCTGGTAAGGAGAGGGCCCAGGAAATGGCAATGAACGATCCACTCGGTGATATGCTGACCCGAATTCGCAACGCTCAAATGCGTCGCCGACCGCGGGTTGCAACGCCAGCATCAAACCTGCGCGGCCGCGTTCTCGATGTGCTGGAAGACGAAGGTTTCATTCGCGGTTACACACGCGTCGAACAAACCGGCAATATGGCTGAGTTCGAGATTGAATTGAAATACTTCAATGGCGCACCAGCCATTAAGCAGATCAAACGCGTCTCAAAGCCTGGCCGTCGCGTGTATTCGCCCGTCAAGGACATCCCAAACGTCGCCAATGGCTTGGGCATGAATATCTTGTCGACCCCAAAAGGCGTGATGCCGGACTGGCGCGCACGTGAAGAAAATGTGGGCGGCGAGGTCCTCTGTTCTATCTTTTAATGTTCTTCGCCAAGCACACCGCAGGTGTCGCATTTGGCGAACGAACAGGTTGATGAAGGTCTAAAACAATGTCGCGCATCGGCAAACAACCGATCGAAATTCCGAAGGGTGTGACAGCGAACCTGGATGGGCGTACTGTCAAGGTGAAGGGTCCGAAGGGTGAATTATCTTTCACAGCTCCCGAGGAAGTACTGATCGAACAGGGCGAGGCCGGAATATCGGTAAAGCCTCGCGATACCTCAAAGGACGCACGGTCCAAATGGGGGATGTCGCGAACAATGATCGCTAACCTGACGACGGGTGTGTCTGAAGGTTACTCAAAGACCCTGGAGATTTCCGGTGTGGGCTATCGCGCTGCCATGAAAGGCAAGGCGCTTCAACTCAACGTCGGGTTTAGCCACGAAGTGCTGCACGACATCCCCGACGGCGTGAAAGTTGCCGTGGGTGGTGCCAAACAGGAAGTCATTACGGTTTCTGGCATCGACAAGCAGCTCGTTGGCCAGGTTGCCGCTGAAATCAGATCTTACAAGCCGCCGGAGCCCTACCAAGGCAAGGGCATCCGCTATCAAGGCGAATGTATCTTCCTTGCGGAAGATACA
>JBCBRD010000060.1:0-16489 GCA_039819885.1 Pseudomonadota bacterium
ACAGCTGTTGATTCCGAATTGCGCGTCTCAGTGACTTCCATGAGAATCTTCGACAACTGTCAATGAGCGCAACAAGAACCTGATTATTGAATCAGGTGGCAAAGTCCTCAGTCTGACGCCTGAGCAACGGCAAGCCTGGGTCGATGCCATGCAGCCTGTATGGAAAAAGTTCGAAGGCGATATCGGCGCCGAAAATCTGCAGGCAGCGCTCTCCTATAGCAAATAAGTAAGGCCACGTAGACGCGTGCGACATCAACCAAGTCGGCCCCCCATCCAGGGGCCGACGATTGATGGGAAAACGCCCGGAGTGAAGAATGTCTGCTCATGCGCAACCGACTTCAAAGTTGTCTCGCGTCATTGACAGCTGTTGATTCCGAATTGCGCGTCTCAGTGACTTCCATGAGAATCTTCGACAACTGATCACGGACTTCTGGTTTCAGCCCTTCCCACCACTTCGCATTCGTCACGACGAGATAGTCGATGATGCCGTGGTTGGTTTCCGTTGTGGCCGCCTGCACTTCGAAGAATTTCTGACCATAGATGTTTGACCAAGTGTTCTCTTGTCCGTCGATCACACCTTGCTGCAATGCTCCATAAACTTCCTTGAAGGACATCTTCTGCGGGCTGGCACCCAATTGCTGGAACTGCGCAACGAGAACGTCAGATGCTTGTACGCGGAACTTCAGCCCTTTTGCATCTTCCGGCTTGGTCAGTGGCTTGCTGGCTGACATCTGTTTCATGCCATTGTGCCAAAACGCCAGGCCCAACAGTCCTTTGCGCTTCATCGATTGGAGAAGCTTCTGGCCGTCTTCAGAGTTCTGGTATTTTTCGACTGCGTTGATGTCTTTGAAGACAAACGGCAAATCAAAAACACGGAATTTCTTAGTGAAGGTTTCGAACTTCGATAGTGAGGGAGCCGCCAACTGGACGTCGCCGTTCAGCATTGCTTCGAGGACTTTGTTGTCGTCATACAGGCTTGAATTCGGGAAGACCTGCATACAGGCCGTGCCGTTCATTTCCTCGTTGATGCGTTTTTCAAGGAGTGAGGCTGCAATGCCTTTGGGGTGTTTATCGGTATTTGTCACATGGCTGAACTTGATAACCATCTCGCCATCATCGCATTTGGCGAGCGCAGGCGTTGCAGCAAAAACGAGACCGCACGTGACTGCGGCTACAAGTGTCGAGTTACGCATCATCTTCCTCCAATACGTTGCTAGTTCCGCGCGGCCTTTTTGACGACCTTTTTGCGGGGACAGGAAACTGTCACCCAACGGTGTGCCACACTGCCTCACCGTCGACAATCACTATGCCACTTTTAACCAAGCTATTGATAACTTTGGCTTCTAGACGCATGCGGATCATCAAGCGCATCGCCTGACTTGCTTGGGGACTAGGCAGAAACTGTCGTCAAACCGCTGACGAACTCTGCTGGCTGGAGGTGTGTTTTTATCCGACAACACCGTCCGTGGTGCCCGGTACTCGATCTACTGAAAGGTCTGAGCCTTGCGTTCGATGTTCTCCAGATAGGGAGAGACGTCTTCGTGCCATGAGGGTTCGATGTGCGCGAGTTTTGCAAAGCGTTCTTGTGCCACGGCGTAATGGCGAAGTTCATAGTGCCCCCGCGCGCACCACCAGAGCGCTTCAGCTGAATTGGGTCGTGTTCTCAATCGCTCTTCGCACAGATTGGTCAGTGCCTCTAACCTGCCTTCTTCGAAGTATCGTTCTGCCTCTCGGTCGAAGCTCTTGTGTGACGCACCAGGAAGCGTTTGGCGCAGTTTCAACACCATATTGATGAGGTAGGCCAAGCCAGCACAGCCCACCACCCAAAGCATACAACTGACTTGAGTATCGATACTCCTAAGGATTGTAATATGTTCTGCGTCCATAACGTCTTCCTAAAATGCAACGTGTCCTGATGCGTCTGGTCGCTGAGTTGAACCTGCCGTGGTCGTCACTTAGTTGCGTAGCCAGCGCCAGGTTCGAATTGACACTGACTCCGAGTTTGAAGACTGGTCTCGTTGGACTTCTTTAATGGGCCTTGATGACAGGTTGCTCAGTGAATAGCCTGATTTTAATCTTTGCGCTGATCAAATGTCTAATAGTCAATTCATCCTAGACAACGTGTCAATGTGAAAACGCGTTCGGTATCAAGCTGATACCATGGATGTTCGGGTGTTAGAAACCGCGCTCGACCGTACCGGAGCAGAGGCCGATTGCGTTGTACAAACCCGTCAGCGCCTCAATTTCCCTTGGACTTTTTAAACCGTGGCAATGTGAAGAAAACAGGGATGGCAAGGGGCCGTTTGACGACTCGCGTCTCTCGTGGCGCGTGCATGCATACGCGGCCCGTGTCGAAGCAGCTACAAAGTTTGATCATAATTCGGACCGTTGGCGTCCGAACAGGAGACCGCCTTTACGTCGACGGTCCGACGGGAAATTCACGCTTCCATTCCGTTGCATCTGAATCGCGCAACCGTACAGTTAGTTTTTCGCTGCCGTTGGGCCGGTAATCAAATTCAATCGATGGATCTTGTGCGAGCGAGATCGAACCTTCCATTGCAAAAACAGGCTCACCATCCTGGTTGATCTCCAAATTGGTCACCATGCGCAATGGAACGTAGAGGAGTGAAATTTGATCCAGCACCATCCCTGTGTGATTAGGATGAGAGACATCAAGCTTCGCCTTGCGGCGCATACTGCTGACAGAGGTGGATGCTCGCTTCCCTGATCCAGCGCTTCCATGGACCAAGGTCATCTTTCCCATGTTGGCTGCAATTTCAGCTGGGTCACCATTGGGTGGTGCAGCACAAGCAGCCTGCCCGCCTGCGAATTTCACATGTCGACTTGCCATGTAAAGACGGCCGTCGGACGCCTCGACGACTGCACGCATATCGGTTCCACGGTTCAGTCGGAATTTTGCGGCGAGCTGAACGGATGTCCTCACACCACCGATCTTGAAATCGGCGGCGACGGGTGACGGGTTTTCGTCGATGATGATCACGATCCGCCGAATGGTGCGGCCATCGTTTAGCTTCGCCTTCACGCTCACGGGTACCGCCGTCTGGTCATCGGGGCGGAACGGCGCCTGGAACTCGACGACGTCGGTTGAGACCTCAATGCTACGATCACCGAAGACATCCGGCTTCAGATCGTTCCACGTCTCCGATGCAGATGCCTTATGGACCGTCGTCATAGGCGCGCCGATGAGTGCTACTGAGATGGCAACGACCACTCCCACCCTGGCGAACGTTCTCGTGACTTTGGCGGTGAAACTTGCTGGGCGCTTGGTGGTGCTTGTTTGATTTGGCATGCGTGACGATCCTTAAGCAGCGCAAGTGTGCCTGCTGACAATAGCGACATTTCAGCACTATAGCGCAAATTCATGACTGCGCCGAGTGGGTTGTGGCCCATGTGCTCATTCTTATGTGATCACATTGCCGCCTTTGCATGGAACTTCGCCAGGCTAACCCTCAGAGGCTGGTCGCCAACCGGCTGCTTTTGCTTCCTTTTCCGAACAAAACCATTGTTCACCACGTGTGGTTTCGATGCGTGTTTTCCGGTACCATCGGCTCCATGGCATGTGGTAAATGCGTCCCCTCTTGCTGATATTGCCTTTGATGGCGCATCCGCGCGGCGCGGTTTGCTCAGCGGAGGCCCATCTCCGTGCCCGGTACGCCCACGGTGCCATTGCGCCGGTTTTTTGCCAGACGCCAACGCCAGCCGATCGCGCCTGTGCCTCCAGCGCAGAATAGCTTTTCGAGTACTTTACGAAGGCCCAGGCATGGCCCGACGCAACCATCTTGGCATTGATGTCGGTGCCACCGGCACGACAAAGCGCGATGGCGCGGCCGTATTTGTCGTTTTTCAAGCGCTTACAATGGATTGCTTTGTTTGAGATGATGGTCTTCAGCTGCTTTTTCGCAGCTTTGCCGCACCGCCACTTCCCACCAACTGCAGATGGGCAGACCTGCGACAGTTCCGGTGCATCGATCCCCTCCAATCTGACCCGGATGCCAGCAACGTCAAGAGTGTCACCGTCGATCACTGCGGCCTTTCCGAAAATGCGCGTTCCGCCAGAGCTCAGTGCGCCAGCGGTGGCAAATTCGAAATGCTGGGCCACGTTGTCAGATGCTCCGCTGCGGGTACTGCGCGCATTTGCGAGGTGTGCCGATAGGGTTCCGATCATAGATGCCCCTACGATCATCGCTAGCGCGATGGCCGTTTGGGTGAACTTACTCTGGGATGAATCACGCATAGGTTGCAACTGCGTGAGTCGTTGGGTGGTGTCATGTCTAAAATCTGGCGGAGATTGGGAAAACTAACGACTTGATTTGACGTTAATTGTTGTATATCGACCGTCCCGCACGGTTTCTCGGAGCCAGAACCAAGACCAAAGTCACGGCCAAACAATGCAACCTATAATTGAGGCAGAGAGCAGAGTTGCTATGAACCCGACTGCAACGGCGCGCGGCGCAAGCATGACAATCTCATCGCGCCGCTCCGGCACCATTGCGGTAAGCCCCCCGATGAGGATGCCCAGGGAACCGAGGTTCGCGAAACCGCAGAGGGCGTAAGTCATGATAAGGCGAGAGCGTTCACTGAGGGCCGCTGGGTCCGCAGCCAAGACCTTTGATAGTTCAAGATAAGCGAGAAACTCATTGAGGATCAGTTTTTGACCCAATAGCGCTCCTGCTATTTCGATTTCCGAGAAGGGAATTCCGATGAGGAAGGCCAGCGGCGCGAACGCATATCCCAACAAAAGCTGAAGCGTAATGGGCTCGGTCGTTGGTGAGGGGATCTGCGCGAATGCGATGTTGACCAACGCGACCAATGCCACAACGACGATCAACATGGCCGCAACCGAGGCGACCAACTGGACACCGTCCATCACGCCTTGCGCCAGCGCGTCCATGGTTGACCTGGGTTCATTTTCGAACTCAATCGTCACCTCCCGGGGCCCATCGGCGAACCCGTCTGGGACAGACAGCCGCGCAAGCATGAGGGCTCCTGGAACGTTCATGATCGATGCCGCTACGAGGTGTCCTGCGGCCCCTGGCACCGATGATGTGAGCATTCCCGCGTACAGCGCCAATACGGTTCCAGCCACCGTCGACATTGCCACCACCATTGTTGCGAACAACGCCCCCCTTCCCATTGTCTTTAGATAGGGGCGCACCAACAGGGGTGCCTCGATTGTCCCAAGGATAATGCTGGCTCCTGCTGCCGTCCCCAGCGGACCACCGGTGCCAACGGTACGGCTCAAGAGTGCTGAGACGGCACCGACAAAGCGTTGCAGGATGCCCCAGTGGTAAAGGATGCGAACGATTGCGCTGAGGACCAAGATCAACGGTAGGACCTGGAATGCCAGCACAAACCCGTTTTGAGGATTGGTTGCTTCATAGGGAGCTGGCCCGCCTGCCAAATATCCAAATACCAGCTTGGTGCCCTCGGCCGTTGCCGATTGCAGGGCCACGACAAGATTGCTCAACGCATCGAAGAACAGTTTTGCCTGAGGTACCCTTAATAGTAGAAAAGCAATGGCGAACTGGGCGGCGATGACGCTGACAACAGCAAAGATCATTGTTGCCGCCGAGCGTCCGTTTCGGTTCTCGGAAAACGCCCATACCACCAACGGAATGACAATAAGTCCTGTCAGGCTCTGTAGAACTGGCAGCACGCGGAGGTCTCCGTTGGTCGGTCGATTAATCTTGCGTTGGCATCCGTTGAGACGCCAAGGCTCAAAACGGTAGAGAGGCCCCGGCCTGGGTGCCAGTGAATTGAAGACACACGGCCCGCTTGTTTCGTCCGCCCGCGGACGTGACAACGACCGGCAAGCGCGGTACCGAAGCTCGCGTGGTGAGGAGAGGTTGATCGCGTTTCATGCGCTGCCCGCCGAAGCCAATGATTTCCAAGTTTCCGCAGGCTATTGCGGAGCTCGCAGGAGTTTGCTGTCATGAACGATCGAAACCGCAATCCGAACTTGTCCGGCCATCGACCGGGTGCCGATGGCCGTGGGCATAATCCTCGGCAAAGGCATCCTGACCCGCGTGTCCAACGTGCCATGGCAGCACAGGCGGCCGGTGGCGGCCAGCCGCGGCGACGGACAGCGAAAGCGGGCGGCGGTTTCTCTTTTCTATCGGTGCTGTTCTATTTGTTCTTTGGTCTCATCGCGCTTGTTGGCCTTGGGGTTGCCTACCTCATGTTTGCGCCGCCAACAGAGCTGATCCGCACGCAAATGATTTCGCAGGTCAAGCAGCAGACCGGGCGTGACTTGAAGATTGGCGGCAAACCACAGATCACGTTCTATCCGGCGATTGGCCTGAGCATGCGCGACATCTCTCTGAGTGCGCCTCCAGGCATGTCTGCCCCGGCCACGTTGACGGCCGACAGCCTGACGGTTGCCGTCAAGTTGCTCCCTTTGATCAGCCGAAACGTTGAAGTCGACAGCCTCATCCTTAACCGTCCTGTCATTGATTTGAGATCCGATGCGCAGGGCCGAAAGAGCTGGGACTTCTCCTCGCTGCAACCTGCAAAGCGGGTCCGGTATGCACAAGTTCGCCAGAGCACTGATGCGGACGCAGACCTGCCACCTGAAGCACGTGAGTTTTTGAAGAACGCAACACCGACCGGAGGCCGTGCAGGCTCGCCGGTTGCTTCGCTGGACGGGCTTAAGCTTGGCGACGTGCGGATTGTGAACGGCACATTGCGCTATGCCGATGAGGCGACGGGTGCGTCTGAATTGGTCAAAAAGCTCAACGTCAATTTGGCGCTTGATGAGATTTCCGCACCGTTGAAAGCCGACGGAAGTGCGGAGTGGAAAGGTGAAGCCATTGCCTTTGAGGGCACCGTTCGATCCTTGAAGCAAATCCTTGAAAATGCGCCTGCGAAAGTCGCCATCACCATCGCAGGCAAACCTATCGCCGCTGGGTTCGATGGCACGGTCACGCTTGGTGATGTTATCAAAGCGAACGGTGCGCTTTCGGCAGACAGTCCTTCGGTTCGTCGGTTAGCCGCTTGGCTCGGATCCAACCTGCCTGCAGCAAAGGGGTATGGCCCACTGACCTTAAAAGGTCAGCTCAATGCGAACGGCCCGACCTATCAGTTGTCACGAATGACGGCGACACTGGACGGTGCCAAGGCGACAGGTAACGTTGCTGTTCAAACGGACCGTGTACGCCCGATGGTGACGGCAAATCTCAATCTGTCGAAGCTTGACCTCAACCTCTATATGCCCGTCGAGGGCGGCCCAACCGCATCCGGCGGTGATGCAGGCGGTGTCACACGCGTCAAAGGCTACACCCAACGCTCCGGCTGGAGCACTGATCCCATTGATCTGACCGGGCTCAAAGCTGTCGATGCCAACGTCGATCTAAGTGTTGGCCCATTGTTGTTTCGCGATCTGAAGGCGGACCAGAGCCTCATCAAGGCAACGCTCAGCAATGGTGCTATGACGGCAAATCTCAGCGAGATGAAGCTGTATGAGGGGACAGGCCGCGGCATCCTCAAACTGACATCACTGTCGCCGGCGTCGACGGACGTGGGTGCGAATTTTGCCTTCGACGGCGTGTCCGCTCAGCCGTTATTGCGGGATGCTGCGAAGTTCGATCGCATCGCCGGCAAGGGAAAACTTTCGCTGGCGCTTGCGACGCGCGGTGGCAGTCAGGCCCAGTTCGTGTCGGGTCTCAATGGCGATGTAAAGTTCGACTTTTTCGATGGTGCTGTGGTTGGGATCAATGTGGCCAAGTACCTGCGGGCCATTTCATCGGGCAACTTTGCTGCGTTGAACGCAGCTCCGTCTGAGAAGACCGATTTCTCCGAAATGTCGGCGAGCTTCAAAGTGACGAATGGCGTGGCCGCTAACTCGGATTTGAAGCTGCTTTCGCCTCTTCTTAGGGTCGGCGGATCTGGCAACATCCTTCTACCAAGTCAGCAGATCGATTACACGATGCGGCCGAGACTCGTGTCGTCACTCTCCGGGCAAGGCGGAAATGCGGGAGCTGATGGCGTGGAAATTCCAGTTCGAATTACCGGCAATCTCGATAATCCGAGGTACACACCAGACCTGGAAGGGATCTTGAAAGATCCAAGCAAGGCGATTGATACGGTCAAAGGCATCACCGACAAATTCAAAGGCAAAAAAGCCGGTGAAATCATCGACGGTTTACTCGGTGGCGGAGGAGACGGCGAAAAAATCGACGGCAAGCAATTGCTGAAAGGGCTGTTCGGTCGTTAACGAATTCACATTCTCGCCTTGTTCGAAAAAGCGAAACATGATCAATGAGGTGGGGCGTCACAGAGGGGGTTTTGCCGATCTGTGAAACCTAACCCCGCCGAATTCTTAAAGAAAAGCTGAAAAAATATTCTACACCCCTTTTCAGTTTTTGCTTGCGCGGGTGCTCACGAACCGTCATACAGCGCCCCTCCGTCTGTCCACCTGCCCCAAAGGTCAAGGTTCCTCCCGGAAACCCAAAGGTAAGGAGCGGACGGGTCACATCTATCTGCTGGTTGGGGAGGGTCCGAATGGCCTATGACGACACCCTCTTCCAATTGGGGATGGACTTGACTCGTTCAAGCACCGCCCAAAAGGAAGAATTGTATCCATCTTCGCATAACGCAGCGAAGGACGACCGAAACGACTTTTTCATTGAACGTGATGGCGTCAAATTCGCCGGCACCCATTTGATCATCGATCTGTTTGGTGCCCGACGATTGGACAACCTGAAGTTCATTGAAAATACATTGAAACGCTGCGTCGAGGTTGCTGGGGCGACCTTGCTTCACATTCACCTTCACCACTTTACGCCGAATGGCGGGGTATCCGGTGTTGCTGTCCTTTCGGAGAGCCACATCTCTATCCATAGTTGGCCCGAGGCTGACTACGCGGCACTTGACGTGTTCATGTGTGGCGACGCTAAACCGCATCTTGCGATCGAGGTCTTGCGCCAAGCCTTTGAGGCCGACGATGTCGTCGTCAAAGAGCATATGCGCGGCGAAGAACTCGAAGAGATGAAGTGGCAAACAGCTGCAAGTCGGCAAGCGCCGGTGCGGATGGTGAAGGTGTCAGCCAAAAAAGCGGCATGATCGCACTCACGGGCCGGGTCACGCGGTGAAAATCGCGCTGGCCCTCCGTGAGGGCGTCGCAAACTTGTCTGGTCAACAGGCCCAAGGGCCTGATTGAGCAATGCCGGGTCGCAGCCTTCTTGCCGGGGGACGAACTTGAAAGTGTTCCCCGGATCGCTTTCCGCGATCCGATATGTCTATCAACCGCAGCCCTGAAACGCACTCACTGTCATCCAGGTTTTATCGCTTCCGGCAAGACACTGAGAGGGAGCGCACAGCTGTTTGTTCAGCGAGCTTCAGGTGCTTGTTGTACTTATTCAGCCAACTCCGGCACGTATTTTCTATTTGTTTTTTATGCCGGTAATCTTTTGAAGCTAAGATATGATCTTATGTAACTAGCATCACGCTTTGATTACGGATTTGGACTTGGAGAGACCGCGAATGGCCGAGCGCTGGATTGAAGAGACGTTCCACCCGCAATGGCGTGTTGGTCTGAAAGCGTCAAAAGTCCTGCATGAGCAAAAGACCCCGCATCAGGATCTTGTGATTTTCGAAAACGAGACCTGGGGCAAGGTCTTGATGCTCGATGGCGTTGTCCAGTTGTCGACCGCAGATGATGGCCCCTATCACGAGATGATGGCGCACGTTCCGTTGATGGCGTTGAACAAACCTCGACGCGTTCTCGTCATTGGTGGCGGTGACGGCGGCGTGCTGCGCGAAGTCCTCAAGCATTCATGCGTAGAGCAAGCGACATTGGTCGAGATCGACCGATCGGTCATTGACCTGTCGCTCAAGTATTTTCCCGACATTTCAGACGGCGCATTTGATGATGGGCGAACCGAGTTGGTCATTGCAGACGGACTGAGGTTTGTCGCCGAGCAGAAGAATGCGTTCGATGCGATTATCGTCGACTCGTCTGAACCGATTGGGCCCTCTGCGGTCTTGCATTCGAAAGCGTTTTTTAGCGACTGCAGAACAGCATTGACGAAGGGTGGTGTGCTCGTTTCGCAGAACGGCTTGCCGTTCCTGTTCCCAGAGCATTTGGCCGGGACAACGCGCGTGTTTCAAGCACTCTTCAAACGCGTCGCCCCCTACCTATGTCACCAGCCGTGTTACTTTGGTGGGCCGTTTGCGCTCAACCTGGCGACTGACGATAAATCCGTTTTGAAAGTCACAGAGAAGGATCTTGCAAAGCGAGCCGAAAAGCGCAGTGTTTCGGACCTGAAGTATTGGACGCCGGCCGTGCATGTCGGTGCGTTCGGGCTGCCGGCTTACATGGCCGAAACGGTCAAGCAGGCGAAAGCAGATGCCAAGGCGGGCGATGACAGTGGTTACGCCATGCCGGAACCGGTAAAGAAAGCGGCCGCGAAAAAAGCCTCATCCGCAAAGAAAACCCCCGCAAAAAGGGCATCGGCCAAGACGCCGACAGTTGAGAAAAACCCAACTAAGAAGGCGGCCGCCAAAAAGCCCGCTACGAAGAAGCCTCCGATTAAGAAGCCTGCTGCCAAGAAAGCGACAGGCTCGGTTCCGGCCAAACGAGCTGCGGCTAAGAAACCGGCGGCGAAAAAGGCAGCCGCTAAGACAGCTTCACCTGCGAAAAAGAAGGCTTAGAAGGGCTCTGCCCTTCACCCGCCAAAGGACTAGTGTCCTTTGGAAACCGGTTTTCGCACGCGCGTTGGTTCAACCCGCGTCGTTGTGGCGGCAGACGAAGCGAACTTTAGCGCGTTTGGCGGGGTCTGCGCCGACTTGGCCGCGATGGGATTTCCATTGACCAGCTTCATCGCGTAATTCGACATAAAACGGTGTCTCGTTCGACAGTCCACCACCGGCGACGTAGCCACAAACATGTAGGCCTTCTTTGCCGGGAAGTGTTTTGGCCGTGACAGCGGACAATCTCACCGTGTCTGGCCGCTCAACCATTTTCTGGATGGCGTCCTTGACGAGGGCCGATTGCGACGCGGTCAGATTGCCGACCGCCGCGACTTCGCCTGCGGGTGCGAGCGCTGACGTTGTCGTGGCTGGCGCTGTTGCCCCACAGGCGGCGACGGCGCAGCTTGCTGCTAGCACTGCAACAAATCTCGCAGTCAGCATTGGAGGCTGCAGCATCACTTTGATTGCTCCTGACCCAGCAGATTACTCCCGCGTCAGGCCCTTGGCTTCCAATTCGGACAGGTAAGTCGCCCAGCGCTCATCTTTCTCAGTCCCGAGCAGGTCGAGATATGTCCAGGCGAACAGGCCAGTGTTGTGGCCGTCGTCAAAGTGGATCTTTACGGCGTAGTTTCCGATGGGCTCCAGCTTCATGATCTTGACGTTCTTTTTCTTGCCGAGCGTCACGCGCTGATCAGGTGAGTGACCCTGCACTTCTGCGGACGGGCTCATCACACGCAGCATCTCTGCTGTGAGATCGTGGGTTGCGCCGCCTTCCAAGTCGACGGTCAAAAGTGCCCCATCTTCCTTGATGTCGAGTTTTGGCACTTTGACAGCGTTGCCGGAGTGCTCCTGTACTTCAGTCCAGGCTTTTGCGGCCAGCTCGCGGTACATCTGTGCATGTGGGCTATCGGGTTCGGTGGCCGTGATTGGCTGACCGGCATCTGACTTGGCGCGGATATCCATGTGGAGCGGAATGCCGCCCAGGAACGGGACGCCGAGTTTGTCTGCTTCGACCTTTGCGCCGTTATGGCCGAAGATGTGGCTCTCATGACCGCACTCAGGGCAGATGAAGTAGGACATGTTCTCAATGATCCCGAGGACGGGGATGTCGACCTTCCGGAACATGTTGAGGCCCTTACGGGCATCGATCAGAGCGAGGTCCTGTGGGGTCGAAACGATAACGGCACCTGACAGCGGAACCTGCTGCGCCATCGTCAATTGCACGTCTCCTGTGCCAGGCGGCATATCAATGACCAGGACGTCGAGTTCTTTACCCGGCGTTCCCCAATCAACTTCGCGCAACATCTGGTTCAGGGCGGAAACGACCATCGGGCCGCGCCAGACAATCGGTGTGCCCTCGTCAACCAGAAAGCCCATGGACATGGCTTTCAAGCCATAACCTTCCATCGGGCGAAGTGCGTTGCCGTTGCCAGATGGTGTTGGGCGGCCGGTGAGGCCGAGTAAGCGCGGCTGTGACGGTCCGTAGATATCTGCATCAAGGATGCCAGCCTTCAGACCCATGGCCTGGAAGCCGAGTGCAAGGTTAACAGCTGTCGTGGATTTGCCGACACCGCCTTTGCCGGACGCGACTGCGATCAAGTGACGGACGCCTGGGACGCCAGCTGCTTCTGGGCGGTTGCCCGATGTGCCGATTGCTGGTGGCGGAGCGCTTTTCTGCTGCTCTTGACGCTCACGCGCTTCTTGAACGCGGGGATGCTCGTGCACGTTCGATGCACCGTTTGCGCCGTTTGTAACCGGTGCGGGAGCGGCAACCGGTGAAGCCGGTGGTGCACCGCCTGCGGCTGCGTCGGCTGTCAACACGGCAACCACACCTGCAACGCCGTCAATTCCGCCAACCACCTGCTCTGCAGCCTTGCGCATCGGTTCAAGATCCGATGCTTTTGCGGGTGGGACGGTAATGGAGAAATAGACGCGGCCTTCGTTGACCAAGACCTCAGATACCAAACCAAGATCGACGATATTGCCCTCCAGATCCGGCCCCTTTACGCGGCGCAATTCATCCAGAATGAGCGTCTTCGATATCGTCATTGTCGTCTCCATTGATGGTCCCGGTCGTTTTCCGGCGGGGCCCGATGCTTGTTGTATGTCGGCGGTCGCGACGGTTGCTAAGACATGGTGGCTGAACCACCGGATTTTTAGGCGGTGCAGCGCTGCTCGCAACGTCGTGTGTTGGCCAATACTTGATCGAATGAGTAGACTATAGCAAAGGCCCTGGCTACCACCAGCCGCACCACGAGCCAAAGCCGCACAAAAAGCCCAATAACGGACCTGAATCATGGAAGAATTTGCCGTTCGCCCGACACCAGATGATCCACGGCTCTCAGAGAGGGTCACTGGTCTTGATCACAACGGTCAAGTTGCAGAGATCGACGTGGTCACAGAACGGCCCCTCACGCTGTTCCTGAACGCACGCGAGATCGTCACAATGATGACGATTGGCGATCATCCTGACTTGTTGGCGGTTGGCTATCTTCTCAACCAGAACATGCTGAAGGTTGACGATGATATCACGGCCATCGACTACGACGACGATCTCGGTGTCGTCGTGGTTCGCACTGCGCGGGAAACAAACTACGAAGACAAACTAAAGAAAAAGATCCAGACATCCGGGTGCGCGCAGGGCACGGTGTTTGGAGACCTGATGGAAGACTTCGATCAGATCTCGCTGTCCAAGACTGCACAGCTCAAAACGTCATGGCTTTATTCGCTGACGAAGAAGATCAATACCGAGCCCAGTTTGTATCTCAAGGCGGGCGCCATCCATGGGTGTGTTTTGTGTGATGAGGACCGACCGCTGATCTACATGGAGGACGTTGGTCGGCATAATGCCATCGACAAGATTGCCGGTAAAATGCTCATCGACAAAATCGCGCCAGAAGACAAGATCTTCTACACGACCGGTCGGCTCACGTCTGAGATGGTGATCAAATGCGTGAAGATGCGGATTCCGATTTTGGTTTCGCGATCTGGATTTACTGCCTGGGGCGTGGACTTAGCTCGGAAAGCCGGTTTGACTTTGATTGGCCGGGCGCGCGGGCAGCGGTTTGTGTGTCTGGCTGGCGAAGACCGGATTGTATTTGATGCCGATGTGAGTGGCGCAGGCGACGAGAGCAAAAAGCATGCGCGCAAAGGCAGTTTTGCAGACGCTGACTGAAGTATAAAAAGCGCCCCGACTGCGTGTGCAATCGGGGCGTTCTGGAAACGCGTTCAACGACGCGATTGACTTGCTACTAAACCAACGCGTTTACGAACCCGATTTAGGTGTCGCTTCGCCTGGGATCAAAACCTTGTTGATCGAGTGGATCACGCCGTTTGACGCAAGGATATCGGTCTTCGTGACGATCGCATCGCCGGCTTTGACGGAGTCGCCGGTTGCGTCAACTTTCAGTACCTGACCTTCGACCGTCCCAGCATCGGTTGTCTTGCCTGCAATGTCGCTGGCCATGACCTTACCGGGGACGACGTGATACGTCAGAATCCGTTTCAGCTCTGCCTTGTTTGCGGGTTTCAACAGATCCTCCAACTGACCGGTTGCGAGTTTGCCGAACGCTGCATCGGTTGGTGCGAACACAGTGAACGGGCCCTCGCCCTTGAGTGTCTCCACCAATCCCGCAGCTTTTACGGCTTCAACCAGGGTGTTGAATTTGCCAGCTTTGGCAGCTGTATCGACAATGTCTTTCTTATGTTCGCCTGCGGAAGCACCAACCAGGGGTACGGCCAAGAACGCGGCGACGACGACGGTTTTCAATGCGGTTAGCATGCTCGATCCTCATCTAGAGATGTGACGTTGTCATTCTTCGATGGCGACGGTGTGGGTCGTCTGCCACTGGACCGTAAATGGCGTGCCGAAATCAAATCGCCAGGGTGCTAGTTGGCATTTCCAACATTATCTTTTTGTCATCTGGTTCTACTCAAGCAGCCAACTTCGGCATGCGCGCGCCGGTGCTGAATTTCTTAAACCAGGGTGTGGCAGGTGCGAGGGCGGCATGGTCCACATTCGGCGCGCCAATACCTAAACGCTCATGCTCAGGGTCGACGGTACGGGTGTCGGCTGAGAACCGCGGTGCGTCTGACATGTTTGGACGCGTGGCGTGTAAGTGTGCACCGGCGAAGACTGCTATTTGACCCGGTTCCAACATCAAGGGCACTGCCTCAGCGTTTGGAAGCAGCTTATCGGTTGTCGGGAGTGGGGGATAATCTGGATCATGTTTCATCTGCCTCCAGTCCCAACCCTGCGCGTTGTTTGCAACCGGCGTTTTCCAATAACCGGGGTAGAGGATGGCTGTGTTTTCTGCCAGCAACGGAAATACTGGGAGCCACCAGTTGATCTGCCCCATAAAGCCGGACCCCCAGGTATCGCGATGGGCGGGCAAGGTGACTGCTGGGTCGCGGCGCAGTGTTTCGACGGGTGCTGAAACGCGCAGAATGAGCCTGTCGCGGTACGTGTTCGTCGTGTCCAAACCCGCCTGCTCGATTGCTGCTTCAAAGGCTGCACGTGCTGTTTGGCTTTCGTCAAATCGACGGCGCAATTCAAAATTGCGCGCTTTCAGTTCCGCTGCTGGTAAGTTGCAGTCTGGCACATCACCTTCGCGGCTCTCGAACACGCCAGAAATGATGGATCGAGCGATGCCTATAACGTCGTCGACAGGCTGCAGTCCGGATACGATGAGGACCTGCCCGTCAAAGATTTTCTCAAGTAATTGCTCGTTTGAGATCTTTCCGCGAATCTTGGTGAAAGGGTCGGTCATTTGGTGGCGCCACGTGTCTTTTTCGAGGTCTTCGGTTGTGTTGCTGATATAAACGCCAAAACGCGCAAAGTAGATGAAATCGAGTGCCAACATGAATGAAACGATTGCCGGCGTCGTGCTTGCGGGTGGGCTGTCGCGGCGCATGGGAGGCGGGGACAAAGGGCTCCTGGATGTTGCTGGGCAGAGTATGATCGGCAGGGTGATTGAGCGCATAACCCCTCAAGTTCAATGCGCGGCTATCAATGCAAACGGCCAGCCCTCGCGCTTTGCCTCATTCGAGCTTCCCGTGGTTTGCGATCCGGTTGAGGGGTTTGTCGGACCTTTAGCCGGTGTTCTGGCTGGTATGCGGTGGGCGGCTGACACTGCGCCGAACTGTACTTACATTGTGACTGTTTCCAGCGATGCACCGTTTCTACCGGAAGACTTGGTGTCCCGGCTTGCAACGGAACGCTCCAATAACGGGCCAAACGCCATCATTCTTGCTGCATCAAATGGCCAGAAGCACCCAGTTATCGGGCTGTGGCCGATCCATCTTGCGGATGACCTTGAGGCGGCTCTCAACGATGGTGTTCGGAAGGTGCTGCAGTGGACAGACCGGCATGGTACGTTCGTCGTCGAATTTGAACCGGTTGAGGTTGGGCAACGGAGCATCGATCCGTTTTTCAACGCGAATACGCCGGAAGAACTTGAAGAAGCGCGCGGTCTTCTTCAGGAAGAATATTAAGAAGGCCCTTTATGACTAAGCCTATCTGCACTTCGACACCGATCATTGGGATCGCTGGCTGGAAGAAATCTGGCAAGACGACCCTCACTTCACGGTTGATTTCGGCACGCCATTTACGGTCCAGTGGCAGACGACCCACACCGTCGCCATCGAAAAATGACAACGTCACATCTCTAGATGAGGATCGAGCATGCTAACCGCATTGAAAGCCGTCGTCGTCGCCGCGTTCTTGGCCGTACCCCTGGTTGGTGCTTCCGCAGGCGAACACAAGAAAGACATTGTCGAT